>CANJRC010000032.1 GCA_947476535.1 Betaproteobacteria bacterium
CCTGTTCTGCGGCAATCCTCGCGCCCCGCCTGTCATTCTGGCTCGCCAGCCCGAGGTTAATTTCAGCTTGGGGCAATTCATCAGCAGCAATCAATTTACGCAATTCATCCAGCGACTCCTCACCGCGTCGCTCACTGTTGCGGGCAATCGTTAATCTCTGCGTTTTTGCCAAGTAGTCCCAATACCCAAGCGCGCTGCTTAAAACAATATTTGAGACCGCGAATTCCAGATCGCCGCGAGCAGCTAATGCTTCTAATTCAGCGGCGCGAAGCGGTGCCGCAGTGACATTTCCGGAATTGCGCAGCATTGGGACGCGCAGCTGAAAAGTCAGTGCGCCAATACTTTGTCTGGGTGTGGACGAGGCAGGAAAGATATTGGACATGCTGGTGGTATGGGTAGCCACCAGATTTGCTTGCAAGCCATTCGCAAATAGCTGCGTAGCCCCAGCTTGGGTAGTCGTCGTGTCGGACAGGTTGTAACGTAAATCAAAATCATTCTGCAAAAGGGTATTGCGGTCCGACTGTTTTAACGGATCATTGGCGCGCGTAGCGCCGCCTTGCGCATTCAAATTAAAGTCAAAGACTCCGCGAGCAGTTTGCGCCGCCCCCTGCGCTAAATCCTCCTGTGTACGCGCCAACAAAACACTTGTATTGCCCGACAATGCAGCTGACATGGCTGCTGCAAAACTCAAGCCTGGGCGAACATCCTGCAATCGCTGCGCTTGCGCCGTCGGAGTGAATGCCACCAGTAGTACAAACGCACTGAAAGAAAGTGTGTTTGTAACGACGCCTCTCAGAGGCGTGAAGTTGAGCGTCAAAATCAATTTATCCCATCAACTTCTTCAATAGCCGCTCGAATCGAGCACCGGCAAGATGGACGCTATCCAGAACGTTTTCGTCAAGTTCATCGGTGTCCACGGGGGCCGCTTCACTCGGGTCCCCATATCCCATACGACCCACCGTGGATCTCATCCGCTCAGACAAGAAAATGGCGATAGCACGGTAAAACCTCGAACTAAAGCCGGTATCTGAATCCAGTTTTTCCTGGAGAACCGTTTTATCCAGCAGAAGCAAAAAAGCATCCTGCAATACCACCACCGACGCCGAAGGCGGGCGCGAATCTACCAACGACATTTCACCAAGAATTTCACCAGAAGACACTCTGGCAAGCTCAAACCCTTTGTTGGTTTGGACTGAAAGCTCACCATCCAAAACTATGTATACCTTGCTTAAGGCAACGCCAGCCGTGATCAACTGTGCGCCCTTCACCTCTTTAATGCGCTTACCTGAACGCGCCAACCAATCAACATCTGAGTCAGATAATTGGCCGAGTATGTACAAGACTTTACGCAACAGAATTCTCCTAAAGATCCGCAAACATCGTTATCGGGATCCGTTTCGCACCACTTGCCACCGCGTCCAATTGCGGAACACTTAACTCACCACTCTTCGGTGCATTGCATTCTGCTTTTACGAAGACACTAAACTCTTCGGCTGTAAAAATAGGTCCAAGCTCTGTGGTTGCCCTGACCGCCGCCTTGGCCTATCGGCTCGGGCAGTACGTTCAACGCTGGGTGTCCTGGCTACACGGCGGTCTTCAAGGCTTGGTCTCTCAGAACCGGTTCAACCAGATCTGGAACCACGTAAATCTAAATCTATCTGGGCTTGGGATGTCCAAACTGGTCAGTGTTCCCTGTTATGTCGGGTAGCGGCGGGAGTTGCCTCAGGATCAAACTGATTCCTGCCGTGTACTGCTTCTGGCCGCGGCCGGGTTCGAATTTCCCCCCCGCCACTGCCTCCAGTTGCATATCGGACAGTTCTTCGCTTGCTGCTGCTTTTGATTCGGCGACCATAAAAGCCTGGGCTTCTTCTTCGGTGAATTGCAGACCGAGGGCTTTTGCCTCTTTCACGGCGTTGGTGATGAAAGCTACCGCGCTGGTCGCCGCCGCTGCTGCATCCGCATTGACTTTGTCCAAGCCAAGCTTTGCCAACAGGGCGGGGTCCTTACCGATGAGTTCTGCGAATTTCTCTACGTGTGCGGTTGTCATTACTTGTCCTTTTAGAGTGGGCTGAATTGCCTGACTGAGGGTAGAACAAAGCCTCTGTCGACGAATTTCTTATTTTAAACATTTATGTTCATAAAGTCATTTATTGTTACTTTTGATTTATTTAAATACATTTAAATTAAAAAGACGACGTGAAACAGGAGGGGCAGATTGGTTTCGAGGGAACCGTTTGAGCAAAACCCAGTGAAGGGGTATGCCGGATGGAACCCGTCTAAAAGGCGGGGGGTGAGGTGCCGGTGGTCATCTGACTGCGCCTGACCGGCCGACAGAATTCGCGGCCTAGGCGGCTACTGGCTTCGACGTAACCCCAAATCCAATCGCGACGTTGCTGGGAACGTCGGGAAGTTGGTAAGTGCTTGAATTTGTATAGGTGCGAGATTCGAACTCGCGAAGGGTGTAACCCCTTCCGGTTTTCAAGACCGATGCCTTCAACCGCTCGGCCAACCTTCCTGATTCACATTCGCTGCCGAAAACCGGCCGCATCTATCTAAGCGCTCGTTAGGAATAGCATAGCGAACCCGTCACAAATCACGCTGGGGCCACTTCAGGCCGCCTCGAACAAGGCAATCGACTCAACATGTGAGGTCTGCGGGAACATGTTGACTATGCCGGCCGCTCGCAGGGTATAGCCCTGTGTGCCGACCAGCACGCCGGCATCTCGCGCAAGAGTCCCAGGGTCGCACGATACATACACAATTCGGCGCGTGCCGGTCGCTACAGAAAGCCGCTTGACAACTTCCATCGCCCCTTCGCGGGGGGGGTCGATGAGTGCTTTGTCAATGGCACCTGCAAGCGCCATCACGCGCTCGACTGCAGCCTCATCAAACAGGTTGGCTGCCTCGAATGAACACCGTCCCTCCAACGCATTTCGACCCGCATTGTGCACGGCCCGTTGCACGAGTTCCGGACTGCCCTCTACGCCATGTACGCGCGCACCACGTCGGGCAATGGGCAGTGTGAAGTTCCCCAATCCACAGAAAAGATCAAGTACCCGCTCGCCAGACGCTGGGTCGAGCAGCCCGAGAGCCCGTCGCACCAGCATTCGGTTGACCGCATGATTCACCTGCGTAAAGTCTGTCGGGCGGAACGCGATGGAAACGTCAAACTCCGGGAGCGTGTAGTCAAGCGGCGGGGCATCCAGAGGCCAGAACGGCACTGCCGTCTCGGGTCCAACTGGTTGCAGCCAGAACTGCACCCCCACCTCTTCAGAAAAGGCTTTTAGCAGAACTTTATCCTGCTCGCTTGGCGGCTCCAACACCCGCAGCACCAGTACGGTAACCCGCTCACCTATCGCCACTTCCACCTGCGGCAGGCGCTCGCAGATCGACAGATTTCCCACGAGACTGCGGAGCTTTGGTATTAAATCCGAAATCCGCTCCGGCATGACCTCGCAGCTCGTCATGTCCGCAACGAAACTGGAGCGCCTTTCATGAAACCCGACCAGCACACCGCCCTTCTTGCGCACCAGACGCACCGACATTCGGGCGCGATGCCGATAGCGCCAAGGCTCGCCATATATCGGCGACATCATGCGCTCGGGGCGGATCCGGGCAATGTGCCAGAACGCATCTTCCAGGATGCGCTGCTTGGCCGCGACCTGCGCCCGGAACTCCATATGCTGCAGCGAACAGCCGCCACAATGTCCGAACCAGCGGCAGTGCGGCTCAACGCGGGAGGGGCTTGGTGACTTCACCCTGAGCAATTGCGCTAGCTCATAGGAGCCTTTGCGGCGATATGGGGAGTACTCGACATCCTCTCCCGGAAGAGCGCCATCGACGAAAATTGCCTTACCCTCCACGTGGGTCACGCCACGCGCTTCCCGATCAAGGGATTCGATCCTCGCTGAAATTTCACTCATGCCGTCTGCTCAGTCTTGTTTCAACGGCCATGCCGCCAGGAATTCGCCCCAGTGCGGCGCATCGGTGCGCTCCAGACTTGCGCGAACAAGTTGAATCTCCCTCTGATAGCGCGACTCGTCAAACGCCCCACGCAAGAGCTGAAAACGCATGTAGGCAAGATACGTGTTGGTCGTGTCCGTTTCGCAGTAGTTTCGGATATTCACTATCTCGCCGCGCTGGTAGGCTTCCCACACCTTTGAGCCATCCATTCCGAGCTTGCCGGGAAACCCAAGCAATTGCGCGATGTCATCCAGGGGAGCGTAGTTTCGGCCATTGAACAGCGCCAGCAGATCCATAAGATCGACATGACGCGTGTGATAACGGTTGATGTAGTTGTTGAAGCGGAAGTCGCGGTCGTCGTCACCCATATCCCAGTAACGCGGTGCGCTCAGCCCATGGACGAGGCTGCGATAGTGCAGCACCGGCATGTCGAAGCCGCTGCCATTCCAGGAAATCAACTGCGGCGTATAGCGCTCGATACCGTCAAAGAACCGCCGGATGATCTCCTTTTCGGAGTCTTCCGGCGCACCCAGCGACCAAACACGAAACCCCTCCCCTTCGCGCAAGGCACAGGCAATCGCGACGACGCGGTGCAGGTGCAGAGGAAGGAAGTCGCTGCCAGTACGCGCACGCCGGCGCGCCATGGCAAATTCCGCCACATCGTTATCGGCGACATCAGTATCTATGTCGTGAAGGCGGCGGATACCCTCCACATCCGGCACCGTTTCTATGTCGAAAGCCAGTAGCGGCGTCATCGATTACCCGCCCCGTTCGCTGCGATCCGCATCAATCCGGGAATACACCAGTAGACAGGTAACGGTCGCCTCGATCACAGACAATGGAGACAATGGTTGCATTCTGCAACTCGCGCGCAATGCGCAACGCGACAACCATCGCACCACCCGATGAGATGCCAGCGAAGATCCCCTCTTCCCGGGCAAGCCGCCTTGTCATTTCCTCTGCATCGGCCTGGCTGACATACTCCAGACGATCCACGCTTTTCGAATTATAGATTTTCGGCAAGTACTCCACGGGCCACTTGCGAATGCCTGGAATTTGGGAGCCCTCAGTAGGTTGCGCCCCTATGATCTGTATTTTCGGATTCTTCTCACGCAGGTAACGGGACACCCCCATGATGGTTCCGGTTGTTCCCATGCTGGAGACAAAGTGCGTGATGCGGCCATTGGTGTCGAGCCATATTTCAGGGCCGGTAGCCTCGTAGTGCGCGAGCGGATTGTCAGGATTGGCGAACTGGTCGAGGATGATGCCCTTGCCTTCGCCACGCAATTTCTCCGAGAGGTCGCGCGCCGCCTCCATCCCGCCGGCTTTGGCCGTAAGGATGATTTCCGCACCAAATGCTCGCATCACCTGTCTGCGCTCAATGGATAGGTGTTCCGGCATGATCAGGATCAAGCGATAGCCACGCATGGCCGCCGCCATGGCAAGCGCGATCCCGGTGTTGCCACTCGTAGCCTCAATCAATGTGTCCCCGGGCTTGATGTCTCCTCGCGCTTCCGCGCGCACGACCATCGACATTGCTGGACGGTCTTTCACCGAGCCGGCCGGATTGTTGCCCTCAAGCTTGGCTAGGATCACGTTACTGCTTTCACCCGGAATGCGCTTCAGCCGCACCAAGGGCGTATTGCCGACCGTATCTTCAATCGTCTTGTACAAGGTAGCTCCGCGAAATGAATGTTGCCCTACATCTCCGATGTGGCAAGCAATTGCTCTACATAGCGAGACACGCCCTGCTCCACAGTCAGGAATGTCTCGCGATAGCCGGCCTTGCGCAAGGAGTCGATATTTGCCTCGGTGAAGTGCTGGTACTTTCCCTTCAGTACATCGGGAAAAGGCTTGTAACGGACGAGGCCGGCTCGGTGCAACTCCTCGATGGGCATTACCGGCTGCCCGTTGGCGCTACGACAAGTGTTGATCACCGCTGCGGCCACTGCATTGAAGCTTTCTGCCCGTCCGGTTCCAAGGTTGTAAATACCAGATCGTGCAGGGTCGTCGAGGAAATGCAGATTCACCTTCACGACGTCCTCAATGGATACGAAATCGCGCAATTGGCAGCCATCCTGGTATCCGCCCGAACCCGCAAACGGCTGTACGAAACCCTCGGCACGATATTCCCGAAAGAAGTGCCATGCGACGGAGGCCATGCGCGCCTTATGCGCTTCATTGGGGCCATAAACATTGAAATAACGAAATCCTGCCACCTGCGATTCCGCGCTTTCAATGCGTCGGCGCACTACCTGATCAAAAAGGAGCTTCGAGTAGCCGTAGACGTTCAAGGGGCGCTCGTTTTCCGGGGACTCGATGAATGTCTGAGACGCGCCGTAGACTGCTGCTGACGATGCATAGATAAAGGGAATTTCCTCATCGACACAGAAGTCCAGCAAGGCGAGCGAATAACGGTAATTGTTATCCATCATGTAGCGGCCATTCAGTTCCATGGTGTTGGAGCATGCTCCTTGATGGATCACCGCATCGAAGTCGCCCACAAACTGCCCCTCGCTCAACCGAGTCAGGAAATCGCGCTTGTCCAGATAATCCGAAATATGGAGTCCTACAAGATTGGAAAACTTGTGCGGACCCTCCAGGTTGTCAACGGCCAGGATGTTCCGTTCACCACGCGCGTTGAGCGCCCTGACAATATTGGACCCGACAAATCCGGCAGCACCGGTAACAACATATTGCATGACTTGAATTCCCTATCCGCGTGCGCGTGCCTAAGCTAACGCGCCCCGAAGCTCTTCGAGACGCACTGTCGCAGTCCCCAATTTTCCCACGACGATCCCTGCTGCAACGTTGGCGACCTCCATGGCGCTTTCCAGAGAAAGGCCGCACGCCATCATTACGCCAACCGACGCGATGACCGTGTCACCCGCCCCGCTGACATCGAACACTTCCCTCGCGCTGGCCATTTGGTGAACAACCCCACCGTCCTTGAAAAGCGTCATTCCTTCTTCGCTGCGAGTCAACAGCAGGGCCTCGAGGCCCAATTCCCTGCAAAGAGCATGCGCCTTTGCTTCCAGTTCCTTCTCGTTGCTCCAACCGCCGACGACTGCACGCAGTTCCGCGCGGTTGGGCGTCACGATCGTTGCTCCCTTGTACCTGGAATAATCCTCCCCCTTGGGATCCACCAGCACCCGCCGCCCAGCGCTCCGCGCCAATTCGATCATGCGCCCGATGTGCGCTAGCCCGCCCTTGCCATAGTCGGACAACAGGACCACGTCGCACGAACCAAGCAGATTCTGGTAATCCACCAACTTGTCGGCCAGAACCTCCTTACTCGGCGGCTTCTCGAAGTCGATGCGCAACAATTGCTGCTGTCGGGCCACCACACGGAGTTTCACCGTCGTGGAGATACTCGCATCCCTATGCAGAGTCGCGACCACACCGTCCGCTGCAAGCAATCGCTCCAGTATCGCCCCTGGTTCGTCCATCCCGATGACGGAAAGCAGCGCTGAATGCGCGCCCAGCGATGAAACATTGCGAGCAACGTTCGCCGCCCCGCCCGGGCGCTCATCGACGCGCCCCACCTTGACAATGGGTACGGGCGCTTCTGGCGAGACACGATCGACATCGCCAAACCAGTAACGGTCCAGCATGACATCACCGACGACCAGGATGCGCGCCCCGGCGGTGTCAGGCAATTGCGTATGCGAAGGTGGCGCGGCTTCCCGTTTCACGAATGTCACCCTGAAATCACTACCCAATATGCCGGCGGCACCATCATGATCTTCCTATTGAATGGTACTCCAGACCGTGCATACGAACTTCCGCTGGATCATACAGATTGCGACCATCGAAAATAACGGCGGCCTTCAGCTTAGCGCGTATCGCTGAAAAGTCTGGACTGCGAAACTCCGTCCACTCCGTCACGATGACAAGTGCGTCCGCGCCCTCAAGGGTGGCCATCTGGGAGTCCGCGAAGGTCAGTCCGGGCGTGCCGGAAAACACCTTTCGCGCCTCCGGAACCGCGACCGGATCGTAGGCGACAACACTGGCCCCTCGCCCAACCAGGTCGGCGATGACGTCGCTGCTCGGCGCCTCGCGCATGTCGTCGGTATTGGGCTTGAAGGCAAGCCCCCACACAGCAAAGCGTTTACCGGAAAGGTCCTCGCCGAATCTCTCGATGACTTTGCGACCAAGCAGCTTCTTCTGCTGTCGATTCACTTCCTCCACTGCCTCGAGCATGGGCAAACTACCGCCGGCGTCCTTCGCCGTCCGAATCAGCGCCTGCACATCTTTCGGAAAGCACGACCCGCCGTAACCCACGCCCGCATACAGGAAGTGATACCCGATACGAGGATCCGACCCAATACCCTTGCGCACGTGCTCGATATTCGCTCCCAGGCGCTCTGCCAGGTTCGCCATTTCATTCATGAACGAAATGCGCGTGGCCAGCATCGCATTGGCAGCGTATTTTGTGAGTTCGGCGGAACGAACATCCATGACCATGATGCGTTCGTGATTGCGTTGAAACGGTGCATACAGTGCGCGCATGGTCTGGGTCGCTTCCGCATCGTCGCTTCCGATAACGATTCGATCCGGGCGCATAAAATCTTCGATCGCCGCCCCCTCCTTGAGGAACTCAGGATTGGACACGACAGAGAACTTGGTGTTCGCTCCGCGCTTCCTCACCTCCGAAGCAACCGCATCGCGCACCGTGTCTGCAGTTCCGACCGGCACGGTGGACTTATTGACGATCAGACGGGGCTCAACCATGTGCTGACCGATGCTACGCGCCGCAGAAATGACATGCCGCAAATCCGCAGATCCGTCCTCGTCCGGAGGAGTGCCAACAGCGATGAACTGTATTGCGCCGAACGCCACTGACGTCTCGATATCGGACGTAAACCGCAATCGTCCCGCAGCCTTGTTGCGATGGACCAGTTCCTTAAGTCCTGGCTCGTATATGGGGACGCCCCCCTGATTGAGCAGGTCGATCTTGGCCCGATCAAGATCCAGGCAAAGCACGTCGTTCCCCACTTCTGCCAGGCAGGCCCCAGTGACAAGCCCGACATATCCGGTCCCAATAATTGAAATCTTCAACACTCACTCCGGTATTAAGCGTCCGCATCAAAATGAGGGGATAGCTCTCCTCATGCACCCCCGACCTGTCACGGCGTCAAATCGAACTCCTCAGTGCGCCGAGGCGGGTAAGTTTCCCAGCCGGCACACCCCGGACATTGCCAATAAAACTGGCGCGCCTTGAAGCCGCAATTTTCGCACCGATAGCGTGCCAGGCGCCGCGTATGGTTATGAACCAGGTTTTTCACCAGTTCCAAATCGGGCCGCCGTTCCGCAGGCGCCACCATCAACTGCGCCTCAAGCAATTTATCCAGCCCAAGGAGCGTGGGATTGCGCCGCAACTCCTCCTTGACCAGGCCATAAGCAGCCTCGGCTCCACTACTTTCGAGTGTCGACTGGAACGCGACATCCAACAGGTCGAGAGACGGATACGCGGCAAGATACCCCTTGAGCAGAGTCAGCCCCTCTTCCGCCCTGCCCAACGTCCGAAAACTCTCAAGCATCTTCCCGGCACACAACGCAAGGTAGGCGGGTTGCTGCTGCTCGATGCGCTTCCACGAATCAATGGCGCCGGCATGATCGTCCGCGGCAGCGTTAATTTCACCCAGCAACAGGTTCGCTCTGACGCATTTGCGGCTTTCTGTCAGCGCCTCGGTTAGATAGCGCCTGGCGTCTTCGGGCCGCGAATGGGTTGCATGATGCGAGGCGATCTCACAAAGGTAATTGGCAATCTCCTTCTGCCGGGATTCGCCGCCCCCTTTCTCCAGCTCTCTGGTCACCGCAATGGCTCGTTCCCAGTCCTTTTCCTGCTGGTAGATATCGATGAGAAATTTTAATGCCTCCTGGCGAAAACTGCCGTCCCGCAGCTTTGAAAACGCTTCCTCTGCCCGGTCCAGTAACCCGGCCTTCAAGTAGTCCTGCCCCAGCTCGTACAGCGCCTGAAGTCGCTGCGCCTCAACTAGGTCACCACGTTCTAGCAGATTTCGGTGCATGCGGATGGCACGCTCCGTCTCCCCTCGCCGGCGAAAAAGGCTGCCCAGGGCAAAATGCAGCTCGATCGTCTCGCGATTGACCTTGACCACCTCGATGAAGGCCTCGATGGCCTTGTCAGGCTGTTCATTGAGCAGAAAGTTGAGGCCCTTGAAGTAGGACGAAGGCAGCTGGCGCGACTCAGTCAGCAAGTGCTTGATATCGATCCGCGCGGCGAGCCAGCCCAGCCCGAAAAAGACCGGGAAACCGAGCAACCACCAGTACTCAAGGTCCATCAGCGCCCCAAGACTTGCGGCGGCTCATCGATAGGCGGCTTCTGGGCCATTTGAGCTTCAGACAGGCGTCGAATTTCCTTCTTGAGCGTCAGGATCTCGCGACGCTCGCGCAGCAATCGAGCGGTACACGCAACCACGCCCAGCACGGCGCCAAATGCAAAGAATATGAGCAGCAGCAGCACAAGCGGAAGCTGCCATGACTCCGAGAAGAAAAACCGCAGTGTTACTGGGTCCGTGTTCTTGAGCGCGAACAAAAGAAGGAGCAGAAACAATACTGCCCGCAATGCCCACGACAAGTAGCGTATTGCTTTCATCTAGACAGATCCTGCTGGACAACTTGTCCCACGCAAAAAAATGGCGGCACGACGGCCGCCGTATCCCAACATACGATCAAATACTACTTCAGGTCAACGCGCTCCCTGAGTTCCTTGCCGGCCTTGAAATGCGGCACGAATTTCTCTGGAACCGGAACGCGCTCACCAGACTTCGGATTGCGACCAGTGCGCGCGGGCCGATGATTCAGTCCAAAGCTGCCAAACCCGCGAATCTCGATGCGCTGCCCCTCAACCAGGCTGTGGGTCATGGCATCGAGAATCATTTTGACTGCATATTCCGCATCCTTTGCCACCAGTTGCGGATACCTGGCTGCCAGTCTTGCGATCAGCTCGGACTTGGTCATCTGCACGCTCCGGGCTATTACTGGGCGTTCTTGTTATCTAGCTTGGCTTTGAGCAATGCACCCAGATTGGTGCTGCCGGAACTCGCCGCCGACTCGCTCTGCAACTTGGCCATGGCCTGCGTTTCATCCGACATGTCCTTCGCCTTGACCGACAGGTTTATGGCCCGGTTCTTCCGATCAACGTTGATGATCATGACAGATACTGAATCGCCGTCCTTGAGAAGCGTGCGCGCGTCCTCCACGCGATCCCGCGAAATTTCCGAAGCGCGGAGGTAACCCTCGACCTCTTCGCTCAGGCTGATGACTGCGCCCTTGGCATCCACGGACTTTACCGAACCCGTGACAACCTTGCCCTTGTCGTTCAACGCCACAAAGTTGGTAAATGGATCGCCTTCCAACTGACGAATGCCCAGGGAAATCCGCTCGCGCTCGACGTCGATGGACAGGACAACCGCTTCCTGCTCGTCGCCCTTCTTGAAATTGCGAACAGCCTCTTCTCCGGTCTGCGTCCACGACAGGTCCGACAGGTGGACCAGGCCGTCGATTCCGCCCGGCAAGCCGATGAAGATACCAAAATCAGTAATGGACTTGATCTGTCCCTTGACCTTGTCGCCCTTCTTTGCGTTGATCGAAAACTCTTCCCACGGATTGGGCATGCACTGCTTCATCCCCAGCGAAATGCGGCGACGATCCTCGTCGATTTCAAGAATCATGACTTCGACTTCATCCCCAAGGGCAACGACCTTGGACGGATGAACGTTCTTGTTGGTCCAATCCATTTCCGAAACGTGAACAAGACCCTCGATGCCCTGCTCCACTTCAACGAATGCACCGTAATCGGTGAGGTTGGTGACCTTTCCGAATAGGCGCGTACCCGTCGGGTAACGGCGCGACAGGCCCACCCACGGGTCTTCACCCAATTGCTTCATGCCAAGCGAAACACGATTCTTCTCGGTATCGAACTTGAGTACCTTTGCCGTCACTTCGTCCCCGACCGCAAGGACTTCTGATGGGTGCTTTACGCGACGCCATGCAAGATCGGTAATGTGCAGAAGGCCGTCGATACCGCCAAGATCCACGAATGCGCCGTAATCGGTGATGTTCTTGACGATTCCCTTGACGACAGCGCCTTCGGACAACGTCTCCAGCAGCTTTTGGCGCTCTTCCCCCTGATTGGCCTCGAGCACGGCACGCCGCGACACGACCACGTTGTTGCGCTTGCGGTCAAGCTTGATGACCTTGAATTCCATCTGCTTGCCCTCGTAGGGCGTGGTGTCCTTGACCGGGCGCACATCCACCAGCGAGCCCGGAAGGAACGCGCGGATGCCGTTGGTCATGACAGTCAGCCCGCCCTTGACCTTGCCCGTGATGATGCCATCGACGAGCGAGCCATTTTCCAGGGCTTTCTCGAGGTCCATCCAAGCGGCAAGGCGCTTGGCCTTGTCACGCGAGAGCCGTGTCTCGCCGTAGCCGTCCTCAAGCGCTTCGATCGCAACAGCAACGAAATCGCCCGGCTTGGCGTCAACTTCGCCTTGGTCGTTCTTGAATTCTTCCAGCGGAATGAATGATTCCGACTTCAGTCCGGCGTTCACGACAACGTGGTTCATGTCGACGCGGATGACTTCTGCAGTGATCACTTCCCCAATGCGCATTTCCTTGCGCGAGAGGCTTTCCTCAAACATCGCGGCAAAGCTGTCGGGGTGATGGGGTTCGGATGCGACTGCGGGGGCTGCGTTTGCCATAAATGATTGACCTGATTGATCTGCGCCAAAAAAAAGATGGTCGCAGGGTTCGTTACTAAAAAGACGGGGCAGCTTGGCCGGTTAGGCCGGCATGGGCGTTCCCGTCACCCGGAGATTCCACTTCATTTTTCCCTTAGCCCCCGATACCAGGTCAGGACCTGTTCAGTGGCAGCCTCGGCCGACATCGCTGTTGTATCCAAGAGGTGCGCATCGGGACTTGGCTTGAGAGGGGCTGCGGCTCGCGACATGTCTCGCAGGTCACGCTCTTGCAAGTCCCTCAAAAGGAGGGGCAGTGTAGCAGCGATTCCTTTTTGTTTCAACTGTTTATGACGACGTTCAGCCCTCGTCTCTACACCGGCCGTCAGGTAAATTTTGAGCGGCGCATCGGCAAATACGACGGTGCCCATGTCGCGCCCATCGGCAACCAGCCCCGGTGGCTGCCGAAACGCCCGCTGTCGCTGCAAAAGGGCATCCCGCACTCCCGGCACGGCCCCCACCCGGGACGCCCCCTCACCGCAGGCTTCAGACCGAATAGATTCAGTAACATCCTGATTATTCAAAATTATCAATCCGTCCCGGAATTTGACATCGAGCTTGCTCGCTAACTCTGCCAGCGCTTTTTCATCGCTCCAGGGAGACCCCGAATTCAGAGCCGCGAGCGCAACCAGACGATAAAGTGATCCACTATCCAGAAAATGGAAGCCCAAGGCCTTGGCCACCGCCTGGGCTACCGTCCCCTTGCCCGAGGCAGAAGGCCCATCGATGGCAATCACGGGAATACTCGGCTTCATCGCAACCCCCGACGCAGCCCGCTTGGATTGGACAGATTCATTTCGGCGCGCAATCCGCTGGGCCCCTTGTCAACCACGAACAATGGAGGCGAAGGCATCGAAGTATTCCGGAAAAGTCTTGCTGACGCATCCCGGATCCTGGATGCGCACTGCGACGCCCCCCAGGGCAGCCAACGAAAAGCACATGGCCATGCGATGGTCGTCATAGGTCGCGATGCTCGCATTGGGCACCACCGCAGCCGGTGGCGTCACCCTAAGGTAATCGCGCCCCTCCTCCACTTTCGCGCCAAGCTTGCGCATCTCGGTCGCCATTGCCGCAATACGGTCGGTTTCCTTAACGCGCCAACTGGCAATGTTGCGCAATGTGCTGGGCCCATCCGCAAACAGCGCCAGGATGGCGACCGTCATTGCAGCATCCGGAATGTGATTCATGTCCGCATCGATTGACTTGAGTCGGCCGGCGGCTTTCGCCGATGCGCCTGCTGTCGCCTCGATCCAGTTCTCTCCCGCACTGACTTTCGCGCCCATGGCCTCGAGCACTTCGATGAACCGCACGTCTCCCTGGATGCTGGCGCGCCCCACGCCTTCGACGCGCACGCTCCCCTCGGCGGACAAGGCGCCGATCGCGCCCGCCGCAAGAAAGTAAGAAGCGGAGGACGCATCCCCCTCCACGTGGATTTTTCCAGGGGACACATAGTGCGCGGCCGGGATGGCGAAACTTGACCAACCATCGCGGGACACCTCAACCCCGAATCGGCTCATCAGGTTCAAGGTGATTTCCACGTAAGGCTTGGAAATGAGTTCGCCCGCGACAAGAATGCGAGACGGCGCGCCGATCAAGGGAAGTGCAAGCAAAAGCGAGGTCAGAAACTGCGAAGAAACATCGCCGCGCACCGACACGGATTGCCCCGCGTGAACTTTGCCCGCATGGATTGCCAGCGGCGGGTAGCCGGGCTTCCCCAGGTAGTCGATGCGCGCACCAATCTTCAGTAATGCCTCCACCAGGTCGCGGATCGGGCGCTCATGCATGCGCGCCACTCCTGACAGCTTGTACTCGCCCCCCAACACTGCAAGGACTGCCGCAAGCGGACGGAATGCGGTGCCCGCGTTTCCAAGGAAAATATCCGCGCTACTGACGGCAAAATGGCCCTCACACCCGCGAACATGGTGCACACCCTGGGCCACAGCCTCGGATTGGACACCCAACAGCTGCAATGCGCCCAACATGACTTGCGTATCGTCCGACTGCAGCAGATCAAAGATCTGCGTTTCCCCGCGCGCCAAGGCAGCCATGAGCAGCACGCGGTTCGAAATGCTCTTGGAGCCCGGAAGCCGTACCGTGCCGCCTACCCGGTAAACCGGCGCCAGATCGAGATATTCCATGGGAAGAATGATGCGGCGCCTCAGGCCTGGCTCTGCAACCAGCGCTCTCGAGCCGTTCGCGCCCTCTCGAACACCTTTCCAAGCCCCTCCGCATCGGCACCATCCACCATGCGCTGTAGCGCGTCCAGCGAGTCACGGTAGCGCTTCAGCTCCGCCCCCAGCGCGCTCCGATTGGCGATCGAAATGTCGCGCCACATCTCCGGATTGCTTGAGGCGATGCGCGTGAAGTCGCGGAACCCGCCCCCGGCGAATGAAAACATCAATTCACCGTTGGGTTGCGATGACAGCTCTTCCACCAAAGCGAACGAAAGTAGGTGCGGGAGGTGGCTGACTGCGGCAAGCACGGAGTCATGCAAGGCCGGCGTCATCTGCGTCACGCGGGCGCCGCACGTCTCCCATGCGGCGCGGACCAGATCGACGCATGCCGCCTTCGTTTCTTCGAGTGGCGTCAGCACTACCCGCTTCTTTTCGTAGAGTTCTGGAAAAGCCGCTTCCGGTCCACTTCGCTCGGTGCCTGCAATGGGGTGGCCCGGGACAAATTGCGGGAACCGCGCGCCCAGGCATTGGCGCGCGATTGCCACCACATCCTGCTTGGTGCTTCCCCCATCAGTCACGATCATGTCGTCGTCCAGGAGCGGGATCAATGCGCGCATGACCCCTTCCATTTGTCCGACTGGCGTCGCCAGAAACACCAGCGTCGCACCAGCCAGGGTCTGGCGGTCCATGGCGCCAACATGATCGATGACGCCAAGCGATTTGGCGCGCTCGAGCGTTTCGCGATTGCGGCCGATTCCCGCCACTTCACCGACCGCGCCGCGACGCTTGAGCGCCAGCGAGAAAGAGCCGCCGATGAGGCCTGCACCGACGATCACCAGCCTGCGAATATGGCAGCCATTTTCACTCATAGCATGCATCCGGTTATGCGTTCACGCACCGCATTGTTAGCCACAATTTTTGACAAATTACGCTTGAAGATGCCCAGCTGTTGGGTATCTTCAAGCGGTTCGTATACCGACATTTATATATTCTTGGCGTGCCGAAACAGTCAGGCTGGGGCGGTCAGGCAGGCAAAGACGCCGTGAGCGCAGCGAGAAACATCTCGTTTTCGACCTGCGTGCCGATCGTCACCCGCAGGTGTCGCGGCATCTCGTAGCCCGTCACCGGCCTCACGATCACGCCTTGGCGCAGCAGCTTCTGGTACACCGTGCCGGCGCCCGGCTTGCCGTTTTCATCGGGTAGGGCGAAGCAGATGAAATTGCCGGATGAAGCGATCCAGGACAGGCCAAGCGCGCGAAAACCCGCTTCCAGTTGAGCCATGCCTGAGCGGTTGAGTGCATAGGACTGGTCCACGAACGCTTGGTCGGCCAGCGCAGCGTGCGCCGCGGCCAATGCGAGGCTGTTGACATTGAAGGGCTGGCGCACACGGTTGAGCAGATCAGCCACTTCGGGCTTCATCAATCCATAGCCGACCCGCAGGCCCGCCAGGCCATAGGCTTTGGAGAAAGTACGAGTAATCACCAGGTTGTCGTGCCGCTCGAGCCAGCGCGCGCTGTTGAAACGCAATTCAGGCGGCAAGTATTCGTTGTATGCCTCATCCAGCACCACGACGACATTCGAAGGAACCTTCGACAGAAACGCCTCGATCTCTGCCGAGGCCAGGAAGGTGCCTGTGGGATTGTTCGGATTGGCGACGAACACAAGGCGAGTCTCCGGCGTGATCGCCGCGAGCATCGCGCTAAGATCGTGTCCGAAATTCTTTGCAGGCACCACAATGCCGCGCGCCCCACGGGCCTGGGTCGCCAGCGGATAAACGGCAAAAGCGTGTCGTGAATAGACCGATGCCGAGCCAGGGGTCAGGAATGCCCCGGCCACCAGTTCGAGGAGGTCGTTCGAGCCATTTCCAACGACGACGCACTCGGGCGCCAGGCTGTATCGGCGGGCCAGCGCCGCCTTGAGGTCGAATGCGTTTCCATCCGGATACCTAGCCAGATCGCCAATCGCGCTCTCGATCGCAGCGCGCGCCTTGGGGGACATTCCCAGGGGATTTTCATTGGAGGCGAGCTTGATAATGCGCGCCTCATCCAGACCCATTTCGCGTGCCAATTCGGCGATTGGCTTTCCCGGCTGGTACGGCGCGATCGCGCGGATATACGATGGTGATTGTTCGCAGATGCTCATGACACTGACCTTGCGCTGGAAGACGTTAGCGTCCGTTTCAAAATGAAGTGATACATCCCCTCATGCTCCCCTACATTGGGCGGTTGCAATATGGATTTTGCAACCGGTTCCTAGTTCCCGGCCGAATCCGGCGATGTCGGGTAGCTTCCCAATACCCTGAGAAAGGGCGCCTTCTCGCGGATCTCGTCAAGTGCCTTCACCACCACGGCATCTGTTTCATGACCCTCAATGTCCACGAAGAACAGGTACTCCCACTGCCCGGTCCGCGCCGGCCGGGACTCGATGCGGCTCATGCTCACCCCGTACTTGGCGAAGGGGGATATCAGCTCAAGCACAGCACCCGGCCGATTGTGTGCCGACATGACGAGGGATGTGCGATCACGCCCAGTCGCGCGAACTGACTGGGCGCCAAGGACCAGGAAGCGGGTCATGTTGCGCGTATCGTCCTCGACGTCTGCCGCTAGCACCACCAGGCCATAACGACCCGCCACCAATTCCGGTCCCAAGGCGCACGCACCGGGCTCCGCCGCAGCCCTCTTACCCGCCTCGGCATTGCTCGCAACCTCAATTCGCGAGGCACTGGGCATGTTCTGGTTCAACCAGGCGACGCACTGGCTGAATGACTGGGGATGCGAGTAGACGCGCGCAAAACTGTTTAACGGGGCGGCGGCTTTAGCCATCAGGTTCTGGCGCACGCGAAGCACCACTTCGGCGCAAATGGTCAGTGGCGTTGACGGCAACAGGTCGAGCGTGCGGCCCACCGCGCCTCCGGTTGAATTTTCAACCGGCACCACGGCATAACTCGCAGAACCCGACTCCGCACTGCGGAAAGCCTCATCGATGGAACTGCAAGGGATCCAATCCACGCTCTTGCCGAACTGCTTCTCGGCCGCCATCTCGGAAAAAGTGCCCGCCGGCCCCAGGTAAGCGACCGCGAGGCGCTTTTCCAGCGCCCTGCACACCGACATGATCGACGTGAATATCTGCGTCATTCCTTCGGGCGGGATCGGGGCGTCTCCCTTGCCGCTGACGCGCCGAAGCACTTCGGCCTCACGCTCCGGCCGATAGATGGGGCTATCGCCCTTCAGCTTGCCGATTGCAACGACATGTGTCGCTCTTTCGTTTAGGAGCCCGGCGATCCGGTCATCCAGCGCGTCGATCGAAGCACGATGTTTTCCAAGCTCGTCGGACATGAACCCTCACTCGGCTTTCGGCAAATAGCGAACAACGAGCACGCCCTGAATGGCCGACAGACTGGCCGTGACACTAGCCGCTACCGGGCTATCCACGTCCACCAGGGTATAGGCCATATTTCCCTTGGATCGGTTCAACATGTTATTGATGTTGAGGCCCGCGCCAGCCATGGCGCCGGATATCTGTCCGACCATGTTAGGAACATTGGCATTAGCAATCGCGAGTCGAAATGGCGACTCGCGGTGCATGACGACATTCGGGAAATTGACTGCATTTTGTATGTTGCCATGCTCCAGGTACTCACGCACCTGGTCCACGACCATGACGGCGCAATTGTCCTCCGCCTCCCGGGTGGATGCCCCCAGATGCGGCAAGGCGATGACCTTTGCGTTGCCTGCCAATGCCGCGGCCGGGAAATCCGTCACATAATTCTTGAGACGGCCCGAAGCCAGGGCCGCCGTGATTGCGGTGGCGTCAACGATCTCTTCGCGGGCAAAATTCAGCAGGATCGCCCCCTGACGCATCAGGGCCAGGTTCTTTTCATTGATGAGATGACGCGTCACATCCAACAGCGGCACGTGCACGGTCACGAAATGACTAGCCTTTAGAACCTCCTCGATCGAGTTGGCTCGCCGCACCTGCGAGGGCAATCCCCAGGCGGCATCAACGGTGATCTCCGGATCATAGCCCAGCACATCCATCCCCAGCTTGATTGCTGAGTCCGCAATCAAGCTGCCGATCTTGCCAAGCCCGATAATCCCAAGGGTATGGTTGGGCAACTCCACGCCGGCAAAGTTCTTCTTGCCGTCCTCCACCTTTTTCGCCAGCTTCGCGTCGTCTTTTTCGGCTGCTGAAACAGCCTTGACGAATTCAAGTGCCGGCGCCAGATTACGCGCGGCAAGCAGCATTCCGGCAAGCACCAGTTCCTTGACCGCATTGGCATTGGCACCCGGAGCATTGAACACCGGAACGCCCCGCGCACTCATGTCCTTGACCGGAATGTTGTTGGTGCCAGCCCCGGCGCGACCGATGGCCCGCACCGAGTCCGGAATCTGCATTGAGTGCATGTCGTGGGAGCGCACGAGAATGGCGTCAGGAGCATCCTCTTTCTCACCGACCTTGTAGGACTGGGGAGGAAGTCGCTCCAAACCTACCTGCGCAATCTGGTTGAGCACCAGAATCTTGAATGGCGATTGCATTGCTGACCTTTTTCTGTGATCGGGGGGTTATCGGTGGAATGCTATATCTGCACGGTACCGTGCGCGCCAGTGATTCCTGGAGGCCGGAGGCTCAGGCGCGACGCGCCTCGAACTCCTTCATATACTGCACGAGCTGCCTGACGCCTTCGATCGGCATGGCATTGTAAATGGAAGCCCGCATTCCGCCGACGGCGCGATGCCCCTTCAGCTGGACCATGCCGCGCTCCTCGGCCCCCTTCAGGAAGGCGCCATCGAGCGACTCATCCTTCAACTTGAAGGGCACATTCATTCTGGAGCGATCCGCTTTGTCAACCGGGCTGCTAAAGAACGCACTCTGGTCGAGGTAGTCGTACAGCAGGGCCGCCTTGGCGATGTTATGGCGCTCGATCTGCGCGAGACCGCCCTGCTTCTTGAGCCATTTGAATACCAGCCCCGCAATGTAAATGGCGTAGGTCGGTGGCGTATTGAGCATCGAGTCGCTTTCCGCCTGCTGCTTGTAGTCGAACGCCGAGGGTGTGATGGGCAACGCCTTGCCGATGAGGTCATCGCGAACGATCACCAACGTCAGCCCGGCAGGACCAATGTTCTTTTGTGCCCCGGCATAGATCAACCCGTACCTGGCCACGTCAACCGGACGCGACATGATGTGCGAAGACATGTCTGCCACCAGCGGCACGGATCCTGTGTCGGGAACCCAGTGATACTCCAGGCCTCCAATGGTTTCATTGCTGCAGATGTGTACGTATGCCGCGTCTGTCGTCAATTTCCAGCTATCCCTTGGCGGGATGTACGTGAATGCGCGGTCTTCGCTGCTGGCGGCCACATTCACCTTGCAGTACTTACCGGCTTCCTTGATGGATTTCTTGGACCACTCACCTGTATTGATGTAATCGGCAACACCATGGCCTCTCAACATGTTCATCGGCACGATGGCGTTCTCTGCGATGGCGCCGCCCTGGAGGAAAAGCACTTTGTAGTTCGCGGGAATCGCCATCAACTCCCTCAGATCCGCTTCGGCTTCAGCGTGGATCTTGATGAACTCCTTGCCACGGTGACTCATCTCCATCACGCCCATGCCGGACCCATGCCAGTCCAACATCTCATCGGCCGCCTGACGCAGGACTTCCTCCGGCAGCAGTGCCGGTCCGGCGCTGAAATTGATCGCTCTTGTCATCGCTGATTACCCTTGCGTAAGTTGCTATGCTGGCCACTCATAAACCAAGACCAAGCATCCTATGTTCACCACGCCAGGCGATTCTTCGCCGGCGCACGATTTTCCTGTGCTACTGCACCATGGGTGGTGGCGTAGCAGGACCGCCCTCGGAATCCGGGGCAGCCGATCCACCGCCCTCGTCCCCGTCCGCAGCTTCCTCACCTCCGGCCCCATCGTCACCGCTGGTCCCGTTCCCACCGTTCTCCATTTCCCCCTCGACGATGCGCTCCACGCCGGCAAGCTTGGCTCCTTCATCGAGATTGATCAGCGTTACCCCCTGCGTGGACCGCCCCATTTCCCGAATGTCCGTCACGCTCGTACGGATCATCACGCCACCGGTTGAAATCAGCATGATCTCATCGCGATCGTCCACCAACACGGCGCCAACCAGGGCGCCATTGCGCTCGGACGTCTGGATGGCGATCATGCCTTTCGTCCCGCGCCCGTGGCGCGTGTACTCGGATATCGCCGTCCGCTTGCCGTACCCATTCTCCGTCGCGGTCAGGACCGTGAGCTCTTCGGAAGGTGCCACAAGCATCGACACGATGTATTGGCCCTCGTCGAGCATCATGCCGCGCACGCCGCGCGCCTGGCGCCCCATCGGTCGCACGTCGTCCTCTTCGAATCGCACCGCCTTGCCGGCATCCGAAAAGAGCATCACGTCATGCTCGCCGTCGGTAATAGCCGCCCCGATCAGCTTGTCGCCTTCATCCAGTTCCACGGCGATGATGCCCTTTTCACGTGGATTGGAAAATGCCGACAATGGCGTCTTTTTGACCGTGCCCATGGCAGTTGCCATGAATACGTAGCGGTTGTCCACGTAAGCGGCAATCGGCAATACCGCCGTGATTTTTTCGCCTTCCACCAGCGGAAACAGGTTGACCACCGGCTTGCCCCGGCTCGTTCGCGCCCCCTGCGGCACCTTGTAGACCTTCAGCCAGTAAAGTCGTCCTTTGGACGAGAAGCACAGCATGGTGTCGTGAGTGTTGGCGATGAACAGCCGATCGATGAAATCGTCTTCTTTGGTCGCCGCCGCCTGCTTGCCTCGCCCGCCGCGTCGCTGCGCACGGTAATCGGCAATCGGCTGTGACTTGACATAGCCTGCATGCGAGAACGTCACGACCACGTCTTCCGGGGTGATCAGGTCTTCCATCGACAAATCTTCGGCGTCTATGACAATCTCGCTGCGCCGCTTGTCGCCATATTGCGCGCGAATATCGTTGAGTTCGGAAGAGATGATCTCGGTGATGCGCGCCGGCTTGGCCAGGATGTCCAGGTAGTCGGTGATCTTCCCCAGCAGCTCCTTGTATTCTTCGACGATCTTGTCCTGCTCCAGGCCCGTGAGCCTCTGGAGCCGCATCTCGAGGATCGCCTGCGCCTGGGCATCCGACAGCCGGTAGCCCTCGGACTGCAATCCGAAGTCGCCTGAAATCCCGTCGGGACGCGATGCGTCGGCGCCGGTGCGCGACAACATCTCCTCGACGACGCTCGAGCGCCACACCCGCGTCATCAAACCGACCTTCGCCTCGGCGGGCGTCTGCGAACGCTTGATGAGTTCGATGATCTCATCGACGTTCGACAGGGCCACTGCAAGGCCTTCTTGGATGTGCGCTTTCTCACGGGCCTTGCGCAGTTCAAACACGGTCCGGCGCGTCACGATCTCCCTGCGGTGCGCAAGGAAAGCATCCAGCATCTGCTTGAGATTGAGCAGGCGTGGCTGCCCGTCGAGCAGCGAGACCATGTTGATGCCGAAGGTATCCTGCAGCTGCGTCTGCTTGTACAGGTTGTTCAGCACCACGTCCGCAATCTCTCCGCGCTTGAGTTCGATGACGACGCGCATCCCGGATTTGTCGGATTCATCCTGAATGTGCGAAATGCCTTCGATCTTCTTCTCGCGCACCAGCTCGGCGATGCGCTCCAGCAGCGACTTCTTGTTCACCTGGTACGGGAGCTCATCGATGATGATCGCCTGCCGGTTGCCCTTCTCGAGATCCTCCACGTGCGTGCGCCCCCGCATGACCAGTCGGCCCCGACCGGTGCGGTAGGCATCGCGCACCCCACCCACACCGTAGATGATGCCGGCCGTCGGGAAATCGGGCGCCTTCACGATGCCAATCAGGTCGTCGATGCTCATGTCGGGCTGCTGCAACAGTCGCTGGCAGGCCTCGATGATGTCGGACAGGTTATGCGGCGGAATATTGGTCGCCATCCCGACCGCGATTCCCGATGATCCGTTGACGAGAAGGTTCGGAAAGCGCGCAGGCAGCACCAGCGGCTCCTGTTCCTTGCCGTCGTAGTTCGGCCCGAAGTCGACCGTTTCTTTGTCGATATCGGCCAGCAGCTCGGATGAAATCCTGTCGAGCCGACACTCGGTATAGCGCATCGCGGCGGCATTGTCGCCGTCAATGGAGCCGAAATTGCCCTGGCCGTCGATCAATGTGTAGCGAAGGCTGAAGTCCTGCGCCATGCGCACCAGGGTGTCGTAGATCGCCGAGTCGCCATGTGGGTGGAACTTGCCCATGACCTCGCCGACCACGCGGGCGCACTTGACGAACGGTCGGTTCCACACCGTGTTCGACTCGTGCATCGCATAAAGAACCCGGCGATGCACCGGCTTGAGTCCGTCCCTCACATCCGGCAGCGCCCTTCCAACGATTACGCTCATTGCGTAATCCAGGTAGGACCTCCGCATTTCTGCTTCTAGGCTGACTAGCAGCGTTTCTTTTGCGAACTGATCCATGTGCTCTTCGATCTGACAGACCCGACTCGCCGCTTCATTTTTACTCGCCGCGTTTTACACCTTGTGGCGAGGTGAATTTCGGAGGGATCTTGCCGACTCTGAAAAGGGTAAATTTTACCAGCAACCGAGTCCCCGGCCAACCAATTCAACAATTAAAAGCGTCTTCGCCGCGGCCAATTTTCTCGCCCGAGCCGAGGGCCGAATTCGCATCGACGAGCAGTCGCGTGGTGTATGATCCGGCCAAGCTTAGCCCCGCCCTCAGGACCATGCGCCCGCGCAGCCAGCCTTTCCTTTTTTCGACCTTTTTCTTACCGATATATTCGGTTTGCTAGAGGACCGACTGTGGCGCAAGAGCTCGCAGATACGATCATCAGCGCCCGCTGGATCATCCCCGTCGAGCCGGAAGGCCAAGTCCTCAGTGGACACAGTGTCGTCATTCATGACGGCAAGATTCTGGCGCTTCTCCCCACCGATGACGCAACGACTCGGTACGACGCGGCCGAACACGTCAAACTGCCCGACCACGCGCTGGTCCCTGGCCTAGTCAATCTGCACACCCATGCGGCGATGACCCTGCTACGCGGCCTCTCGGACGACCTGCCGCTGATGCGCTGGCTTCAGGAGCACGTCTGGCCCGCGGAAGCGAAGCATGTATCTGAGCAGTTCGTGTATGACGGATCCGTGCTTGCTTGCGCTGAAATGCTTCGCGGCGGCATCACCACGTTCAACGACATGTACTTCTTCCCGGGTGCTGCGGCGCGCGCCGCGCTCGAATCCGGAATGCGCGCAGCCATCGGCATCATTGCCATCGAATTCCCCACGGCGTATGCAAGCGACCCCGACGACTACCTGCGCAAGGGCTTGGCGGTGCGCGATGAACTGCGAGACGAGACGCGCATCTCCTTCTGCATGGCGCCACACGCCCCCTACACGGTGTCGGACAAGACCTTCGAGCGCATCATGGTCATGGCCGATGAACTGGACCTCCCGGTGCATGTCCATATGCACGAAACACTGGAAGAAATCGAAACCAGCCTATCGCGCCACAAGGAGCGACCGCTGGCGCGCCTCAATCGCCTGGGACTTGTCGGCCCTCGGCTGATTGCCGTTCATTCCGTCCATCTCGACGCAGGGGAGATAGGACTTCTCGCCGCGTCCTCCGCCTCGATTGCACATTGCCCGTCGTCCAACCTCAAGTTGGCCAGCGGTTTCGCTCCGGTGGAGCAAATGCGCATCGCAGGTATCAATGTGGGCCTTGGCACGGATGGCGCGGCCAGCAACAACCGGCTCGACATGTTTCAGGAAATGCGCACCGCAGCCCTGCTTGCCAAAGCGGTCTGCGGGCGGGCGGAAGCCATGCCTGCCAGTGCCGCCCTCAAGGCCGCCACGCTCAATGGCGCCCGCGCGCTGGGCCTGGAGCGGCAGATCGGGACCATTACCCCTGGCAAACAGGCGGACCTTTGTGCCGTGTCTTTCGAGGGTGAGGAGATGTCGCCACACTACGATCCTCTCTCCCATTTGGTTTATGTGGCAGACCGGAAAAACGTCACCGACGTCTGGGTAGCAGGACAGCGGGTACTGAAGGGCCGGGAGTTGATCCGAATCAATACTGACGCCTTGTACAATCGGATCCAGTTATGGCAAAATAGATTAGGCGTGGAAACATTGACTTAGCGCTCATATGAGCTGCAAGTTCGAAAAGGCGCGTTTTAAGATTTTGACGCTCCCGAATTTCAGTCCGGCGAGTATTGAATATTCAGGGCAAGACCTTTTGAGGAGATAGCATGATTAGGACATATCTGACCAAACCCGCAGCGCTCTTCCTTGCGACCGCTACTGTCGCAATCGCGCTGACCTCCGGTACTTCGGTCGCCCAGGAAAACTCCATCGGCTACTGGAAAGACAGTGCAGGCAAGGTTGTTCGCAGCGGAACGAACCTGTGCTGGCGCGCCGGCTACTGGACGCCTGCATTGGCGATTGCCGAGTGCGATCCCGATCTGGTGCCGAAGCCCGCCGCACCTGCGCCGGCACCTGCCCCCGCGCCTGCTCCACGTGCTGCAGAACCTGCTCCGGCTCCCGCTCCTGCCCCGGCTGCACCCGCAGCTCCGGCCAAGCCTGCTGCAGCCCCCGTCGCACAAAAGGTGACGCTGTCTGCTGACGCGCTGTTCGACTTCGACAAGGCCATCGTCAAGCCGGAAGGCAAGATCAAGATCGACGATCTGGTCAGCAAGCTGAAGGCTGTCAACCTCGAAGTGATCATCGCCATCGGCCATACCGATTCGGTCGGCGGCAACGCGTACAACCAGAAACTCTCGGTTCGTCGCGCCAACGCCGTCAAGGCCTACTTCGTCAGCAAGGGCGTTCCGGCCAACCGCATCTACACGGAAGGCAAGGGCGAAACCAGCCCGGTCGCGACGAACAAGACCAAGGAAGGTCGCGCGAAGAACCGTCGCGTTGAAATTGAAGTGGTGGGAACGCGCTCGAACTAAGGCGCACTCCTCGCAAAAAAGCCCTGCTTCGGCGGGGCTTTTTTGTTTCTACCAGCGAAACAAATGAATCAAGCCCAGAACGCCGACCCGCAGGAACTCGCCAAGTTCAGCGCCCTCGCCCATCGCTGGTGGGATCCGCAGAGCGAGTTTCGCCCGCTGCACGAGATCAACCCCCTGCGCCTGGGCTGGATCGCATCAATTGCCAGTCTTCGCAATGCAGTCGCGCTCGACGTCGGTTGCGGCGGTGGGATCCTCGCCGAAGGCCTGGCGAGTCACGGGGCGCGCGTCAAGGGCATCGATCTTTCCGACAAGGCCCTTGCCGTCGCCCGGCTGCACGCCATCGAATCCGGGGCCAAGGTCGAGTACGAGTCTATTTCCGCCGAATCCATGGCGCAGCGCGAGCCCGGGCGCTTCGATCTGGTGACCTGCATGGAACTCCTCGAGCACGTCCCGGAGCCGCAATCCACCGTAGCGGCCTGCGCGGCGCTGGCGCGGCCCGGCGCCAACCTGTTCTTTTCAACCCTCAATCGCAATCCGAAGTCCTACCTGTTCGCGGTGCTTGGGGCTGAATACCTTCTGAAGCTCCTGCCCAAGGGTACGCACGACTACTCCAAGTTCATCAGGCCGGCCGAGCTGGCGCGCTGGTGCCGCGGCACCGGTCTTGAACTACGTGAAGTCATCGGCATGAGCTACAACCCCATCACCCGGCGTTATGCGCTGGGCAGGGACACGTCCGTCAATTATCTGGTCCACGCTGTCAAGCGATGAGCGCCTCGCAGAAGATGGCGACATTCTCTCCCAAGGCAGTCCTGTTCGACCTCGATGGCACGCTGGCCGACACGGCGCCCGACCTCGCGCACGCGCTCAACCGCCTGCGCTCCGAGCGCCAGTGCCAACCGCTGCCGCTGGCATTTTCCCGCCCATATACGTCCAGCGGTGCGCGTGGCCTCATCGCCATCGGTTTCGGCATTACACCGGGCCACCCGGAGTTCGAACCGTTGAAGGAACGATTCCTGGAATTTTACGCAGCCGGGGTCTGCATCGACTCGCGACTGTACGACGGCATGCCCGAGCTTCTCGTCCAACTGGAAGCGCGGGGTATCGCCTGGGGAATCGTCACCAACAAGGCAACGCGATTCACCACACCGCTGGTTGCCCGCCTGCGGCTGGACCAGCGCGCCGCATGCGTCGTCAGTGGTGATACGGCGGCACGCCCCAAGCCGCACCCGGACCCGCTGCTACTCGCCGCAGCGCAAATCAATCTCCAGCCGGCGCAATGCCTGTATGTCGGGGACGACCTTCGCGACGTGCAATCGGCCAGGGCGGCCGGAATGCCGGTGCTCGTGGCAGGATTCGGTTACCTCGGCGTGGGTAGCAATCCACGGCACTGGGGTGCCGATGGCATCATCGATTCCCCGCTGGACGCCTTGAAGTATCTGGCTGCGTCCCCATCTATGGGATAATCGAAGCGCTTGAAGCGCCGGAATCATCCAGCGATTCAAGTCACGACAACCGGGGGCGACCTGGTTTCGACGTGGGTTGCGAAGCAGTGCAGTGCATACCGAGGACCAGTTCCCTCGTAAATCTACTGGAAACGCTTTAAACGCGAACGACGAACGTTTCGCTCTAGCCGCTTAATACCGGTTAGCTCTGCACCGGCTTGTTCATGGGCCGGGTAACGCAAGTTACGGCAGAGTCCCTCACATGATCTAGCGGCCTGCAGGGTCACTTTGCAGTCCGCGAATCTCAAGGTGACTCGCCGTTTGCCAGCCTGCCGGTTGGCGTGCAAGCGGTTAAATCAAATAATTTGGCTAAGTATGTAGATCTGGCTGTAGAGGGCTTGCGGACGCGGGTTCGATTCCCGCCGCCTCCACCATTTACCCAAAGCCCAACCCTTTCCGGTTGGGCTTTTTTTCGTCCGTTCCCCAGTGTTGGCGCGGTTCTGCGCGCATGCCTCTTGAGCGCCACCCTCGCGCCGGTGGCCGTCCAGGGGCCTGAGCGGCCCGATTTCTCTCTCTGTTCTCTGTCCGTCTCTTGAGCGGCTGGCCCTCGAAGTCTAGCAATGACGCGGGGTTACGGGCATCCGGTTGTGCTTTGCGACTGGTTTGCCTAAGCGACTGAGATAGCGAAGAACGCCAGCATGTCGTTGACATTAATGACCCGATCGTGTCCTGGCGCGCGGTGTACGAGGCCCCTTTCTTGGACAGTGTCGTCCTTAGATCAGGTCATCGCGGCGAACACGCCGGCCGTTACCGCTAGCCCGTTCAGGTTGGCCACTGCTGAAATCGATCCAAGACCTCGTGAATCTCGGCCGGCGCCTGTGGGTCCACAATGTGGTCTATGTACCGGTAGGACATGGAAGAAGGTTCCGCATCAATCGTATTGACTCCAAACGGTTTCAGATCCGGCGCAGGCTCCATCGAGTAGAAGTCGGTGTTAATTGTCTTTAACCAAGAGAAAAGAATGCTTTTCGCGCCGGCGGCATTCAAATAGGCGCGCGCGGTGTCAAGACTACGACCGGACGTACAAATGTCATCGACAACCAATACAGTCTTGCCAGACAGAGAAATTGGGGTGGCACGCGGGGGTCCGCCGTAGGGACTAGGACGGCGATTCAGACGGAGAGTGTTTACTTGTGCCGAAAATTTGCGGACAGTTGCCTTCTGGTAGCTGCTCTTTGACGCTTCCTGATGTCGCAGAAGAAGATCGACGTAAAACGTCTTTCGAAAGCACTTCCCAAGCAAGGACAAGACGTCATAAAAGGCCTTCTCCTTGATACCGGCGCCGTGACCAGGGTAGACGGCGATCAAGTCGACCTTGTGAATCAACCCAGAGAAGTAAAGTGTCGACACGATTAATTGGTGCCAAAACGCGAGCGTGCCGGCTTCGTACTTTGCCGCCTGAACCGCGTCAGCAGCAAACTTGGCATAGGCCTCAATCATCGTTGAATAAGGCCCCAATACGGCCGCCTCCATCCCTCGAGGCGCATCTGAGACCCGCCAATAGATCGGGTGTTCGCGTGTTCCAAAGATCAAACAGAAGCGAGCCAATTCACTGATGGTTCTTAGCTCGAAGCCGTATTGCAAGTCGCCGCCATACCATGCCGGCCGAAGCAACAAGAGTTTGTTATTTACCCCCGCGCGCAGGTCCTCGTCGCGCGCGCCGACTAAGATCGTTTCCTGGATTTCTACACCGAATTTCTGAAGAACTGGAACAACCGACGCCCCCATTTGGCGCATAGGGTGTCCGAACGGGTGACCGACCGCGGAGACTTCCACGCCGGCCTTTCCCGAAAGATATTGCTCGAGAGGGATCTCGCCGTTCACCCGCCAAGCGCGGTTCGACCAGATCGCGAACTTGATGCCCTGACCTGAAGCTTGGGCGATGACTTGGCACAGCTCGTTGATATGACCATCGTTCAGCTTCCCATCTTTCTCAAGCGTGCCTGATGGACTGACCAGGACGAGCTTCAACGGCATCGCCTTCTCCTCAAAAAAGCTGGTCTTGACCCTTGAATCGCGGAGTTGAACTGACCTTGTTCTCGTCCGCCGGCTCCGCGTTCTCATCCCGTGGCTCGTCTGTCCGCTGGCATACGGGCACTGCCTTTTTGTTGTCGGACTTAGCAAAGCTCTTCAAAGCGCCGTCGACTACAGCCCGAAAAGCTTCTTGTTCACGTGGAAGTTCAAAGTGATTCCGTGCAAGGCCTGCATCAGGCAGGCGAGGCAAAGCTGAGACGTGAGTGCTGAGCGTTGGGCGGTTGAGTTCGTCAGCAAAACGAAGTGTGTGTGCTGTGCCGGAACTTCTCTTCCATTCCGTGGCGATCACACACGTCGCAATGCACGCCTGCAAGCGATTCCGCCAGACGAACATCTCTGCGTTTGGTTGCTGTTGCGGCAGATACTCGGAAACAAGAAGACCTCCTGCGGCCACAATACGATCAGCCAAGTTAGCGTTCCGAGCCGGATAAGGCGACAACAGACCCGAGCTAAGCACCGATATCGTCGGGATCTGCATTTTCAACGCCCACTCATGCGCGACGCTGTCAATGCCTTTCGCCAAGCCGCTAACTACTGGAACGCCCAACTCCGCTAGAAGGGCAACCGAGTAGTGCGTCAGGAACTCTCCAGCCCAAGTTGGGGAACGCGTTCCGACAACAGCCACGGAAGGAGTATTTAGTAGATCTCGTGACCCTCTCAGAAATAGCCAAAAAGGCTCCCTTGAGCCGAGATCGCTAAATCGACGCGGGTAATCGGGGGAGCTAGAGGTAAGGCAATGGACGTTGGCAGAAAATAGCTGGTCGGCCAAAACCCGGCCCTGATGCCACACACGCTCGCGCAACATCTGCCAATTGTCTATTCCCGCATTCCCCGGTGCGAATTTTCCTCCAACACCATTAATACTTGACGTGAACTCGCTCAGGGACTCGCTTTCAAAAAGCTTCAGGACATTGCCAGGACTACAAAGGTGTTGCAATGTTACCCAGCCAATTCCAGGGAGCGAGGCGACTCCAAGCGCAGCTATCACGCTCGGCGTGAAGCCCTGCTGCTCTAGGTCTTGGAGGGGATATGAGCCCATTCTCGCTCCGAACGTTTCCTTTCTAGGGTACCAGTGCAGCATTCCCGCACTCATTCACACTACGATACAAGGCAGCACTTCTGGGTTACACCCAAGCGCCATAGTGTTCGAACTACGAGGATGCTATCGCTGGTATTTCGTGCCAAGCATTCATATCTGTAATTATCGTCGGTTATCAGGCTTGTGTAACGCCGACGATCGACTCCCTCCCGTCAGCCATTGTCGTTGGGTCTCCCATTCCAGCGGTAGCGTTCCCCGGCGAATCAGGTGCTCCAGGGCGATTCCGCTGCTGTCGCGAACCAAGCAGGACTCTACGATGTCAGGGGCGAGATGGGCTAGGCGGGCGATTCGGCTGGCGCGGCCAGCATCCACGCCCTCGACCGCTACTATTTCGGTCATCGAGCGGAACCGCCCTTCGTGCAGCAGGCGCTGCCAGTGGTACGCGAGACCGAGTGCCCGTATCAAGGGGGTGTCTAGTGCTTCGGCCCTGGCTTCACGCTCCTTTGCCGCCTCTGACAGGAATTGCTGCGGAGCATCAAGCGGTGTGATGACCTGCTTCTTGACCCCCCGCTTGACTAGCGTCCAGGGTACAAAGGTCTCCAGTCGTACGCCGCCAGCCGGAGTCGGAAGTTGGTGGGTGACCGGATCGCCCTTGAATCGCCCCCGGTGTTGCTTGCTCATGCAGCCTCCTCAAATCGCTGCACGATCTGTCGCTGTGCCTCCCAATCCACGGGCAGAGGGTTGCGCTGGAACCAGATCAGGTTCATCCGACGCGGCTGCCGTCCTGACATTAGCATGTCCAGGATGTCTGGCGCGAGCAGGGTCAGACGCATCAGTTCATTGGGGACCGAGGGATGCAGCCCTTCTGCCCGAGCGATGTCCGAGCCGCTCCTCATGGCGCCGGTGTCGACAAGGTGTTGCCAGTAGAAGCCGCGCGCGATTCCCTCCAGCAAGGTGACGTCGTGAACGTCCCGATCGTCTGCGACCACCCGTCGCGAACCCCGTCGGCGAAAGCTCAGCGGCACGAAAGTTTCCAGGGAATCGTCCATCAGGCATCCATCTCCAAGAGTTCGGCGCCGATCTCCCTTGGGGCAAATTCACCGATCAGGGCGTCCCATCCCAATTCCCGCCACTTCACTTTGATGCCCTGTACCTCGCCGATGTGGACGAGGTCGATGCGCTCGATCATGAGGTTGGCGATCCGGTGGCGCTCGACCGGAAATAATTGGTCCCACACATCGTTCAGCCGGCCCATCGCCATCACCGTGGTGGCTTCGTCGACCTGCGCGCCCGTGCGCTGGATTTGGCGTACCACCGATGCAATGGACTCTGGGCTGGTGAGGACCGTCCGGATCTGAGCCACTACCGCCGCCTCGATCTCCGGCGCTGGCAAGCGCTCGTAGCCCTTGCCCGGAGCGCCAAACCGGCTCTCGGATTTGGATACGTAGTAGTGGTACTTGCGCCCGTTTTTGCGCGAGTAGGTCGGGTACATGCGCTCCCCCGAGGGGGCATACAGCAGGCCGCGCAACAAGGCGTCGGTGCGCGACCTGATCTTGGTCTCCACCGAGCGCGCATGGCTATCGCGGGCCAATACGTAGTGAACCTTCTCCCAAAGGGCCGAATCGATGATCGGCGGATGCGCACCCTGATACCAGCTTCCCTTGTGGGACAGCTCGCCAAGGTAGATGCGGTTGCGCAGCAGCTTGTGGAGGTACTTCTTGTCGATGCGCGCGCCGTTGCGGGTCTGTCCCTCTTGCGTCGTCCACGCCTTCGTCGTGATTCCCTCGGCGGTCAGGTTGGCGGCGATCTGTGTCGGCGAGCCTATGGTCAGCATCTCCTC
>CANJRC010000033.1 GCA_947476535.1 Betaproteobacteria bacterium
CCCTCCTGCCCCTCCTGCCCCTCCTGCCCCTCCTGCCCCTCCTGCCCCATCTGTCGGCGCCGTCTGAACCGGGACCTCCTGTTGGTCCGCCGCCGCGGCGGGCGGCTGGGAGGGAGCGACCGCTACGACTGAACATGGCGGTCCGACGCTCCCGTCTGGCATTTTTGCCTCACACAGGTTGGCTCCAATGAGTATGCTGTTGCGCAGCGTCGCACCGGTGAAATCGGCCCGGCTCAGATTCGCAGAGCTGAAGTTGGATGCGTTGATCAGCGCATTGGTGAAATCGGCCCCGGACAAATCGGCCTTGCGGAAGTTCACCAGGTGAATGTAGGTGGATGCGAACCGGACATTTTTCATCGAAGCGCCTGACAAAATGCTGTTGGTCAGATCGGATCCTTCTAGGATAGCTTCATCCAGAATTGCCCCCGTGAGATCGCTTTCCCGCACGCGGGCGCCTTCCAAGATTGCGCCCGTGAGATCGGCCTGCCGCAGATTTGCGTTGTTGAGGCGGGCAGATGTCAGATCCGCGAGGCGCAGAATGGATGTGGTGAAATTGGCGCCGCCTAACTCGCTGCGGGTCAGATTGGCGCCGGATAAATTGGCCATGCGAAAGTCGGCATTCCTGAAAGTTGCCCTGAACATTGACGCATCTTCAAGACTAGCCTTGGCTAGATTCGCTCCTTCAAAATCAGCCCATTCCAAACGCGCCAGCACAAGGTTAGCAGAGGTGAAATTCCCATTTTTTAATGAGGACCAGGAAAAATTCACGCCGTGGAGAAATGCGCCGACCAAATCCGCGCCAGACAGATTGCGAACTGAAAGATCTTCGTAACGCATGTCGCAGAAGCGGCAGCTATTTTTGCCGCCTTCGAAATTCTGACGACGGCCGTCGTTCTGGCTAAGCGCCTGGCCGGACAGTGACAGGACCAGAGTGACCCCAAATAAGATACGTAACATTCTTCTTCCTCTAGCTAATCATCAGTAATAAAGAAATTCCGTGATTTTTTTCAAGCGGTCCTTAAGCGAACGCATGTCCGACCAGTTTTCCAGGGCCACGTCGCCAGTGCGGAATTCACGCCAGAGCACGTTTTCCTGCAGATGATGGAAAACGGAAGCCCAGTTAGGGTAGGGCCTGAACCAGTCGGAGTAGCGAGCGCGAAGACTCGCAAAGGGGCGTTCGTCTTCGCTCAGAGATTTTTCATACTCTATCCGTGCTTTTTCCGGTTGGTAGACATACTGCGGAGGACGGGGTGTGACCAGGATCATTGTCGATTTCTGAAAATCACGGGTCTGGCCGCGTGAAAATAAATACTGAATCAGAGGAATATCCTGAAGCCCGGGAACACCATCACGGCCGACTTCCCCCTCTTTTTCACTCAGCCCACCCAGTATCAGCGTCTCACCGGGGCGCATTACGACGCTCGCGTCCACCTTGCTCTTGGCGGTTTCAACGCGTGCGTCGAAACCTGATAGGTTGGTGTTGGGCGTCTTAACAAAAGTGCGTGTCGCTGTGATTTTCAGCATGATGCGCCCGTCTTCGAGAAACCGGGGCGTTACTGAAAGGCTGGTACCGATTTCCCTGTTGATGGTCACCGGGCTGGCGCTGGCGTTGTTGCTGCTATTAACCACCACGGCGGTCAGCTCCGTGCCCGAGAAAAAATCCGAGGTGCGTCCTGCAGTCGCCACCAAAGTTGGACGCGCGAGAATCTCATTGCGTGTGTTGTTGGTGTTGAAAATATTCAGACTATAAAGGACAGCCGGAATGGTGATATTGCGAGCGACGATCGTCGTCCTCGAACCATCGCCAGTTACACTTGAATTTCGCGCATAGGCCGGTCCCGTCGCACTACCGGCGCCGAACTGGATCTGCAAGCCGCGCATCAGGTTGACGCCTTTCCCCGTGGAAAAATCTTCTTCGGTGGAGATCAGCACGACGTCGACGACGACCATCTTGTTTTCGGTTCCTGGCGCGGTTGGCGGCAATCCGCCAGGCAGACCGCCTGGCATACCACCTGGCATACCACCATCCATACCAATAGGCATACCGCCATCCATACCACCTGGCATACCACCTGGCATACCACCTGGCATACCACCTGGCATACCGCCTGGCATACCACCTGGCATACCGCCTGGCATATCCGGCCCGCGGCCGAATTGGGTTTTGAGAAGTTCGGGCTCGCTATGAATTTCGGCCCAATCGTTTATACGTCTTTTGACTTGCTCCGATACGCGTGCATCGCTCATCGCGGTGAGGCGCTCAAGATATCTTTGCGCCTTTTCTTTCTCGCCCACTGCGGCCATGATCACAGCAGAATTGCGCAATTCCGCAGCGGTCTGCGCACCGCCCATGGCCTCCATAGCGTTAATTGCACCGGCGGCTTGATCAGGGGTGCCGGCTCGGTAAGCTGCGTAGGCAAATGCATTGAGCAGACTCGGGTCGTCCGGATGCAGATACAGCGCTTGAGCGAGGTGTGTGCTGGCGGCTTCAAACTTCGAAGTGTCGATTTTGAGCATGCCGGCAAAGTAATGCGCCTGCCAGTTCGAATCGTCGAACTTGATCGCCTGCTGGTAGCCTTGCTCGGCAAGATCGTAGCTAACGTTTATGCCCTCGCGCGCCTGCAGATGATAGATCAACCCATTGAGGAGATGAAAGTAAGAGCGATCGACGCGCAGACGCAATGCCGCGTTGATTTTTTCCGATGCGGCACTTAAATTGTGCTCCCATATCAGGCTAACCGCTTGCGTTGCCAGTCGATCGGCCTCGGTTAAGGGCGGCGGCGCAGCACCGACCTGCGCCAGCTCCGGCTTGAGCCGCTCTAGCACGTAGTTTCGCTTCGGCGTCACAGGCGCGGGTGTGGCTACGGGCGTGGGTACGACAGCGGGCCGGGAACCAGTGACGTTCGGCGCCAGCGGAACGGTGGAGCGCCCCGCGCCAGCCGAGTTGTCGGCAGGTTCATTCGCATCGGTAGCGAGGGCCAAAGCCGAAGCACCCCATGCCAAGGCGATCGCCAATCCCATTGCACTTTTCTTGCAACGAAACGCTTTTATGATGATCTCTCCTAAAGAAAAATTTCGCTGCATTGAAATATTTTTGGCCAATTTAACACATTTAACACATACAGGGTATTGTTTTCGCGGCTCAAATTGACCAGACCTGCGCGATTTGATTGACCAGGGCAAAGGGTCTTTAACTAATTGACAGAATTGCGGAATAGGCTGAATTTTGATGGTCAGCGTATTTCGCGTAGGGTGGTCAATTCTGATCGCGCACCAACAGGGTAGTGCCGATCAGCGACTGACCAGCACATTCATTGGGCGCACCCTGGTCAAACCAAAACCGGTACTCCTGGTCAACTCAGCGCCGGCGTCAACAGGGAAGGTGAATATTCTTCAATTTACCGACAAGCAGTACGAGCGATTATTGCTTTTCGCGGAAATGCTAAGCAGGCAGCAAACAAAACGCCCGACTTGTTCGATCTTTTTTAAATAGAAGCCAAGCAGCGGTGCAAGCGCGACCTCATACAGCCAGTCTCGCGCCGGGCGTGAACAACCCATGCAAGGGCGCGAACTCACGCCATTGAAAACCATGCATAACGGGCGCCACTGCCGCCGGGTCCAGGCGCAGGTCCGGCATGCGCTCCATGAATGCCGAAATCGCTTCCTGCATCTCGATGCGTGCAAGCCCCGCACCCACGCACGTGTGCGGCCCGGTATTGAAGGCAATGTGATCACGGGGCGCGCGCCGCGCCAGATCGATTTCATTGGGATGAGGGTATTTGCTCGGGTCTCGATTAGCCGCTGCCTGCGCCGACACTACCGCCTGGTTCTTCTTCACGGTCACCCCGCCCAGTTCAAGGTCATCGTTGGCAAGGCGGGTGCGAAATTGAACCGGTCCATATAGACGCAAGACTTCCTCCACAAAGTTCGGGACACCATTCTCTCCAGCGTCGCGAATCCTGTCCTTCATTCCCGGCTGGGAAAGCAGGATGTAGAACGCGTTGGACAAGGTATGCGCCGTCGTCTCGCTGCCGGCAAAGAACAGATGCCTCACATTGGTCACCACGTCCTCCACGCCCCAATCGGGCCGGATCGTATGGCCGTCGCGCCACAGGCGTGAAATCATGTCGTCCCCGGCCCCCGCCCGGCGCTCCTCCACGAACGGCATCAGGATCTGGTTCAGATCACGCACAGCGGCGCGCGCCGCCTGCATGATGTCATCGCCGCCGGTTGTCGAGTAATTGAAGAATCGCGCAATCGGCTTCATTTTTTGGAAACAGCTGTCTGCCCAGGCATCATCCTGCCAAGGGAGGCCCATGATCACGCAGATCGCGCGCACCGGCAGCAATGCATTGAACTCATCGATGAGATTAACCTTGCCCCTCTCAATGAATCGATCGATGAGCGAGTGCACCAGCGGACGCACTCCGGGCACGCGGAACGTTTCGATGCCCACCGATGAGAACTGCCGAATCCACCAGGAGTGGAGGCGGAAATGGTCCTCACCAGTAGACAGCTTCAAGCCGCGCTTGCCCTGGATCTCCTTGGCCTCGTCCGACAGGTCGGCCGTCCAGAATCGCAGCTTGTCATTGTCATACGACATCATCTTGCGGCAGCCATCCGCAGTCATGACCAGCCATGCATTCATGCCGGCATCCCAGATGACATCGCCGTATCCGCGCATTTTTTCATAATGGGCGAACGGGTCCGTACCCTCGACCTCTTTCACACTGAACGGGCAGCGACCCGCAGATTGTTCCGTCACTTGCTCAGGCGCTTGATTTGACATTGCCACTTCCTGAAGGTTAAAAAGTTCGAATGAACGCAACTCGCCCCACAGTCTAAAATGCGTGCAGCATGGACACAAGCAGGTTCTGCATTGCAACCAGCATGGGTTACGGACAAGACTACCGCTGTTCACGCCTTGGCATTTGAACTGCCACCCTTCTCACGGATTTTGGCTGGCAGGCATCGCGGCCGTCGAAAGGAAACGTCATGAACTCAGACGAAAAACTGCTGACCCTGATATCCAAATTGTGTAACGTGAAATATCAGGATTTCCCTTTGGGATTCCAGGATTTTGTGAAGCGCGATATTCTCGACTCACTGGGCGCTGCAATTGCGGGCTCCTCGCGCCGTCTCACTCGTACCCTACTGGACGCATTCGGCGACAAGGCGTCTTCGCAAACTGCGACACTACTCGGCTCCTGGCGGTCTGCCGAGGTTCGCGATGCCGCCCTGATCAACGGCACCTGCGCACATGCATGGGAACTGGATGATACCTATGAAGGTGGTGGTGCTCCGCTCCATGCGGGCGGAGTCATCGTGACCAGTGCGCTGACCATGGCCGACGCGGTTGGCGGCGTCAGCGGGAAGGAGTTTCTCGCCGCGGTAGGCGCAGCGCTGGAACTGGAATGCCGCATTGCGCGCGCGACGAGCGGCGGCCTGGGTGGCTGGCACCTGACCTCGGTATACGGCTATTTCGGTAGCGCCATGGCGTGTGCACGAATCCTCAAACTGACGCCGGAACAAACGGTCCACGCCTTGGGCATCTCGTTTGCCCAAGCCTCGGGCAACCTAGCTGCGACGGCAGACGCCGCCGACACGAAAGCTTTGCAGGCAGGCCTGGCCGCCACGGGCGGCACCTTGTCGGCCATCCTAGCCAGCAAGGGCGTTACCGGCCCTCTCAACAGCTTCGATGGTCCGCGCGGCCTGTTCGCCCTTTACCACAAGGGGGTATACGACCCGGATCAACTCTACAACGGCGTTCTCGAGACGTGGGTGGCCGAAGGCATCGGATTCAAACCCTGGCCCTCGTGCCGTTACACCCAGGGCTACCTCACCGCACTCATGGACTTGCGCGCGCGCCACCACCTGACACCAGAGACCGTCAAGGAACTCAGATTGTCCTCGGTATTCCCCAAGTTCATCGAACCCCGGGAGGTCAAAGTGAGCCCGAGAAACGCCGTGGACGCGCAGTTCAGCATTCCGTTCACGCTGGCCTGCATGCTGCAAAATGGCACCATGAAGGTCGCCGACCTGCAGGACGATCGCCTGCGCGATCCCGCGCTGATCGAAATCGCCAGACGGGTGCTCCCCGAAGGCGAGGCGCCCACAGGCGATTACGGCAAGGACTTCCCGCCGGCGACAGTGACGGCCATCCTGCACGACGGGCGGCAGTTCAGCGAGACTGCGGTCTACTCGCTTGGCCATCCGAGCAAGCGGCCCCTGGACTTCGCTGCCGTTGGAAATAAGTTCCGTGCCTGTGTCCCATCAGCGGCGGTTCCGCCAAGTAATGAATCAGTAGAAAAGTTCATCAGTTCGGTTGCCCTGCTGGACACGCTACCGAATGTCACGGAACTCTTGCGCATGATGAAGCGCGAGCCCCTCGCCGCCTGAGTCCGCCAACGTTGCGTCGCGCCTCAGGGCTGGGGGCGATCGTGCAGGATCACTTCGTTCGTCGCAACCCAGATGGATTGCGACACCAGCCTGCCCTCTATGTGGCTCTGGGCATTGATCACGCCGAATGCAGCTGCAGCCTTGTCTCGTGACTCAAACCAGAACTCATCGACGCAGTCCGACCTCAATCCCCAACCACGTGGCAGCTCCGGTGGAAGCACATGGTTCTGCACGTAGCGCAGCATGTCCCCGCTGGTCGTCCCCTGCAGCAGAGCAGATGCATATTGCCCCTTCCAGGCGCGTGCAAATGCCTCGGCAGTGATGGCTTTCGATCGCTCCACAAAACGGATTAATTTTACCGGCCCGACGCCCTCACTCCTGAGGACTGATTCTTCCGCTAGCAAACAAAAGTTGTACACAGGCTCGGCGAATGTGTGAGCTTCATCTTCCACCATCTGTCCCTGCGAACTGTTGTCGGCGCGGTGACGCATCCGCGCCTCCGGCGAGCGATGCCAGATCAGGCCGACTCCGTCATAGTCTTCGCTGACGCCGTCGATTCGCAACTGCTGCACGTCGCAATGCGCGTAGCGCCGGATGTTGACCCAACGAGGCATGCTCATGCCCAGAGACCCATGCTGGCGCCAGCGCGCCGTAAAACCCTCTCGCGTCAATGCAGGATTTCGTTTGGCCAGATAGATCAATTTTGGTGCCATGCGCCTCCCCGGTTATTCAACATCGATGGCAAATGTGAGATGCTTGCCGCATTCACTCCCCATCTAAGAACAGGCCACGCCAATGAACAAGATCGTTGCCTTCATGCGCGCAGCACCAGCAAGCGCGCGCGAGACATTCCAGAACGATATTCTCACCATGGCAAACGCCGGTCTGGATGAAATCATCGGTGCCGTCGCCCTCCACGTCAATCTTGTGCTCCTACCGCCCCCCAATCTGCCTTACCGCCCCCCGAGCGACCCCGGCGTGGGGAAGCCTCCGGAATACGACGTAATCGTCGAGGCCTGGAGCACTGCAGAAGCTTCTGCCGTAGCTCAGCGATTGCACAAAGCTATGATCGGAAAAACATCGGTAATTCATGCCTACGCGGTGACGCACAAGCAGATCTACAACCGAAAGGCCTTCTCGCGTGGTCGCCCCTCAGCGGGCATCAAACTCATGGGCCGACTCATGTTTCACGCCGATTTGCCTGATACCGCCGCAATGCGAAGCTGGGGCCTGCATGCTCCGCTGGCGGCTCGCGTCCATGTCGGTAGCGCCATCTATGTACAAAACTGGGTGCTAGGAGCGTTGAGCGCCGATTGCCCCCCGGCTCGCGGCATCCCTATCATGCACTTTCCGACCGACGTGGATTTCTTCGACGGTTTTGTAGACAGTCCCCGTGGCATGCAGGAAATCCTGCAGGACACTTCGCACTTTGTCGCGAGCGGCCCCCGTTTCTACACCACTGAACATATCATTCGAGCGGCAAACACCTAGCGAGTCACCCACATCGCGGGCACAACCGGCACTTCGTCGCCAGGAGTCTCAGGACGGCTGATCCAGGTCGAACGCCTTGTGCAGCGCCCGTACTGCCAGTTCCATGTATTTCTCGTCAATCACGACTGAGATCTTGATTTCCGACGTCGAGATCATCTGGATGTTGATTCCTTCCTCCGATAACGTCCGGAACATTTTTGAGGCGATGCCCGCATGGGTACGCATTCCTACTCCCACCATGGACACCTTGCAGATCCGGTTGTCCCCATGGATGTCAGTAGCCTTGATATGTGCCTTGACCTGCTTGTTCAGGACATCCAATGCCGCCTGGTATTCATTGCGGTGCACCGTGAAGGAAAAGTCGGTCATCCCGTTCATGCCCGCGTTCTGGATGATCATGTCCACATCGATATTGGCATCGCTCACCGGGCCCAGAATTGCGTAGGCAATGCCCGGACGATCTGGCACGCCCGTCACCGTGATCTTGGCTTCATCGCGATTGAACGCGATGCCGGAAATAATGGCTTGTTCCATCTTGTCGTCTTCCTCGAACGTAATGAGCGTGCCCGATGCGGCCTCTTCTTCAATGGGCATGAGCGGATCGGTCAGGCTAGAGAGGACCCTGAGCGGGACCTTGTACTTGCCGGCAAATTCAACCGAGCGAATCTGCAGCACCTTGGAACCAAGGCTCGCCATTTCGAGCATTTCCTCGAAGGTGACGGTATGCAGTCGCCGGGCATCCGGCTCGACACGAGGGTCCGTTGTGTAGACGCCGTCCACATCAGTGTAGATCAGGCACTCGTCCGCCTTGAGCACGGCTGCCAGGGCGACTCCTGACGTATCCGAGCCACCGCGGCCCAGCGTGGTGATGTTGCCCTCTTCGTCCACGCCCTGAAACCCCGCAACCACAACGACTGTGCCTGAATTCAGGTCGGCCCGGATCCGCTCCTCGTCAATCCGCTTGATGCGAGCCTTGCTGAACGCAGCATCGGTGACGATACTGACCTGCGCGCCGGTATAACTGCGGGCCTTCACACCTTCGGCCTGCAAGGCAATGGCCAGCAGGCCAATGGTGACCTGCTCCCCGGTCGACGCAATGACATCCAGCTCCCGGGGATCCGGATTGGCGGATATCTCCCTTGCCAAGCCGAGCAGTCGGTTGGTTTCGCCGCTCATTGCCGAAACTACGACAACAAGTTGATGTCCCGACGACCTCCATTTGGCGACACGGCGCGCCACATTGCGGATCCGCTCCGGCGTCCCCACCGACGTCCCGCCATATTTTTGAACGATCAAAGCCAATTTGAAGCTCCGGAAAAGCCTTGAATTTTATCGTAAAAAAGCTATTTTTTACCACGTTTTGTTGGGGCGACAAACCGCACCACTGGGGTTCACCAATCGATTTCACGGAGCTTGGCACGGTCCATGCGTATGACCTAGGCATGAACCGCCTACAACAACCGGGAGCCCATATCACCATGCAAGAGCTCGCACTGAATCCAAAAGAAATTCGCCGTAACCTCGGCATGAACCAGCACGAATTCTGGACGCGCATCGGCGTCACGCAAAGCGGTGGATCGCGATACGAAAGTGGCAGAACGATGCCCCGGCCGGTTCGCGAATTGCTTCGCCTTGTGCACGTTGAGCGATTAGACCTCTCCAAGGTGAAACGCGAGGATTTCGATGTCCTCGATCATATGAAATCCAATCATCCGGATCTGTATCAGGACCTGCGTCGCGCGCTGCGCAAGCAGGGCCACAAGTCCGAAGACACCACCCACTAGATTTCGCTGGGCCGAGGGGCACCGGGCACGCAGGGCAACCTGCGTGCCCGGTCTTTTTTTACCCACGATCTGGGATCCTTCGAGCTGAAACCGTCACGGAGGCGACAAGCCTGCGCGGTAGTCAACACCCAAGCGCTCGCTACCGCACTCACCCTAGTGCAGCTCGAGCAGCTGGCCGAAACCGGGAGTCCGGTCGGCCATCCCGTTTGAACGCAGTGCATGCCATAGGATCGCCTGATTGCTTGTCACCACCGGCCGGCCAAGTTCGCGCTCCATGGCCGCAATTGCCGGGACCGCCCGGATATTCGTGCAACCAAGAAAATAGGCGTCCGCATCGGGATGCGCCATCTCGACCGTGTAGCGCAGCCATTCCTCCGGAAGCACATCGGCATGCTTCTTCACTGGAAGATCCAGACCCTTTTCCCTCAGAACGACGATCCCATGGCGCTGCAGGAATGCAGCCTCCCTGTCGTTCAGCGCCTGCGGGTAAGGCGATAGCATGACCAATTTGCGCACCCTAAGCACGGCAAAGGCGGCAATCAAGGCATCGGATGTGGCGATGGCGGGAAGGCCCGTTACGCCGGAAATTCGACGCTTGAGGCTATCCTCGAGCGCTTCGTCGTACGTCGAGACCGCCGTACAGTGAAAGGCGATCAGGTCCGGATCGTTGTCAGCGAGGAGCGACGCCGCCTCTTCAATTTTTTCAGTGCTTGCGAGGAGCTCAGCCGGAGATGTCCCGGCAAGCTTGATTCGCGTTGTGTGAAGAGATATGCCCGCGGGAAGCATGTCCATGAGCTCAGGCTCCGCCACACGATTGGCGGAAGGCAGGATCATTCCGATTCGCGCTCGCCAACCAAACCTCAGCTCAGGTGAATTCATCGCCTCCCCCATGGTCAACTGCCGGCCCGCATCGAAACCAATAACGAGCCCAATGCTTCAGGGCAGCATCTAGGCCAGAGGATACCGCACGGCCATCACAGGATCCCGGTCGATCCATGACACAATGCAGCGCTGCAATGACCTCGACTGAGTCTTTAAAAAATCCGATGTTCAGCTATCGCCACGCGTTCCACGCCGGCAACCATGCCGATGTCCTCAAGCACACCGTGCTCGTGCATATCATCCAGCACCTGAAGGATAAGGAAAAGCCATTCCTCCTTGTCGATACCCACGCAGGTGCGGCAGTGCACGACCTAACAGGAGCTTTTGCGCGCAAGAACGCTGAGTTCGAGTCTGGCATTGCCCGTCTGTGGAAACGCAAGATCATGCCAGCGCCACTGACGGACTATATGGCGCAGGTACGCCAGTTGAACCCATCACCCGAACTGCTTGCTTACCCCGGTTCAGCACAAATCGCCCACCAAATGCTTCGCAAGCAGGACAACCTGCGGTTGTTCGAATTGCACACCACCGAGAGCCGGCACCTGATCCACCACTTCGAACATGCCGCCCCACGGGTCAGTGTCAAGGCGGAAGACGGCTTCGCCGGCCTGCGCTCGTTGCTGCCGCCTCCATCCCGACGAGGCGCAGTGCTGATCGACCCTTCCTATGAGGACAAGGCCGAATACCAGCGGGTCATCGTGGCTCTTCGGGATGCGCTGGAACGCTTTGCTACGGGCACCTATGCTGTCTGGCATCCAATCGTAAAGCGCCGCGAGTCGCGAGAGTATGCTGAAAGGCTCAAGCGCGTGGCGCCCGGTAACTGGCTAGAAGTGTCATTGACGGTGAAGTCCCCGCCGGAAGACGGGTTTGGCCTGTTTGGCAGCGGCATGTTCGTCATCAATCCGCCCTGGACCCTTCCGCGTGCGCTCGCCGAGGTCATGCCCTATCTGGTCGAGGCACTGGGACAGGACGCCGGCGCTGGCTACACTCTACAATCCGAAATTGCTTGACCGAGGACCAAGCGGGCTGTGCCGTTGGTTCATCTTGAGAAGAATGGGAGAAGCACATGTCATCGATTCAAATTGGCGCCGCGATTCATGCTGAAAACGGCCGCGAGGCATTGGAACTCATCCAGCGAATGGAGGCGCTCGGAATTCACGCGGCCTGGATGACCAACTCCGGCGCGCGCCTGGACAGCATCACGATTATGGCGGTCGCTGCCTCCCATACCCAGCGCATCAAGCTGGGCACATCCATCGTGCCCACCTACCCTCGCCACCCGCTCACCATGGTGGCGCAGGCCCGGGTTGTAGCCGATCTTGCTCCCGGACGTTTCAGGCTGGGCGTAGGACCCAGCCACCGCCCGAACATGGAATCCATGGGCATGAATTTTCACGACCCGCTGGGTCATTTGCGCGAGTATCTGCAAATTCTGAATGACATCCTCAAGACCGGGAGCGTCGAATTCAAGGGGAAGTACTACAAGGCAAGCGACAAGATCCCCGCACCGGCCAACCTGTCAATCATGGCAGCGGCCCTGAGGCAAAACGCCTATGAACTGTGCGGCGAGATGTCAGATGGAGCCATCTCCTGGCTTTGCCCCGGCCCCTATTTGCGCGATGTGGCCCTCCCCGCCCTGAAGGCAGGAGCGCTCAAGTCAAAGCGCAACGTGCCACCGCTGATCGCCCATGTGCCTGTCTGCGTACACGATGACGAAGGCGAGGTTCGCGAGGCCGTGCGTGCGCAGATCATGAACGTGCGCCTGCCTTTCTACCAACAGATGTTCGCAGACGCTGGCTACCCCGAAGCGAGTAAAGGCGTATGGAGCGATCGCATGATCGATGGCATCGTGCTATGGGGTAATGAGGAGCGCGTCGCTACGCGCCTGCGTGAGTTCAGTGCCTGGGGCGGCACCGAAGTTCTGGCGTCCATCGTGACCGCGGGAAAAGACCGCTCGGCGTCTCGGGACCGGACCCTGCGACTGTTGGGCGCCGTCGCTACCGCCACCGAGAACTGACTCCTCAAAAGTCATCCGCCTCGCTTGCGAGGCACAAAGAAAAGGGGCGCTCGCGCGCCCCGAATGAATCAAGAGGAGAGTCCTGCAATTATTTCTGATACGGCTCTGCCTACTGCGTCCGGCTGTGTACCCATGTCACGAGTGCCTGCACCTCGGCATTGCTCGGCTGACGCTTGGCCATCTCGTCCACAACCGGCTTCATGTCGTCGTAGAGCAGGAAATCCTGCAATACTGAATAGAGGTATAGTTCCGGCGTGATGTCGTCCGCCGTGGACTGCGATCGCAGTTTGGCGTAGATTTCGCGAGCGTTCTTAACCTCGGTCTGTTGCTCTGCCGTCAGCCGGGGAGGACGCCCAGATCCGCGCACCGCGACACCGCCGGAGCGTCCCAGCTTGGCGATCTGGATCAGTTCCGGAACCTGCGCGATACGCTGCGGAACAGTGGACGGCAGAGTCGTCACTTCGGTCGGTTTCCCGCTGGAGGCTTCACCAGCCAGCGCACCCGCCCTGAACGCGGCGGGGCCTTTCCAGGTCTCCTGACGACCGCCGTTGAAATACACAACACGTACCTGGGCGCCCGCCGGAACGGTGAACCGGTCGCCCTGGCGCACCTTCATGAATGCCTGCGCCTTGGAGCCTGCGCCACCTTCGCCGGCATAGGCGACATCCCCACTCAGCAAGTTGACAAGCCCGACGTCCACATTCTGGGCCTGCGCCGTTGCCACACCGACCACCAAGCCCACCCCAACCAGTAGCCTCCCGAATAAACCCTGGCCGACTCTCATGTTCATCTCCCATTCATGAAATTCATGACTGCAGCGTATGCCTCTTGAAGCCTTGCAACGAGGCAATAAATCACGATAAACCCATGTAGATCAAGTCAAAAGCGCATTACTTTGCGCTCTAACCCTGCACCTGCACCCGGCAACAACGGGACGAAGTGCTCATTTGTACCACTGCCGTCATCATTCCGCTGCCACGTCGCCTGCCCCTTGGGGGGTCAAGCCCGCATGATGGCAGACGACACCCCGCCGGACTCAGGGTCGAGCCCCAGAATTTCATATACCTCGAGCGGTTCGTCTCGCCCTTTCACCTTGACTGTCTCGATCTTCCCCGTGATCACGCCCGCGCCCGCCGCGCGCACCGTCTGGACACTCGCCACGAGGACGCACTGCATGTCCTTGGTCACGCCCTCCAGGCGTGACGCCGCATTCACCGTATCGCCGATCGCCGTGTACTCCAGCCGCTTCACCGAGCCGATGTTCCCCATCACGGCATCCCCGGTATGCAATCCAATGCCGATCCCGAATCTCGGCAGCCCGCGATCCGGGAACCTTGCCTCCATCCAGTCGCAGAAGGCGTCTGCCTCGCGCACCATACCCAGCGCAGCCGTGATCGCCCGACGCGCGTGATCGGGGTACGACACCGGGGAGCCGAAAATCCCCATGACCGCATCGCCGATATACTTGTTCACGTTGCCACGCTGCTCCAGGATCGGTGCGGTAACGCGACTGAAGTACTCATTGAGCATTTCCACGACCTCGTGCGCAGCGAGCTTTTCCGAAATCGTCGTGAAATTGCGAATATCGGAAAACATTACCGTTACCGGGACGGTTTCGCCACCGAGATTGACCTTGCGCCCCCCCATCAGGAGCATGTCAACGACTTCGTCAGACACATAGCTGCCGAACATCTGCTTCATGCGTGCGCGCTCGCGCTCTTCGCCGGTAAGGCGCATGCCTAATGTGATCAAGAACGCAATAACTAGCCCGATCTGCGGCTCCGCAACCGGCATAACGTAATCATTAAAAAACAAAGAAAATGCCGGTATCGGAATATTCAGCGCAATGAAGAGACCGATCAGCGCTCCCCGCTCCGGCGCCAGCCGGATGAACAGGATAGTCACCAGCGCGAGCAAGATGAAGATGCCAAGCGTACGCAGCCACAGCGGCGGAACCTTGGGGTAGTGCCCGGACAGGATGGTCTCGACGATATTGGCGTGAATCTCCCCCCCCGCCATCTGGTCGGCACGCGAGCCGCGAGAATACGGCGTGAAATGCCGGTCGGAACTGCCGGCGTTGTTGGCTGCCAGTATGACCACCTTCCCCTTGAGCGCCTGCACCGCCGGGTTGGCGAGCGCATCGGGCTGCAGCAGAACATTCATCGACAACGTCGGAATGGTTCCCGACGGCCCGGTATAGCCGATCCATTGCATGGCCGGTTCACGCTTGATGGTCGCGCCCGCGACCGTCCACTCATTCGCAGTCGGATCCATGCCCGCCGCGCGCAGGGCCAGTTGAGTGGCAAATCCGATGCCAGGGAATGCAGGGTCCGCCACCATCACGGGGTAGAACCGGCGCACGTGCTTGTCATCATCCGGATTGAGGTTGGCGATCCCGAGGTCGTTGATACCACGTTGCAGCAGCACCAGGTGGTCCTGCGGAGGAAGCAATAATGACAATTCGCCATTGTTAAGCTCGACCAGGTGAGTGATCAGCACCTTGTCGCCTCGCGACAATGCCGCTCGGAGCGGCGCGTCGTAGTTCCGGCTGACCTGGTTATCCGGGAGGTTGAGTTTTTTCAGCCAGCTCTCGGCGCTCACCTGATAGATGAAATCCAGACCCACCGCCTTAACCCCGACATCGCTGAGCACATCCATCGCCCGCCCGAAATGCGGCGCCCAGAAGGCCAGCGGATCGTCCTTGAGTGCAGCGAGCGTGTCGTCATCGACGGAGACGAAGGCAGCATGCCTGGGCGTGTATCGAACACCCGCGAATACGTGCCAGTAATCGTAGTAGACGTTCTCGAGTGCCTGCAGCCAACTGGTTTGCGCGACGCCCGCGGCGATACCGCAGGCAATCAGGGGCACGCCGAGATACCTGAACACCCGCGAAACGACTCCCTTCAAGCGCTCCCTGAAGTCCGCTTCGAGCGACCGGGTCTCCTGGTCGGTTGCCTCAGGTTCACTCATTGGGCGTCGCTCACGCGAAGTGGTTTGGAGTCTTCATGCTGCATTGCGATGTCAGTCGCCAACGTACACAAAGGGCGCCCAGAAAAACGGATGGCTCCGCGAAAAGTGGAAGTTGCCCGAAGCGTACTCGCTACCCAGCATGCCGCGCTGCGCCCCGCTCATCGCGGTCAAGGTCGGCTCCCCTTGCTGGATATTCCGAAACATATTGGTCATCAGTGCCTGCGTCGACAGGCTGTCGACGCTCCAATGCGACACGATCAGGCTCTTCGCCCCTGCGTACATGAACGCGCGCGTCAACCCGGCAAACCCTTCCCCGTTATTGGCCTGCACGGTTTCCCCCGCGGTATTGCACGCCGACAGGGCCACGACGTCAGCATTGAGCTCTATGTCTTCGATGACCTCTTTCATCGTTAGTAGCCCATCCTCGCCCGACAGGTCGCCGACCAGTGACAGTGCCAGTGCGGGTTGCGCAATCACCTGATGCTCGGAACCGGCAGAAGACAGTGCAGATGCAGGGACATTGCCCCCGGCTTCCGTAAGCGCCAGACCGGCGGGAAGGTACTCGCCACCGAGGAATCCATGCGTCGCAAACAGCACGAAACGCGCTGTTTTCAACTCACCGAGTTTCGCCGTCTTTTCCTGTGCATTCGAACCGATGTAGAGCTCGCTTGCACCACCGAGCAACTTGGCAATTTCGCGCGCTTCGTCGGCCGTTTCGCGAAGCCGGGGAATGGCAGGCGTTCCGTCGCGCAGGCGCGGCACGCTGCTCCCCAGTGCGGCAAGCGACACCTTTGTTGAGGCAGAAAACTGCTTGTCACTACCTTGCACTGGCGAAAAATCGGGGTCGGCAAAGGCGATGAATTCGCGCGAGCGCGTGCCTGTTGCCTTCGGGTACAGGCGCTGCGACGTGAGAGCGGACAGGCTGGGAAGGTAGGCAAACCGGAACTGCTTCCCGAGGTATTCCGGCAACTTGTACTCTCCCAGATAAGGGTGCGCATTGCTGCCGTCAGCGGCGCTTCGCGCATTGCGGAATGCCTGTTGCTCGGCCGGCGTCCAACGGGTCACGAAGAACTCGAGCGGAATGGTGTGCAGCGGGCCGTCTCCGACGACAATCACCTTTTCGACTCCAGCCAGCAGGTCACTGACCGGATCGATGAGATCGCGGTGAAGTGAATGCAGGGTCGCTGGATCAATTTCGCGAAGAAAGAGCACGGAATCGCCGGAAGTGACCTTTTCGATCGAGCGACGAATGCCATGGATGCGTCGAGCAAGGTCGTCGCGCCGCACGCCGCTCGACACCATTTTGAAGCGCTCCCGGGTCACCGCGAAGATTACCGTTTCCTGCGGCAACAGCACATAGGTCAGCAACGCCTCGCCAGGCTTAAGCAGCTTTTGCTGCAGGTCCTCAACGGTGACCGGACGGGGATTGGTCAGCTCCATGAAACGTGGATAACGCAGTAGCAACTGGTCTTCCACCACCCGCAGTTCACGCGCCCCGCCCTCAAGCTGTGTCGTCAGTTCGGCGCGGCGCGCATCACCTCCCGGTACACCCTGGGGCAGCGTCACCAGCGCCTGGCGGTTGACGTCGATCCGGTCGTTCAGTGTGTCACGCCGGTTGCGCAGCACCAGGAACGCCGGATCGCTCGAAAAACGGGCCACGTCTGCGATGCGCATCAATTCGGTAAACACACGACTCTGGTTGCGCGACGCAACCTACAGAATCTGATGGTCGAATCCGGCCTGGGATGACTGGCGGTGCATCTGCAGAAGAAGCCGGATGGTCTCGAGGTAGATGTTGCTGAACTGACCCAGAAAAGCTTGACGCGTATCTTCGGACAGGCCGCGCGTGCGCACATAGAGACGGTCCAGCGTGTCGATTGCCTCGCGGTAATATGGCAATGCTTCGCGCAGCCTGCCACGCTTGGCCAGGGAAAATCCCAAGCGGCTGGAATTGAGCAGCAGCGTGCGCGGATTGCCTGCGGCGCGAGAAGTGTCAACAGCCCGCAGGTAGACCTGCTCCGAATCCACGATGCGTCCCTGGCGATCGAGGGACACAGCCAACGTGGTCAATGTCGCCGCCGTATCTGGGTGGAGTGGCCCGAGTGCCTTTTCCAGGATCGCCAAGGCACGCCGCTGTAGGGGCTCGGATTCCGCAGATTTGCCTTGCTGGTCGAGCATGGCCGCCAGGTTGTTCAGCGTGTTGGCGATTGCCGGATGCTCCGACCCCAGCGAGCGCTCCTGGATCGCCAGCGCGTGACGGTACAAGCTCTCGATCTCGCTCACGGACTGCACCCGCTGACCGATGCTCGTGCGCGCCCGCTGCTCGGCGGCAGAAGAACGAACGTCTTTTCCCTGCTGAAACAATACATTGGCCAGGTTATTGAGACTGGTCGCCGTATCAGGGTGATCAGGGCCCAGAACCTTTTCCCGAATCGCCAATGCCCGTCGGTGCACCACTTCGGCATCAGCAAACTTGCCTTGCAGGTACCGAACATTGCCGAGATTTGACAAGCCTGTCGCCGTGAGCGGGTGCATAGGGCCAAGGGTATTTTCGTAGACGGAAACAACCCGGTCATGCAGTGTTTCCGCCTGACCCAGCTCGCCACGCGAGATCAGGGCATCGGCCTGAGCGGTCAGCAACTGTGCACTGTCGGACATAGCGGTTGGGGCTACGGCGGGCTTGCCCGAGCCGACCAACGCGCTACCCGCGCCAAACTTGCCCTGACTATCCAGCACGCGACCGAGATTGGAGAGCGTGGTCGCGGTGTCAGCGTTGTTCGCCCCGAGCTCCGTGTCCAGGATGCGGTGAGAACGCCGCAACAGGCCTTCAGCTCCAGCATAATCACCGCGCCGCTCCAGCACCAGAGCCAGATTGTTCAGCGCCGAGGCGGTACTCACTGTCTCGGGACCCGACCGAGCCTCATAAATGCTGAGCGACTGACGAAATGCCACCTCGGCATCGGCATACTTGCCCTGCTTGAGCCGACTCCCACCAAGAATCGACAGGCTGGCCGCCATGTTGATATGGTTCTCGCCGAAGACGCGCCGCGCCTCCTCCACAACCTGGAGGCCAATGCGCTCTCCCCCGGGAAAGTCGCCCTTGTCCATCAGGTCCTCTGCCTGATCGGCCAGCGCTTGCCACCGGCGGTCATCGATTGGCTGCCCGCCTGCGCCGGCAGGGTTGGGCCCAGCGGGTTTGGGAGCAGCAGGTTTTACTGCTGGTCTTTCGCCCTGCTGGACCCGCCTTGTTGCGGTTTGGGCTCGCACATCCCCTGAAAGCAATGCACCGCCCTCCGAGCACAACAACGCGCCCGCCAAACCTAACCGGAAGACCTTGAGGTAGAAGGACAATCGAGATTGGGGCAGCTTCATGGCGGCGCGCCGATTATATCCCCGCCGCACTCGCCGCCCGTAAAGCGCGGTTGGAATGCCGCGACCCGCGGCTACGATCGTAATTGAGGGGACAAAGCCTGCCTCAACTCCACCTGCTTCGCGTAGCAATTTTTGGCCATCTGCAATGGCCTTCGCCCAGCGCGCGCACGGGAAACCCGTACCCAAGATCTCCGGTCAGCATCCCTGGTTGGCGTAGAAGCGTTCAATCCAATCGCCGACTTCGCCTTCTGGCACAGTCGATACTGCAGGGGCGACCGAGTCAAGGACGCTCGCGGCCGTATCAGACTCCTGTGTCTGCAGTTGGGGAACCCAACCCGCGTTCAGAACTTCATGAAGGTAATCCGGCATTCCCGTCCGCACCCCGAACCAGTTCCGCAATACCCGCAACATGATAGCCACCGTACTTGCCATTGATCTATTACAGGTAACGGACTGGAACCAAAAAGGTTGAGCGGAAATGGTGAGCTGAAGTAAGAATTTCACACGGCCAAGCAACCGCAAAGGGAAACGATCTGTGGCAAAGCATGAAGACTACTTCGGCGCCCACCAAAATGCGCTCGACGCAGCTGAGCAGGCCGGGAACATGCCCTCACGTTAAAACAACCTACTTCTTGACGGCATCTTCGCGGGTATGCGCGATGAGAATGCCGCACGGGGCATGATCAAGCAGGTTTTTCCCTACAGATCCACGCCACCAACGGCTGGCAAATGACGCCCGCTGCGAATGACCAACAATGATCAGGTCGGCGTCGAGTTCGCGTGCGAGACGGGATATTTCCTCCACAGGCTCTCCCACTGCGAGGTGCCCGGTCACGACGAAGCCCTTTTCCTTCAATTGGGAAATCCCCTCGTCGAGCACATCCTGGGCACGTTTCTTTTCTTCCTCCAGCAATTCCTCGGGGAGAAACCCTTCGGTGAGGAACATGCTCGAGGGCATGCCGGCAACGGCGAGCAGGTGTGTGTCTGCCTTGGTGAACGCCGCCAGTTCAGCGCAGGTCAGTAGCGCGCTCTTGCCATCGTGCGACCCGTTGTAAGCCATCAGAATGCGTTTGAACATGTAGCCTCCGATCGATCTTGGCAGGTTTTTGCAGGAGAAACGAGAAGGTGCTCAGCGAAATATTGAGATTGTTTATAACAGAGGCACTTTGCCCAAATCCCCGTCCCTCGTCAATCTGTCAGAATACGTACTTCGACTGACGACAATGACAAGCGCGACAATAAGAAAATCATTTGCCCAATTGGGTTTGCAGATAGAGCGAATCGACATTTGCCTATGACAAGAGCCCGACGGCATCGCGTCAAGCAAGCACTGAATCCGACGGTCGAGACGGCGCTACGGCCCCGCTTGATGGGATCCGGGCCGTCACTGAATTCGCCTCGATTGCAGGCCACGCAATCACTGCCGGATCTGTTTCCGCTCGAACTCGAGGCCGCGCTGGACCGGACCGTCGCCGAATTCCATGCACGCGAGCCAGCGCATGCCCGCAAACGAAGCTGAATCGTCAGGCAACACCCACAGTCATCATGGTCACCACGATCATCATGGCCATCCAAGCCTTCCCACAGCGCCAGACCAGTCGCGAAAGTTCAGGCTCGGCATCACCCTGAATCTGGGATTCGTCCTGGTCGAAGCCACGGCGGGAATGATTTCTGGATCGCTTGCCCTGCTTGCCGACGCAGGACATAACCTTTCCGATGTGCTGTCGTTGCTCATTGCCTGGGGTGCCAGTGTGCTCGTCCGGCGAAGGCCCACCCCTCTCTTCACCTATGGGCTTCGAGGCTCCTCCATCTGGGCTGCCATGGCCAACTCGCTGATCCTCATGGTCGTGTGCGGCGGCATTGCCTGGGAGGCGACTCGCCGCCTGCATCAGCCCGCCGAGGTTTCCGGAATGCTGGTGATCGTCATCGCCGCAATCGGCGTCGTGATCAATACCGCAACTGCCCTGCTATTCATGCGCGGGCGCCATTCAGACATCAACCTTCGCGGCGCTTTCCTGCACATGGCTGCGGATGCTGCAATCTCCCTCGGTGTCGTGGTAACCGGCCTGGTGATGATGTCGACCGGATGGTACTGGCTCGACCCAGCCATCAGCCTGGCCATTGTCATACTCATCGTGGGAGGAACGTTCGGACTTTTGAAGGACTCCATGCGGCTGGCATTACACGCGGTGCCGCCGGGAATCGACCCGCACGCGGTGAAGCGACTGCTCGACGGCATGCCAGGGGTAACGCAGACCCACGACTTGCACATTTGGGCCATGAGCACAACGGAAACAGCGCTGACAGCCCATCTTGTAATGCCTGATGCCAACCCGAGTGATGCGTTCTATGCCGAAATCAACCGCCTCCTGGCTCAGCGCTTCGGCATTCACCATGCCACGATCCAGATCGAGCGCGGCTCAACCGCCCACCCGTGCAAACTGGCATCGGACGAAGTCGTGTAGACGGTGGGCTGCCGTTACAGGCCGTACTTGCCCCGGCTGCGGGGAGGTACGAGCGCACGCGCCTTGGTCAATAGATCACTGGCCGCGCGAGACTGGGCACGGTCGGATCCCGCAACGACCGCTTTTGCGCCCGTCGCCATGGCTCGAAACTCAGCCGCAGTAAGAAACAGCGGGGGCATCTCGGGGGGATTGTCGACCCGGTAGCCGACGTTGGGCGTACCCTCCACGCTCAGGCCGGCATTGCGCAGCAATTCGATGTCGCGATGCACGGTCGGTTTGGACACTCCGAGGCGATCTGCGATCTCCTCCGCAGTCATCGTGCCGCCAGAAGCCAGCGTGAAATACAATTGCATGAGACGGTCGGTTGCCATAGTTTCTCCTCAATGTCGATGTGCATAATATTATCATATACGTTACCAGATATCCATTGCTCCTACTGATCTATTATGATTATTATCAACCGCAGCAATCTATTCTGGGTGCGAGCGAACGCCCTGCCCCATCGCGATCGAATACACGCACTGAGGAGTTTTCCGTGACCGACCCTGCGCGCTGCCCCTGGTGCCTCGGCTCTGAAACCTATGTCCGCTATCACGACGAGGAATGGGGAGTTCCGGTCCATGACGACCGGTTGCTCTTTGAATTCCTGACTCTGGAGGGGGCTCAGGCAGGCCTGTCCTGGTCCACGATCCTCGCCAAGCGCGCCAACTACCGTCACGCCTTCTGCGATTTCGATCCGCACCGGGTCGCACGCTTCAAAGCGCGCGACGTCGACCGCCTAATGAAGGACGCCGGCATCGTACGCAACCGCCTCAAGATCGAGTCGACAATTGGCAATGCAAAGGCATTCCTGCAGGTCCAGACGGAATTCGGATCATTCGATGCCTATGTGTGGCGATTTGTCGAAGGGAGTTCCCCGGTCACTCGACGCCGCAGCATGCGCGACGTCCCGGCAAAGACTTCGGTTTCGGATGCCTTGAGCAAGAACCTCAAGCAACGAGGTTTTCGCTTTGTCGGCTCAACCATCTGTTATGCCTTCATGCAGGCCGTTGGGATGGTCAACGACCACCTGGTCAACTGCCATCGCAACGCACCGTTAGCTACCGCCGCGGCGCAGTCACAAACATTGGCCCTGGCGCGCAGAAAAACGCGCGCCTAGTAACGCCAATAGGCAGTGGCCGCACGAACCCCGCCCGACACGCCGTCCATGCTTGAATCGACCAGGCGTTCTGCTATCCTTTCGCTGCACAGTCCGCTTGGCGCCGTCCCCCCACGTTCAGGAGTACTCCGCATGGCTTCGCAATCAGCATTCCGGAAGGCTCGCGGACTCTTGAGCGCCATCGCCATCACCGCCGCAATGCTGGTGGCAACCGCGACCGGAGCACAGTCGAATAGCGGAGATCGCGAAGCTGGAACCGTCCTGCTCGTCGCCGCACCCAACCTCGTGGACGCGCCGTACTATCACACAGTCATCATCGCGACACCGGTGGATGGAGACCGCCACCTTGGACTGATCGTCAACCGGCCCACTCGCAGAACATTGGCCAGCCTGTTTCCCGACCATTCACCGTCGAAAGCCGTTGTCGAGCCGGTGTTCTTCGGCGGCCCCATGTCGCGCTCTGCCGTATTCGCCCTGGCCAAAGGCCCCGCCGCCGCCGGCACCGGAGGCTTGAGGATCATGCAGGACCTGAGCCTCGCCATCAACGTGAACGTGGTCGACAAGCTCATCGAGGAATCGCCCAACGATGCACGCTATTACGTGGGCAATGTCGTGTGGCGGCCTGGCGAGCTCTACCAGGAAATCCGGCGTGGCGTATGGCATGTTCTGAATGCCGATCCGGGGGTCGTGTTCACCAAGGATCCGGAACACCTCTGGGAAGAGCTCTCGAAGATGGCCCGCGGCACCATGGCCGACGCACACCAGCTGCTGCAGAGCCTACCGCAGCTGCACTAGCTCCGCCGCGCGCACCAAGCCGCGGCGGGTCCCTACTCGGCAATCACGCGGCCTTCACGTCATCCGCGTCAGCCAGCTTCTCGAAGCGGAACTGGCCCAATTTGCAGTCCACGCCGATGGTATCGCCCGCCGCTAAATGCCCCTCCAGTATCTGCTTGGACAGCGGGTTCTCGATCGCCTGCTGGATGGCGCGCTTGAGTGGCCGTGCACCATAGACCGGATCGAATCCGGCCTGCGCCAGTTCCGCGAGTGCGCTTTCTGATACGGACAGTTTCATCTCCAGCTTGCCCAGCCGCGCCTCGAGATAACGCAGCTGGATCTTCGCGATATTGCGGATGTGCTTCTCGTCGAGCGCGTGGAAGACCACGATCTCATCGATGCGGTTGACGAACTCCGGCCGGAACTGCGTCTTCACCTCGGCCATGACGGCGAGCTTGATCACGCCATAGTCCTTGCCCGACATGCCCTGTATGAGCTGGGAGCCAAGGTTCGAGGTCATGACGATGACCGTGTTCTTGAAATCCACGGTGCGCCCCTGCCCGTCGGTCATGCGACCGTCGTCGAGCACCTGCAGCAGCACGTTGAAGACGTCCGGATGCGCCTTCTCGACTTCGTCGAGCAGGATCACCGAATACGGTTTGCGGCGCACCGCCTCGGTCAGGTGGCCGCCCTCCTCGTAGCCCACATAGCCGGGCGGCGCCCCGATCAACCGCGCCACCGAGTGCTTTTCCATGAACTCCGACATGTCGATGCGAATGAGGTGGTCCTCGGAGTCGAACAGGAAGCCGGCCAGCGCCTTGCACAGCTCGGTCTTTCCCACGCCAGTGGGTCCGAGGAACAGAAATGAACCGTAGGGCTTGCTCTCGTCCGAGAGCCCGGCGCGCGATCGACGGATGGCATCAGACACCAGGCGCACCGCCTCGTCCTGCCCGACAACGCGTTCATGCAAGCGGTCTTCCATCTTCAGCAGCTTGTCGCGCTCGCCCTGCATCATCTTCGATACCGGGATACCGGTGGCGCGCGAGACAACCTCGGCAATCTCCTCCGCGCCTACCTGGGTGCGCAACAGCTTCGGCTTTTCTCCTGCGACAGGAACCCGCTCGGCTTTCTTCAATTGCGCCTCGAGCTGCGGGACCTTGCCGTATTGCAGCTCCGACATGCGCTGCCAATCACCCTTCCTCTTGGCGGCGTCCATTTCCAGCTTCAGCTTCTCGAGTTCTTCCTTAATATGTTGCGAGCCTTGCACATCGGATTTTTCTGACTTCCAGATCTCCTCCAGGTCGGCATACTCTCGCCCCAGCTTGTCGATCTCGGTCTCGATCAGCGCCAGCCGTTTTTGCGACGCCTCGTCCTTTTCCTTCTTCATGGCCTCGCGCTCGATCTTCAACTGGATCAGGCGCCGGTCGAGCTTGTCCATGACCTCCGGCTTGGAGTCGATCTCCATCTTGATGCGTGCCGCGGCTTCGTCAATCAGATCGATCGCCTTGTCCGGAAGGAATCGATCGGTAATGTAGCGGTGCGACAGCTCAGCTGCCGCCACGATGGCCGGATCGGTAATGTCCACGCCGTGATGGACTTCGTATTTTTCCTGCAGGCCGCGCAGGATTGCGATGGTCGACTCGACCGACGGCTCCTGCACCATCACCTTCTGGAAGCGGCGCTCGAGCGCCGCATCCTTTTCCACGTACTTGCGATACTCATCGAGCGTGGTGGCGCCGACGCAATGCAACTCGCCACGCGCCAGCGCGGGCTTCAACATGTTCCCCGCATCCATGGCCCCTTCGGCCTTGCCGGCGCCCACCATGGTGTGCAGTTCATCAATGAATACGATGGTCTGACCTTCATCCTGCGCCAGCTCCTTGAGCACCGATTTCAGCCGCTCCTCGAACTCACCGCGATACTTCGCGCCGGCAATCAGTGCCGCCATGTCGAGCGACAACACGCGCTTGTTCTTCAGCGTCTCCGGGACTTCGCCATTGATGATGCGCTGCGCCAGGCCTTCGACAATGGCCGTCTTGCCCACGCCGGGCTCGCCGATGAGCACCGGGTTGTTCTTGGTGCGCCGCTGCAGGATCTGGATGACACGCCGGATCTCGTCATCGCGCCCGATCACCGGGTCGAGCTTGCCCGAGCGCGCCCGGTCGGTCAGGTCGATGGTGTATTTCTTCAGCGCTTCACGCTGGCCCTCTGCTTCGGCATCGCCCACGTTCTGGCCTCCTCGTACGGTGTTGATCGCCTGCTCAAGCGCCTTGCGACTTGCACCGGCCTCGGCGAACAGTCGTCCGCACTCACCCGCCCCCTTTTCCGTGAGGGCTAGCAGGAACAGTTCGGACGCGATGAACTGGTCGCCGCGCTTCTGCGCCTCCTTGTCCGCCAGATTCATCAAATTACTCAGATCGCGACCGATCTGCACTTCACCGCCGTGACCTTCGACCTTGGGCAGGCGGCTCACCGCCTTCGCTACCTGCTCGCGCAGACGCTGGACGTTCACACCGGCCCGCGATAGAAGCGACTGCGTTCCACCATCGCCCTGGTCGAGCAACGCCGACAGGAGGTGCACGGGCTCGATGAACTGGCTGTCACGCCCGACGGCCAGGCTCTGCGCGTCCGCCAGCGCCTGCTGGAAACGCGTCGTCAGTTTTTCGATTCTCATGTTGCCCCCTTCTGGCTGCTAGGCGCGGTTTGCGCGCAGTCCGTTGGTTCAGTATTCATTCAGACCCTCTTGCGAGCATTGACTACAGTCAACTCCGAGGAATTTCGGCATGAACAAACAGGTGGGGCGCAATGTGCGGATTTCAAGCGGAAATCCGCGAGGCGGCAAGCCAGGTCAAGGCGACTCCCCTGGCAACACCCGTGCTCGAACAAGGTAACGAGCGACTCCTGAGGGTGCCTGAGGGGCGATCAGCGCGGTCGTTCGCCCTTGATCTCTTGCCGCTCCCTGGATGCCTGTCCAGCTGGCGCCGCCACATCGACCGGGGGCCATATGGCACCCAATGCATCCAGCATCGCGACGACGAGGGAATCCTTCGCACGCTGCGCGCGATAGACGAACCACAGCGCCGAATGCATGCGCGCGGGCTCCCAAACCACCCAGCGCCCGCTGGCTTGACCTGCCAGTGCCACTTCCTCACGTGCAAGCGACAAGCCGACCCCTGAGGTCACCAGATCGGCGATGACCGCCTCCTGGTCCGCCTCCGCAGCCTTGTGCGCCTCCAGTCCATGCTCGGCAAACATGCGCATCATGAGCTGGCGATGGCTGCTCTTGAGCGGTGTAGTCACCCACGGCATAGCGGCGATATCGGCCCAACTCGCATTGGCCAGCAGGGCCTTGCGCTCGAGTGGCGCGATGACGCGGTAGGTCATTGGGCGCAGGCGCCGCCCCTCCAGGGGCAGTTGTGGCGGGTCACCGAAAAAGAATCCCGCATCCAATGTCCCCTCGCGCACCTGCTCAAGGGACTCTCCGGAGAATCGCTGATGCAACTCTACCTCGATCAGGGGGAACCGCTCGACCAGTTTCGCGAGGAACTCGCCGACCCGAAGGTAACCGGGTTCCAGCACCGTCCCCACATGCAGCTTGCCCCGGACCTCCCCCTTCAACGCCAGCGCTTCCCGACGCAGATCGGCAGCCGTTTCCAACACCCGCTCGGCAAGCGGCAACAGATGGGTCCCGGCATGGGTGAGGCTCATCCCACCGGGGCCCCGATCAAAAAGTTCCGAGCCCAGGGTATCCTCAAGGGCCTTGATCTGGCCGCTGAGGGCCGGCTGGGAGATGTGCAGCTTCTCGGACGCCCGCGTCAAGTGACGTAGTTCCGCGATCGTTACAAATGCACGTAGTTGATAAAGTTCCACCTACCCCCCATATTCCCTCATCCGATCACCGGTAATATTGCGTCGCACCAAGCACTTGGCGTATAATTAATCAGACTTATGGAGTCGATCCAAAGAAACGATTGGCTTATCTAGAATCTTGGTCGTAACCTGCGATCCTACCAAGTGTACTTGTGACGTTGTATTAATTGGATAGAGGAGATACTTAAATGACAACTACAATCCTTGAACCTGTCGTAGAGACACATCAGCACTCCTTTCCGTGGCAGGCGATGCTGGCTTTTTTGACTGAGCCGGAGTCTAACGTTGGGACGGTTTTGTTGCAACGCAATAGCCTCAGCTCGGAAGCGACGGGCGATCTGTCTACCGACACCCTGCTGGGTGTCATCGGACGCAAAGCCGCAACACGCGCGCGCATCCACAAATTGGCGGATCAGGACGAGCCTGATACGAAATAGTTTCCTGACCGCGAAGGGCGTGGAAAGGATCGGCGCAGGTTCCTCCTCCTCCTCCCCTGCTCTGTTCTGATCCATCCCTTCGCGAATTGGGAATTAGCCGAGGACATTAGCACCATTCACACAAGGCGGCTTGCCCAGCATGGGCGAGCGAGGTGGACGCCCTACCGAATTGCGGTGACCGTCCAAATTCCCAGCGCTGTCATCAACAGTGATCCCGCAAGGTGCAACAGCGTGTGCGCCGCAGCCCAGGCATAGCGTCCACTACCGATCAGCTGCACGGATTCGGCTGAAAAGCTGGAAAACGTCGTCAACCCACCTAAAAACCCGGTGATGATCAACAAACGCCATTCGGGCGCAATCCCTACAGCCTGGTCAAACACCGCCAGCGCGACGCCAATGAGGTAGCTTCCCCCCAGGTTGGCCACCAGCGTACCGAGCGGGATCTCGGGGACCACCACGTTCAACAGGATCCCCAGCGCCCAGCGCAGCCATGCGCCGAGAGCAGCACCGACCCCCACAGCGGCCACGCCAACCCAGCTCACCTTCCGGCCTTTGGGGTAGTCGATGACCAACGTGCGGCCGCCGCATCATCAGACACCCGGGCATCGACCCAGCGCGCGCCCTGCTGCGTCTGCTCCTTCTTCCAGAACGGCGCGCGCGTCTTGAGGAAGTCCATGATGAATTCGCAGGCCGCGAATGCCTCTCCGCGGTGCGAACCGGTCACTGCCACGAGCACGATCTGGTCGCGCGGTTTGAGTTCGCCCACCCGGTGGATGACCAATGCATCGAAGATCTTCCATCGCTCCTTCGCCTGGTCGATGATGGCCTGGATGGATTTCTCTGTCATGCCCGGATAGTGCTCAAGGGTCATCGAGCCAACGCTCGCCCCGTCGTTGCTATCGCGCACCACCCCAACGAAGCTGGCCACCGCACCCACGTCGGCACGCGAGGCGCGCAAGCGCGACATCTCCGCCCCGGCATCGAAATCCTGCTCCTGCACGCGCACCGCCACGCTAGCCCCCAGTCACGGGGGGGAAGAACGCCACTTCGTCGCCATCGCACAGGGGCGTGTCCGGCTCGGCCATGTCCTGGTTGACCGCGACGCGCAGCACGCGGTTCCCGGACAGCGCCTGCTGCCAGTTTTCTCCACGCGCTACCAGAAAATTCCGCAATGCCGCGACCGTAGCGACACCCGCAGGTGCCTCCAGCACTTCGCCATCACACCCCAGCTGCTCCCGAATTCTGGCGAAGAATTTCAACCGGAGCTTCACCGGAACAGCTCCGCATAAGGTAGGAATTTCACCATATCGCCACGACGAATCACGCATCCGGGCGGATTGTCGATCAGCCCATCCGACCACGCGGTGGACATCAGCACAGAGGAGTCCTGCGAGGGATACAGGTCGAGCCCTCCCTGGTCATTGCGCCGCGCACGCAGGAACTCGCGACGCGCATCGGCATCCGTCCAGTCGAAGTCGGCACGCATCGGAATGCCGTGCGGCGCCGCATCCGTTATCCCCTGGGTGCGCATGACAAACGGGCGCACGAACCACAGGAAGGTGACGAAGCTCGCCACCGGATTTCCAGGCAACCCGATGAACGCGGTGGATGTTCCAGACTTCCCGATCCTGCCGAAAGCCAGCGGCCGCCCAGGTTTCATGGCGATGCGCCACAAAAGCAGTTCACCTTCGGCTTCCACGGCAGGCTTGACGAAGTCCGCGTCGCCCACAGATACGCCACCGCTGGTGACGATCAGGTCGCACTCGTCGGCCGCCTTGCGCAGCACCGCACGCGTGGCATCCAAACTGTCCGGCACGATGCCGTAGTCGCGGATATCGCAGCCCGTGAGTTGCGCCAGGCCATTCAGCGTGAACCGGTTCGAGTTGTAGATTCCCCCCGGCGGCAGCGGATCGCCCGGCATCACCAGTTCATCACCGGTGAAGAACAAGCCAAGGCGAACGCGTCGGCGTACAGGCAGCGATGCGATGCCCACTGAAGCGGCAAGCCCGGTGTCCTGCGGGCGCAGGCGAATTCCGGCCTTGAGGATGACGTCGCCGTTCCTGATATCGATACCGGTCTTTCGCACCCAGGCCCCGAGTCTGGGCACTTCATTGATCGTCACGGTGTCTCCCTCTACCGACGCATGTTCCTGCATCACGATTGCGTCCGCCCCCTGGGGAATCGGCGCGCCGGTGAAAATTCGCGCGGCGGTGCCAGGAGCAAGGGTGGTGCCGACCGAACCGGCCATTATGCGTTGGGCGACTTTCAGTCCCGCCCCCTGACTATCCACGTCGGCCAATCGCACGGCGTATCCGTCCATGGCACTGTTGTCCATGGGGGGAACGTTCATGCCCGAACGCTGATCTGCAGCCAGCACGCGATCGGTGGCCGACAAGGTGGATACCCGCTCCGTTTCTTCTACGGCGCGCGCGCCCGCCAGCAGGCGCTCGAGTGCCTCGTCAACCGACATCAAGCCTTTGTTCATGGGCTCCACTCCGTACCATTGCCAGACATTCTGCAACTCCGCGGCGCACGATGCCTCCGTCGCGTTGTATTCTACGGTACATAACGTCTATCCAAGGGCGTTTTCCCATGGCAATCACCTTTGATCGCGAGCAGCATGTCAGCGTTTCTTGATGGGTTTCTTGAGCAGGCGGTCAAACGCGCCGACTCCGGTGTGGATGGCACCCGACGCACGCAGCTCCAGCGCCCGGAACTGCCCCAGCACAGCGCGCCCCATCGACGTCACGCGAGCGCCGCCGCCGCGCTTGCCGCCGGTTTCCGTGGACACCAGGGGCTCGACGAAATCACGATTCATGGCCTCGACCAGCTGCCAGGCCCGCCGGTAAGACATTTCCATGGCGCGCGCGGCCGCGGAAATCGAGCCCGTGGCCTCGATGTGCTCGAGCAGCTGCGCCTTGCCCGGTCCCATCGCGGGCCGAGCGCTGGTCATGATGCGAAGCGTCAGTCCCGGGTAGCGTGTTTTCGCCATGGCAATGGGGTTGGTTACGTCGCAAGTGATGGTGCGGCCGCGCAGCCTCGTTGCGCCGCGCACAACCCGGACTATACCAAGCGATGAACCAGCCAGCGACCTCTCTCCCGCCCGCGTTCCCCGGGTTCTTCGAAGCCTTTCGCTTCTGGCTGAAGCTCGGGTTCATCAGCTTCGGCGGGCCGGCTGGCCAGATCGCAATCATGCACCAGGAACTGGTGGAGAAAAGGCGCTGGATCTCCGAGCGCCGATTCCTGCACGCGCTCAACTACTGCATGACCTTGCCCGGCCCCGAAGCGCAGCAACTTGCCACCTACATCGGCTGGCTGATGCACAGAACCTGGGGTGGAATCGTCGCTGGCGGCCTGTTCGTGCTGCCGTCGCTGTTCATCCTGATCGCGCTATCCTGGATTTACATGGCCTGGGGCGAGGTGCCCGCCGTCGCAGGGGTCCTCTACGGGATAAAGCCCGCCGTCACGGCACTCGTGCTGCATGCAGCCTGGCGCATCGGGTCGCGCACGCTCAGGAACGCCTGGACCTGGGCCATCGCGGTCGCGGCATTCATTGCCATATTCGCCCTGCAACTGCCCTTTCCGGCAATCATCATTGCGGCCGGACTCGTGGGCTACGTTGGCGGCCGCATGGCTCCGGAGCATTTCTCTGGCGCAGGAAGCCATAGCGGTACAAAGGCAGGTTATGGCCCCGCGGCAATCGACGACCACACGCCCCCCCCGGCGCATGCCCGCTTCAGTTGGACGCGCCTGGCGTCCATTGTGGTGGTGTTCGTCCTGATCTGGGTCGTGGCCCTGGCGGTACTCGTTGCAACGCTTGGGTGGGACGCGACGCTCACACAGCTCGGGTGGTTCTTCACCAAGGCCGCGCTGCTCACCTTCGGCGGCGCATATGCCGTCCTGCCGTATGTCTACCAGGCCAGCGTCGAGCACTATCACTGGCTGAGTCCGGCGCAGATGATCGACGGCCTTGCCCTCGGAGAGACCACCCCCGGACCGCTCATCATGGTAGTGGCATTCGTCGGCTTCGTCGCCAGCTGGTCCGCCAGGGTTTTCGGCCCCGACCACCTGTTGCTCGCCGGCAGCCTGGGCGCGTTGATAGCGACCTTCTTCACCTTCCTGCCTTCATTCCTCTTCATCCTCGCCGGGGGGCCGCTGATCGAATCGACGCACGGCAATCTTGCGTTCACCGCCCCGCTCACCGGGATCACCGCGGCCGTCGTCGGCGTCATTGTCAACCTCGCATTGTTTTTCGCCTGGCATGTGCTGTGGCCCAACGGATTTTCCGGCGCACCGGACTGGATTTCACTCGCGATCGGCATCTCCGCCGCACTGGCACTGTTTCGCTTCAAGACCGGAGTCATTGCACTGATCCTGTCCTGCGGGGTGGCGGGCCTCGCCGCGCGATTGCTGCTCGAGTGATGCCTAAGCGGCCACAAAGACCATGACAGAACGCATCATTCCCATCATCGACCATCGCCGCCCGCTTCCCCCACCGAGCGGGGCGAAAACGCTGCCAGGCGCCCCGATTGCCGACACGCGGGGCCGCGCGCTGCGCGACCTGCGCATCTCGGTCACCGATCGGTGCAATTTTCGCTGCACCTACTGCATGCCGCGCGAGGTGTTTGGCCCGGATTACCCGTTTCTC
>CANJRC010000034.1 GCA_947476535.1 Betaproteobacteria bacterium
GCGCTCGACCAGCTTGTCCTCGACCATTGCGTCGAGAACCTCCTGCAGGGACAGGCGATGCTCTGTGAAAGCTTCGGAAACGTTCTGCATGGGATGCCCGTGAATGGAGTGGGGCCAATATAGCGACGCCGGGGACCGCATGCAAGTCCCCGGTTTTTCGAGCTTTTTTGGTTATCCCGCGGCCAGCTGGCGCACCCGCCAGCGGGAGTGTCTGGCGTGGCGCGCCACCGAGGAGCCCGTGCCGTGCATGCCCTCGCCACGTTCAGGGTTTTTTCCGCCACGCAGGCATGCTAGCCTCGCGCCTCCCTCAACCTTAACTACCACGCGAAGGAACCACCATGACGATCAAAGTCGGCGACCGCCTCCCGGACGGCACCCTCACCGAATACATCGAAGTCGAGACCGCAGGCTGCACGCTCGGACCCAACAAGTTCAATGTGCAGGATCTGGCCAAAGGCAAGAAGATTGCGCTATTCGCCGTGCCCGGCGCATTCACGCCGACCTGCTCGGCCAAGCATGCACCAGGCTATCTGGTCAATTTCGACAAGCTGAGGGCCAAAGGCATCGACGAGGTCTGGTGTCTCGCGGTCAACGATGCCTTTGTGATGGGCGCCTGGGGCAAGGACCTCAAGGCCACGGGCAAGATCCGCATGTTTGCCGACGGCTCGGCCGACTACAACAAGAAGCTCGGCCTGGATGCGGACTTCTCAGGCTTCGGCATGGGAATGCGCTCCAAGCGCTACTCGATGCTGGTCGAAGACGGCGTAGTGAAGAAACTCAACGTCGAAGAAGGCGGCAAGCTGGAAGTCTCCAGCGCCGAGGCCATGCTCGCACAGTTGTAAGCCGGCCCGCAGTCCCGGGAGGCCGCCTTCATGGTGCGCCTGCCGGAATTCTGAAAAGTTGAACTTTCAAATCGCTGGATGCCCGTAAGCCGGACATTCAGCGATGATTTCTATATCGTTACTGATATAGACAGGGGATCAACCCCCGGGCGTCCAGATCTTGGATCCCCCCCCAGACATGTCCAGCATCAGGCCATTCAGCCGGCGCACGAACCCGGCAGGGTCCTCCAGCGCGCCGCCTTCGGCAAGCAGTGCCTGATCGAACAGCAGGTGAGCCCAGTCGGAAAATTTTTCATCGCCCGCGGCCGGCCCCTCCTTCAGTCGCAGCACCAGCGCATGCGTCGGGTTGATCTCGAGGATGGGCTTGGATTCAGGCACCTTCTGCCCGGCCGCCTTGAGGATGCGGGCGAGGTTGCCCCCCATGTCTGTGTCATCGGCGATCAGGCACGACGGTGAATCGGTCAGCCGCGCCGACACGCGCACTTCCTTCACGCTGTCGCCCAGCGCCTCTTTGAGGCGCGCAACCAGCCCCGACAAGTCGCCGGCCTGCTGCTCCTGAGTCTTACGCTCCTCCTCGCTGGCAAGCTTCTCCAATCCCAGGTCGCCGCGCGCCACGGACGCGAGCTGCTTGCCCTCGAATTCGGTAAGGTGCGCCACCATCCACTCATCCACGCGCTCGGCCAGGAGCAGCACTTCCACCCCGCGCTTGCGGAACACCTCCAGGTGCGGGCTGTTCTTTGCCGCGAGGAAGGTCTCCGCCGTCACGTAATAGATTTTTTCCTGTTCCGGCTTCATGCGCGAGAGGTAATCCTTCAGCGACACCGACTGCTCCTCGCTGTCATTGTCCGTGCTCGAGAAGCGCAGCAGGGAGGCAATACGCGTGCGATTGGCCTGGTCCTCGCCCAGCCCCTCCTTCATCACGCGCCCGAATTCGCGCCAGAAGGTGGCGTACTTGTCCTTCTGGTTCTCGGCGAGGTCCTCCAGCATGGACAGCACCTTCTTCGCGCAACCGGAGCGGATGGCGTCGACATCCTTGTTCGACTGCAGGATCTCGCGCGACACATTGAGCGGCAAGTCGTTGGAGTCCACCACGCCGCGCACGAAGCGCAGGTAGGCAGGCAGCATCTGCTCCGCATCGTCCATGATGAAAACGCGACGCACATACAGTTTCAGACCGCGTGGGTGCTGCCGGTCCCACAGGTCGAAGGGTGCACGGGCAGGCACGTACAGCAGTTGCGTGTACTCCTGCCGTCCCTCCACGCGACTGTGCGTCCACGCCAGCGGCGGCTCGAAATCATGCGCGACGTGCTTGTAGAACTCCTGGTACTGCTCCTCGGTGATGTCCGACTTGTTGCGCGCCCACAGCGCGCTGGCCTGGTTCACCGTCTCGTCCGTGCCCGTCCCCAGCGTCTCCTTCTTGTCGGCGTTCCACTCGTATTTCTCCATCGTGATGGGGATAGCGATATGGTCGGAGTACTTGCGGATGATGGTCTTCAGGCGCAGGTCGGACAAGAGGTCGTCCTCGCCCTCGCGCAGGTGCAGCGTCACGTCGGTGCCGCGCCCCGCCTTCTCGACCGTCTCGATGGCGTATTCGCCGGCGCCATCCGACTCCCACAGCACGGCCTCACCTGCCGCGGCGCCCGCGCGACGCGTCAGCAGCGTGACCTTGTCGGCAATGATGAAGGCCGAATAAAAGCCCACGCCGAATTGCCCGATCAGGTTGGCGTCCTTGGCCTGGTCGCCGGTCAGCGCCTTGAAAAATTCACGCGTGCCCGACTTGGCGATGGTGCCGATGTTGGTGACGACCTCTTCGCGCGACATGCCGATGCCGTTGTCGGAAATGGTGACAGTGCGCGCCTTGGCATCGAAGCTGACGCGGATTTTCAGCTCCGTTTCGCTGCCCGTCAGTGCCGGGTTGGCGAGCGACTCGAAACGCAGCTTGTCCGCGGCGTCCGAGGCATTCGAGATCAATTCCCTGAGGAAGATTTCCTTGTTGCTGTACAGCGAGTGGATCATCAGCTGCAGCAGTTGCTTGACTTCTGCCTGGAAGCCCAGGGTTTCGCGCGGCTTGGCAGCCGTATTTGCAGTCTCAGTGGTCATGGTTCCAGCCTGTGTGGTTACTCGTTGGATTGCTCATTTGACGGGCCCGATTATCCGTCATTGCCCCTCTGAGTGGAGCAATGCAGCATGCGCCCAACCGCTTGCGCCGGGGGAGAGACGGGCAAACCTACTCCCCTTCTGGGAATGGGGGCACGCCGGTCGCATTTCAAGTACCCCGAGAAATGATGGTTGCGCCAGCTTGATAGAATGGCAACCGCCCCCCGCCCGCGCGGCCCCTGATCAAGCCCACCGTCGTCCCGAAAGCGGCCCCGCCCTCCGTGTCCGAACCCCAAAAAGACGCCACCCCACAGACGCCTTCAGAGCGTGCCGAGGCCCGCACCATCTTCTGGCGCGGCTTCGTGCAGATGCTGCCCGGCACCACCGGCAGTTTCTCCACCGGCCTCATCTGTGGCGCGGCGGCCATTGCCGCGGGAATGAGCTCTCTCTCCTCGATGGCCATCGCCACCTTCGGCTTCGCCGGCACGGCGCAGCTGGTGGTGGTGCAACTCGCCACGACGGGATCCACACTGGTCGTGATCGCGCTGGCCGGACTGATCGTGAACCTGCGCTACGCCATGTTCAGTCTGTCCATGTCGCGCTACCTCACACACATGAACCGCCGCCAGCGCTTCATCGCGGCATTTTTCCTCACCGACCCTGCCTACGCGCTCAGCGTTGCGCGGTTCACCCAGCACCCCGACGAAAGCCCGCGCATCCGCTATGAGTACTACATGGGCGCGACCCTGGCCATGGGCATCGGCTGGTTCGCCGGCACGGGCCTGGGCACGGCGTTGGGCGCCGCCATGCCCGCCAGCTGGCAGGTCGAGTTCTGCGTTCCCCTCACTTTCCTTGCCATGGTTGCGGCGACAGTGCGCGACCGCGCGACCGTGGTGGCTGCGGTAGTCGGCGGCATCGTGTCATTGCTCGCGGTGGGCTTCCCCTATCGTGGTGGCCTGCTGGTTGCGTCGGTCGCCGGCATCGCAGCCGGCTACGTGGTGGAATCATGGCAACGACGCTGAGCACGCTGGACGCGTGGATACTGATTGCCATCCTGTCGGTGGCTTCCTTCCTGCCGCGCGCCTCCTTCCTGTGGATCGCGCCCAACCTTCCCCTGCCGGAACCGCTCAAGCGCGCGTTGCGCTTCGTGCCAGCGGCGGTGTTCCCTGCCCTCATCATGCCGGCCATACTGATCAATGAAGGGGCAATCGACATTTCCTTGGGCAACGCGCACCTGGCAGCCGCCGCAGTGGCCGCGCTGGTGTCGCTGCGGCGCGGCAACACCTTCGTGGTTGTCCTCGCCGGCATGGTCACGCTGCACCTGATGCAGGCCTGGCACGCATCCGGCTTGTAACAGTTTGTAGCCGCCGCCCCGCGCACATGCATGCGCCAGTCGCGGCGCGTAGAATGCCCCGTCGATCAGGTAATTCTGCGATGCCAGCCTGCCATAAGCCAACGTCAATGGCCCGCCGCGAACCCTCATCAAGTCCGCTTGTCTGAACATCTGCTCAGAACCCAAGGTCCGATCATGCCAATCATGCCAATGCACACCGCTCGAGTCCTCCTGGCTGCCGTGCTCGCCTGCACAGCATGGATCCACGGCAGCGCCTCCATGGCCGCCGACGCGCAGCCGGCCGCTTCAGGCCCGGCCGCTGCCGGCGCCGCAAGGCCTGCTGTACGCAAGCCGGCACGCAAGGCCACCACCACGGCGAAGGCCGCCCCTGCCGTCAGCACCGTGCCGGCACTGACGCGCTACACCAGTGCCGGGGGCATCACGGAGTACCGCGCCGCCAATGGCATGCGCGTCCTCCTCCTGCCCGACCCCTCAGTCGATACCATCACCGTCGCCAACACCTACCTGGTCGGCTCGCGGCACGAAGGCTACGGCGAGTCCGGCATGGCGCACCTCCTGGAACACATGCTGTTCAAGGGCACGCCGCGCCACCCCGATCCCAAGGCAGAGTTCCAGGCACGCGGCGCACGCTGGAACGGCACCACCGCGCAGGACCGCACCAACTACTACGAAACCTTCCCCGCCAGCGAAGCCAACCTGGATTGGGCGCTCGGCCTGGAAGCCGACCGCATGGTCAATGCCTTTATCGCGAAGAAGGACCTCGACTCGGAAATGACCGTGGTTCGCAACGAGTTCGAATCGGGAGAGAACAACCCGTCGAGCATCCTGCGCGAGCGCGTCACCGCCTCCGCATTCCTGTGGCACGGTTATGGCCGCTCCATCATCGGCTCGCGCTCCGACATCGAGAATGTGCCCATCGAGCGCCTGCAGGCCTTCTACCGCACCTACTACCAGCCCGACAATGCCGTGGTGGTGATCGCCGGGCGCTTCGACGAGGCGGCCGCGCTGCGCCTGGCGGCACGCCATTTCGGCGCCTTGCCCAAACCGACGCGCAGCCTGCCGCAGACCTACACCATCGAACCGGTGCAGGACGGCGAACGAACCGTGACGCTGCGCCGCGCCGGCGACAACCAGATCGTCAGCGCCCTGTATCACATCGCGCCCGGCACGCATCCGGACTACGCCGCCATCGACGTGCTGGTGTCGGCGCTGGGCCAGGTCCCGGGCGGGCGACTGCACAAGGCACTGGTGGTGCCAGGCAAGGCGAGCAGCGCCTTTGCCTCGGAGCGGCAGTTGCGCGAAGCCGGCTACGCCTACTTCGGCGCCAGCGTGCGCCAGGACCTGCCCGTGGAGGCGGCACGCGATGCGCTGCTGCAGACGCTCGAAGGACTCACAGCCGATCCCCTGCCCGAAGCGGAGATCGAGCGCGCGCGCACGCGCCTGCTCAACGAAACCGAGATGCTGATCTCGGATTCGCGCGGCCTGGCGTTGTCGCTTTCCGAGACCATCGCCATGGGCGATTGGCGGATGATGTTCCTGCACCGCGACCGGCTGCGCGCGGTGACCACCGCCGACGTGCAACGCGTGGCGGCACGCTATTTCAAATCGTCCAATCGCACCCTGGGCCTGTTCGTGCCCGACAAGACGCCCGATCGCGCGGAGATCCCAGCCGTGCCCGATGTCACCGCAGCGCTGAAGGATTACCAGGCCGACGCCGGCGTGGCGCAGGGCGAAGTGTTCGACCCGACGCCTGCGACCATCGAAGCACGCACCATTCGCCGCACACTTCCCGGCGGCATGCAGCTGGCACTTCTGCCGAAGAAGACCCGCGGCGGCACCGTGGTTGCGCAGTTGAGCCTGCGCTGGGGCGACGAAGCCTCCAAGGCCGGTCGCGCCACCGCGTGCGGCATCGCCAGCGCCATGCTCTCGCGCGGCACGCAGAAGAAAACGCGCGAGCAGATCAGCAACGAGTTCAACCGGCTCAAGGCGCAGGTCGGCGTCGGCGGCGAAGGCGGCTCCATCGACACGGTGCGCGAAAACCTGCCCGCTGCGCTCGCGCTGGTGGCGGAAATCCTGCGCCAGCCAGCCTTCCCGCGCGACGAGTTCGAGCAATTGCGCCAGGCCTCCTTCGCCGGCATCGAGGCGCAGGTGAGCGACCCCAGTGCGCGCGCGGGGCTCGAGCTGACGCGCCACCTCAACCCGCTACCCGAGCGGCACTGGTTCTACAACGCCACGCCGCAGGAGCGCATCGCGCGCCTGAAGGCGCTGACGCTGGAAGACGTCGAGCGTTGCTATCGCGACTTCGTCGGCGCCTCCCACGCATCGCTGTCCGTGGTGGGGGATTTCGATCCGGAGGAAATCACGCGCGTGGCCACGTCGCTGTTCTCGGATTGGAAGAGTCCGGCGCCCTACGCCCGCGTCAGGACCCCGTATGTGGACCCGGAGCCCCTCGATCGCGTGATCGAGACGCCCGACAAGGCCAATGCCGTGTACCGCGCGGGCCTCAACATCAAGGTGCGCGACGACGACCCCGATTACCCCGCGCTGGTGCTCGGCAATTACCTGTTGGGCGGCTCAACCACGGCGCGGCTGGGCGCGCGCATCCGCGAAAAGGAGGGCCTTTCCTACAGTGTCGGCTCGTTCCTGTCGGCCAGCAGTTTCGACGAGCAGGGCGAGTTCGGCGTATTCGCCATTCACGCACCACAGAACCGCCATGCGCTCGAGCGCATGGTGAAGGAAGAACTGCAGCGCGCGCTCAAGGACGGGTTCGATGCCGCGGAAGTCGATGCGGCGAAGAAGGGCCTGCTGCAGGCGCGGCAAGTGGCGCGCAACCGCGACGGCGTCATCGCCGGTCGGCTGCTTTCCTATCTCATATTGAACCGCACCTTCGCCTGGGACGAGCAATTGGAAAAGCGCATCGCCGCGCTCACTCCAGCCGATGTGCTCGCCACCCTCAAGCGGCACATCGACCCCGAGCGCCTGTCCGTGGTCCGGGCCGGTGACTTCCGTCCCGCCAAAAGCGCCGAATCCGCCCAGCCGAAGGGATAAGCCGTGGGCGGCGCGGTCGCATTCCACTAGTCGTAGGCAACCCCGACAATTTCCAGCTCCTCGGTGCCAGCCGGCGTGCGCAAGGTCACGACATCGCCATCGCGCGCCTTCAGGAGCGCGCGCGCCACCGGCGAAATCCAGGAGATCTGGCCGTGGGCCGGGTCCACCTCATCGATCCCGACGATATGCACCTGGCGCTCGTCGCCCTTGCCATCCACGTAGGTGACGTGCGCCCCGAAGAACACCTGCTCCGGGTCGGCAACCTTGCGGTCCACGACTTCGGCGATTTCCAGGCGCTTCATCAAGTAACGAATGCGCCAGTCGATCTCGCGCAAGCGGCGCTTGCCGTAAATATAGTCGCCGTTCTCCGAACGATCCCCGTTCGAAGCGGCCCAGGACACCGTGCGCACCACCTCCGGACGTTCGCGCTCAACCAGGCTCTTCAGCTCCCCCTTGAGGCGCGCGTAACCTGCTGGCGTGATATAGTTTTTCGCCCCCGCAGACTCCACGATTCGGGGCGCCTCCCGGTCGTCATCGTCGTCGGACTCTCGGGTAAAGGCCTTGCTCATATTCGTGCAGGAGTTTGTCCGCGGTTTCAGAGGATCCCGGCAGAATGTGCCGGCCGCCAATTATAATGCCGTGGCAGCATGAGCCGGTACCTGGTAGCGCAGCGCGGCGGCTAAAAAACATCAGGGGGAAGCATGAAATTCAGTATGCGGGTACGGGAATGGATTCTGGTCACGCTGGTCACCATTGCCGCCATCACTGCCAACCTGCCCGAGCCATGGCTCGAAGCTGCCAGCATCAACCGCAACCTGCTGCTGGCGCTGCTCGCGCTGACCGTGTTCATTGCCCTGTTCCTGTACCTGAAGTTCCAGTTCTTCATTCTGGTGGTCGTGCTCGCCATTGGCGCCAACATGCCCAGCGGCGTGTCGGAATCACTGGGCATCTCCACCCTGCCACTGGTCATTGCCATGGCGCTGATGGTGGGCATCTCGCTCATCAACTACGTCGTCGACCTGCTGCCCACGGGCCTGGAGGAAAAGCCCAAGGAGCAGAGTGCCGAGGGCATCAAGGCGCTGTTCTACGCCATCGAGAAAGGCAACCTGGTCTATGCGCAAAAGGTGCTGTCGATGAACTTCGACCCGAATCTGCGCGCTGAAAACGGCTATACACCGCTCATGTATGCAGCCGCGAAGGGCGACGCGAAGATGGTGGAATTGCTCACCCGCAACGGCGCCGACGTCCGGCTCATGAGCGCCGAAGGCGACACCGCAATCGAGCTGGCGCTGCGCATCGGCTCCCAGGAAACGGCCAACATCCTGAAGACGGCACGCGCCGAGCAGATCGCGCGCGAAGAAGCAGCAAAGGCGGAAGCGAAGGCCTAGAGTCGATCAGGGGGCGCCGCGCCGACTAATTGGCAACCGGGCCCCTACGGCCCCCTCGCCGCGGAACCCTCCGCCACCGGGCGCAAACGCCGCAGCGGCAGCACCAGCGCCACGAACAGTGCCACCAGCAGCGCAAGCAAGACCTCGCACACCCGCTGATAACCGATCGCGGCATGTCCGCCGGCGACCGACGGAAATAGGTCCAGCGCCGCACCAATCCCCCATTGCAACGCGAAGGTGGCGCTGAATGACAGCATATTGGACGCCGTGTTGGCACGCCCGTTAAGGTGCTGCGGGAACATCCGTGTCACCATCGTCACGTACATGGCGCCGCCCGTGCCAATCGCGAAATAGACGATCCAGACGAGCGACGCGCTCGCCCCCCCGGCCGTGATCAGCGCGAATGAACCGATGCTGAGGCCCATGTGCCATTTGAACAGTCGCAGCGGCTCCCAGCCACGCCCGAGCAACGCATTGATGATGAACCCGTAGGCTGCGAAGCCGACCGTCGTGGCCAGCGCCACCCAGGCCACCATCTGCACCGCATCGGCGCGCGCGTAGCCGCCGACGTCCAGCATCCACGGGCCGATCCAGACGCTGAGGAATGCCTGGTAGGTGCCCGCCTGCACCATGACCGGGAAATTGAGGCGCCAGAACGGCCAGTGGCCGAACACGGTGCCGAAGCCCGCGAGCAGTTGCGGCAGCGACTCCGGCCGGGCCGAGTCGTGCTCCTGCCGCTCCGGGACGAGCAGCATGACCATGGCGGCGATCGCCAGCAGCAGCGCCGCGGCAAAACCGAACAACCAGCGCCAGGACACGTAGCTCAGCGCCCAACCCACTGGCGCCGTGGCAACCAGGCCCCCAAGGCCCCCCAGGGTCAAGAGGAGACTCAGTGCCAGCGGCAGCCGCGGTGTCGGCAACCACTGCGAGAACGCCTTGATCGCGGCCATCAGGCACATCGACACGCCCAACCCGGTCAGCGCCCGGCCCAGGGTCACGCCAACAAAGGTCGGCGACATCGCCATCACCGCGAGGCCAGCGACGCCTGCCAGCAGGAGCACGGCATTGACGCGGCGCGCACCAAAGCGGTCGAGCAACATGCCACCGGGCAACTGCACCAGCGCAAAGGTCAGCGAGTAGGCGCTGGTGAGCAGGCCTAGGTCGGCACCCGTCAGCGAGAACTCCTCGGTTAGCAGCGGCGCCAGCACGGCGTTGACATTGCGCACCCAGAACGACACGAAGTAGGCCAGCGCGAAGGGCAGCCACAGCGTGAGGGCAAGGCGCGCCGGCGACAGGCCCTGCGATCCTGCGGTCATGGCTTGTGCATCATCATCCCCTCGCCTTGCGCCGGGACATAAAAAAGGCCGGAAATTATAATCAGTTCCAGGTACATTCCCTTGCCTATACTAGGTAGATCCGCTCATTGATATCAGACACACTTTCTTGTGGTGCGCGCCTAGGAGGACCGGCAAGGCCAGGCATGGACGGCGCTGTGCGGCTGGCTGGTCCAGCCCCCGCCGAGTAACAGATTGTAAGGTCTGTTGCCCCTGAAAAGAGCGGCATCCACAATGGTCCATACTTCGCGCATCCGCCTTCCGCAGAACAACTTGGAGATCAACGTGACCACATCCACTCGAACCAACGTCGCCGTCCTCACGCTCGCCGTCATCGTGTCGAGCGTCACATCCGCTGTACTGACCATGAGCCAGAACGGCAGCCCCATCGCCAGCACCCGCGCGGCCGTGGAGAATTCCGCTGCAACTACGCCAATGTCGACCAGCGCCGCCCCGCGGGCGCTGCCCGACTTTACCGTGCTCGTCGACCAGCAGGGACCGGCCGTCGTCAACATCAGCACCGTGCAGTCCACACGCACCGGCGCGTCACAGTCGCCGCTCCAGCCAGGCGATCCGTTCTACGAATTCTTCCGCCGCTTCCAGCAGCAACCGCAGCAGCAGCAGCAGGAGCGCCCGTCGACCGGCGTGGGTTCCGGCTTCATCGTCAGCCCTGATGGCTACGTGCTGACCAATGCGCACGTCGTGGCCAACGCCACCGAAGTCACCGTCAAGCTCACCGACAAGCGTGAGTTCAAGGCGCGTGTCGTCGGCCAGGACAAGCGCACCGACGTCGCGCTCCTAAAAGTGGATGCCAGCGGCCTTCCTGCCGTTCGGATCGGGGATCCTGCCAAGCTGCGCGTGGGCGAGTGGGTGGCGGCCATCGGCTCGCCCTTCGGCCTGGAAAACACGGTGACCGCCGGCATCGTCAGCGCCAAGGCGCGCTCACTGCCCTCGGACACCTACGTGCCATTCATCCAGACCGATGCCGCGATCAATCCCGGCAATTCGGGCGGCCCGCTCTTCAACCTCAACGGCGAGGTGGTGGGCATCAACTCGCAGATCTACAGCCAGTCGGGCGGTTACATGGGGCTGTCGTTCTCCATCCCGATTGATGTGGCGATGAAGGTCAAGGACCAGCTGCAGAAATTCGGCAAGGCGAGCCATGGCCGCATCGGCGTCGCCATCCAGCCCGTCACCAAAGACCTTGCCGAATCGTTCGGCCTCACCAAGCCGCAGGGCGCATTGGTGGCCAATGTCGAGGCCGACAGTCCGGCGGCAAAGGCGGGCATCAAGTCGGGTGACGTCCTGCTATCGGTCAACGGCATCGACGTGGCCGAATCGAGCCAACTGCCGCGCATCGTCGGCGAGATGCAGCCCGGAGCACGCGCCACGTTCAAGGTTTGGAGCAATGGTTCGACGCGTGATGTCGCCATCACCATCGGCGAATTCCAGCAGGATCGGGTCGTATCGGCTGACAAACAGGCTCCCGACAGCGGCAAGCTCGGGCTGGCGCTGCGCCAGCTGACGCCGGACGAGCGCCGCCAGCTCGGCAGCGACGGCGTCGTGGTCGAGAGTGCCAGCGGCCCCGCCGCCGAGGCAGGCATCCAAACAGGCGATGTCATCCTCGCGTTCAATGGGGAGCGCGTCGCCAGTGTGGAGCAGCTGCGCAAGTTGGCCGGAAAGTCCAAGGGCAAGGTAGCGCTGCTGGTGCAGCGCGAGGACAGCCGGCTCTACGTGCCGATCAAGATCGGTTAATCACCGCCCCCCCTCCCGCCCGCTGGCAGCCCGGTCATATCGACCAGATGCAGCCAGCGGGCTGGTTTTTCTTGTGGTTCGCATCTGCGCGCGCTTGATCGAAGTACTGTGATCGTGCACTTGACGTAAGCTTGTCCAAAAGGGTTCGCGGAACCTGTGTTTGACTGGCGAACTCAACCGGACGCGTCATGAAACGGTCATTGGAAGACAGCACCAGATCAAGGTTGATTCGTCCGAGTGGCGAATGTCGGGCCGATGCAACGGACGTAGCAGCTCCCAACTCATAGGCGGCGAGATGATTCCATTGCTGCTCACCGCACGTTCCCTGCGCGCCTTCGGCGACGGCTTTGTCGCCGTCCTGCTGCCCGCCTACCTGCTTGCGCTGGGACACAGCCAGTTTGAAGTCGGCCTGCTCAGCACGGCCACCCTGCTCGGCTCGGCCCTCGCCACGCTTGCCGTGGGTCGCTGGGGCCATCGGGCCTCCAAGCGCAGGCTGATGCTGGCCGCCGCCCTCCTCATGGTGGTGACGGGACTGGGCTTTGCCACGCTGTCCTCGCTCTGGCCCCTGCTTATTGTCGGGTTCGTCGGTCCGCTCAACCCGACGGGCGGCGACTCCAGTGTATTCATGCCGCTGGAACACACGTTGATCGCCGGCGCCGCACCGGCATCCGCCCGAACCGGCGTCTTTGCGCGCTACAGCTTTCTCGGCGCCATCTTCGGGGCGATCGGCGCCACCGCCGCCGCCGTGCCCGAATGGCTTGTCGGCAATGCCGGACTGACATTGATCGACGCGCTGCGCGTGATGTTCATCGCCTACGGCGTGATCGGCGCCGTCGTCTGTGCGCTTTATCGTCGCCTGCCCCGGCCCGCGGCTGCCGATGAACCAAGAACCGCTGCGCCACTCGGTGCTTCGCGCAGCGTGGTGTGGAAGTTGACCGGCCTCTTTTCCGTGGACGCCTTCGCCGGAGGCCTGATGATGAACACCTTGCTTGCACTTTGGTTGTTCCAGCGCTTCGACATGTCGCTGACGGCCGCAGGCGCATTCTTCTTCTGGACCGGATTGCTCGGCGCGGCCTCCCTGCTCGCCGCCCCCCTGCTGGCCAAGCGCATCGGGTTGATCAACACCATGGTGTTCACGCACATCCCCGCGAGCCTGTGCCTCATCGCGGCCGCATTCGCGAGCAACCTCCACGTCGCGCTCGGCCTGCTGCTGGTTCGCAGCGCCCTGTCGCAGATAGATGTCCCGGCGCGCTCGAGTTACGTGATGTCTGTGGTCACGCCGGAGGAGCGTCCCGCGGCAGCCAGCTTCACCGCGGTGCCGCGCAGCCTCGTCTCGGCGATCGGGCCCTCACTGACGGGAGCGATGTTTGCCGCCGGCGCCATGGCCGCGCCACTGGTGGCTTGCGGGGCGATCAAGATCGCGTATGACATCGCGCTGTACGCCATGTTCCGGCGGACAGGACCGCGGAACTAGGCGGCCCCGCTACTTGGAAAAGAAGAACTCTCCCACCACCTGGTCGTAGATCGCCGGCACCTGCTCGTGGCCGACGGTCTTGGCTAGGTTGACCACCTCGGTGCGGACATTGAGCACGATCTTGTCGATGCTGACGCCGGGCTTGTGCATCTCCTGCAGGATACGCGCGTGAACAGGCCGTTCCTGCTCTTGTCATTGGCTCCTAGACGGTCCAGCGCCTGCTGTCCGGTGCCGGCCGAAGTCGGCGCGAGAGCCCGGGTATTGCCACCGATGCTTCGACCGGCGCCCTTGAACGGGTTGTCACGGCCAGCGTCAAGCATCGCCAGCGTGAACTTGGCCCGCTTCTCGGTCATCTCGTCAAGGATGCGCTGCAGCGGGATGGCCTCGTCCTTGACCTCCTCTTCGCTGTCACCGCCCACGTCGGTGGGCAGGAGATACTTCGCCGAGCCCAATTGCACCCCATGACCGGCGTAGAGCATTTGCTGTGAGGACTCAACCGAATAGATCTGCACCGAGCCCGTGTAGGTCTTTCCGAGCTCATAATTGTTCTGCGCCAATGAAACAGTGGCGGAACAAAGCAGCACAAGCGCGGAGCAGCACGCAATTGTGACCCATAGCTTGGGAACAACGAAGACCGCGCTTCGCATCAAGGATCGCCGCCCCGGAACAATTCCCCGATGCGAGCCGTTTTACGCGAACAACCTGGATGCGCGCATACTCGAATCGAGTCGCGAGCACGCCGTCCGATCCGTCCCCGCCCACCGGCCGCCATGCAATAATTAGGCGTCCCAAAGCAGCCATTCGCCGGTTTCATGCGCTGCACGCATTCACCACACTGGACCAACGCTGTTTTACGTCTCGACACCTGACTTTTTCTGGCTCTGCCACCTACTCCCATGCGCTCACTGAACAAATTGTTCCAGAACAACAAAGACTGGGCCGAACGCATCCTCCAGCAGGACCCCAACTTTTTCACCCGACTGTCCGGCCAGCAATCCCCGGAGTTCCTGTGGATCGGCTGCTCGGACAGCCGCGTGCCGGCCAACGACATCGTCGGCCTCTTGCCGGGTGAGCTCTTCGTTCATCGCAATATCGCCAATGTGGTCGTCCACACAGACCTCAATTGCCTCTCCGTGATGCAATTCGCCGTTGACGTGCTCAAGGTGAGGCACATCATCGTGTGCGGGCACTACGGCTGTTCGGGCGTGCGCGCGGCACTGCGCCGCGATCGCGTCGGGCTGTCCGACAACTGGCTACGTCATGTGCAGGATGTGCGTCACCAGCATCAGGCGCTGGTTGACCAGTTGCCGGGTGAGCCCGAACGCATTGATCGGCTGTGCGAACTGAATGTGATTGAGCAGGTAAACAATGTCTGCCAGACCACCATCGTGCAGGACGCCTGGGCCCGAGGCCAGCCACTTGCCGTGCATGGATGGATCTACAGCATCGAGAATGGCCTGCTCAACGACATGCGCGTCACCGTCACCAATCCTGACGAGGCAGTCACGGCGTTCGACGATGCAGTACTCGCCCTGCAGTCTGGCGGCAAAACCTGAACGGCAAACGTCGGCAGGCAATCTTGCCTCAATGCGCCGGATACACTCCGCAGACCCTCCAACAATGCCCTGCCCCGCCCCATGTCCTCACCTGACCTGAGCAAGCTGCACATCGACCGCCAATCCGGTGGTGGTGAAAAGCTGCGGAGCCGGCCATGGTTGCGAATCGTGCTAGTGGTGGCGTTGCTCGCGCTGGCCGCGGCGTGGGTGGCCCATCGCATGACCGCCGCCCCGGCCGTCGAGACCACCAGCGTGGTCAATGCCTGGCCGGCGCAGAACTACACGGTGCTCAACGCCTCGGGCTACGTGGTGCCGCAACGCAATGCCGCCCTCTCATCGAAGGGCCAGGGGCGCCTTGAATGGCTGGGCGTGCTCGAGGGCAGCCGCGTCAAGACCAATGAGATCATCGCGCGCCTGGAGAGCCGCGATGTGCGCGCCACCCAGGAGCAGGCCGCCGCGCAGGTGAACGTGGCGCGTGCCAACCTCGAACAGAGCCTGGCTGAAGAACGCGACGCCCAGGCCAACCTGCGCCGCTCGACCGAACTACTGGCCAAGGGCTTCATCTCCGGCGCGCAGCAGGACACCAACAAGGCGCGCGCCGACAAGGCCGCGGCGGCCGTGACCAGCGCGCGTGCCGCCATCGCCTCGTCCGAAGCCAACCGGCGCGTTGCGGAGGTCGCAGTCGAACAGACGCTCATCCGCGCCCCCTTCGACGGCGTCGTGCTGACCAAGAACGCCAACGTCGGCGACAACATCACCCCCTTCTCCTCGGCGCTCAACAGCAAGGGCGCGGTGGTGACCATAGCCGACATGAACACCCTCGAGGTGGAAGCCGACGTGTCCGAATCCAGCATTGCCAGGATCCGCGTCGATCAGCCGGTCGACATCCAGCTCGACGCCCTGCCCGAATTGCGCCTGGCCGGCGTGGTGGCGCGCATCGTGCCCACGGTGGACCGCGCCAAGGCCACGGTGATGGTGAAGGTGCGATTTGTCGAGCGCGATACGCGCGTGCTGCCCGACATGAGCGCCAAGGTGGCCTTTCTCGACCGCGCCGTTCCCGCGGACGAGAAGAAAGCCGTGACCGCCGTGCAACCAGGCGCCATCGTCGATCGCGGCGGGCGCAAGGTCGCATTCGTCGTGAACGACAACGTGGTGCGCATGACCGAGGTCACGCCTGGCGCCAGGATCGGCGACCTGGTGCAGGTCACGGGACTCAAGAGCGGCGACAAAGCCGTGCTCAACCCGCCGGACAAGCTCAAAGACGGCATGCCGGTCACCGCGGCGAAGAAATAACCCCGACGCCACCACAGCGCGACCGCATGAACGAATTGCCCGACAGCAAGAACGCAAAACCCACCGCAACCGAAGCGCTGGTGAAGATCCGCAGGCTTGCCAAGTCCTACCGACGGGGCGACCAGGTCGTGCCGGTGCTGTCGGACATTTCCCTCGATATCATGCCGGGCGACTTCACTGCGCTCATGGGCCCCTCCGGCTCCGGCAAGAGCACCTTGCTCAACCTCATCGCCGGCATCGACAAGCCGGACGCGGGCGAGCTGCGTGTGGCGGGCCTCGACATCACCGCGCTGGGCGAATCGGAGCTCGCCGACTGGCGCGCCGCCAACGTGGGCTTCATTTTCCAATTTTACAATCTCATGCCGGTGCTCACCGCGTTCGAGAACGTGGAGCTGCCGCTGATGCTGACGGGCCTGTCGCGTAGCGAGCGCCGCGCGCGCGTGGAACTGACGCTGGATGCCGTGGGACTGTCGGACCGCCTGCAGCACTACCCCAACGAGCTCTCCGGCGGACAGCAGCAGCGCGTGGCCATCGCGCGCGCCATCGTCACCGATCCGACGCTGCTGGTAGCCGACGAGCCTACCGGCGACCTCGACCGCGTGTCCGCCGCCGACGTGCTCGCCATGATGCAGCGCCTCAACGCCGAGCTGGGCAAGACCATCATCATGGTCACTCACGACGCCAACGCCGCGCACGCGGCGAGGAAGATCATCCATCTTGATAAGGGCGAGATTCTTCCGGAAAACCTGAACGAGGCGCAGCAGCCGCCCGAAAAGCATTAACCCATCCCCTGGCCTCTGAATCCGGAAAAGATGCTATTTCCCCTCAACCTGATCCTGCGCAACGCCTTTCGGCACCGCCTTCGCACGCTGCTCACCATCACCGGCCTCATGATCGCGGTGCTCGCCTTCGGCCTGCTGCAAACGGTGGTGGACGCCTGGTATGCGGGCGCAGCGGCATCGTCTTCGACGCGCCTGGTCACGCGCAGCTCCATTTCCCTCGCCTTCTTCCTCCCGGTCAGCTACTCGCAGCGCATCCGCGGCGTGGAAGGCGTGAAGACGGTGGGCCACTCCAACTGGTTCGGCGGCATCTACCAGGAGCCGAAGAACTTCTTCCCGCAATTCGCCGTGTCTGACAACTACCTGGACCTCTACCCGGAGTTCGTACTGCCGGCGGAAGAACGCTCCGCCTGGCAGCGCGACAGGAAGGGCATTCTCATCGGGCGCCAGCTTGCCGATCAATACGGCTTCAAGGTCAGGGACCCGCTGCCTCTGAAAGGCACCATCTATTCGGGCACCTGGGAGTTCACGGTGCGCGGCATCTTCGACGGGTCGGATGCAAGCAAGGTGACGCGCCTGGCCATGTTCCACTGGGACTATCTCAACGAGTCCGTGCGCAAGACCTCGCCGCGACGCGCCGACGTGGCCGGGGTGTTCGTCATCGGCATCGACAACATCGACAGCGCCGCGGCCATCGCGCGCAACGTCGATGCCCAGTTCGCCAATTCGCTGGCCGAAACGCTCACCGAGAGCGAGCAGGCCTTCCAACTGAGTTTCGTCGCCATGTCCGACCAGATCATCTCCGCCATCCGCGCCGTGTCCTACGTGGTCATCGTCATCATCATGGCAGTGATGGCCAACACCATGGCCATGAGCGCGAGGGAGCGCATCTCCGAGTACGCCACGCTCAAGGCACTGGGCTTCGGGCCGTGGTTCCTCGCACTGCTCATTGCCGGCGAATCGCTGCTGATCAGCCTGATCGGCGGCGGCATCGGCATGGCGATCACGGCGCCGGCAGCCGCGGCATTCAAGCAGGCAGCGGGCATCTTTCCGATCTTTGCCGTCTCCGAAGACACCATGGCCGCGCAGGCCGCCTGCGCGCTGGCGGTGGCGCTGGTGGCGGCCGTGGTGCCGGCCGTGCGCGCGGCGCGCGTGCGCATCGTCGACGGTCTGCGGGCCATCGGATAGCCGACACACCATGGCCTCAGCAACCGCCATTCCGCTGTCCTACGTCGCGCGCAACCTGTGGACGCGCCGCCTCACCGCGACGCTCACCGCGGGGGGCCTGGCGCTGGTGGTGTGGGTATTCGCCACCGTATTGATGCTGGATGCGGGGCTCAAGCAGACCCTCGTCACCACCGGCGAGCACGACAACATCGTGGCCATTCGCAGAGGATCGGAAACCGAGATCCAGAGTGGCATCAGCCGCACGCAGTCCAACATCATCGCCTCGCTGCCTGCGGTAGCCCTGGGCACGGATGGCGAGCGCATGGTATCCAAGGAGACCGTGGTGCTGATTTCGCTGAAGAAAACCGGCGCAGGAAAACCTTCCAACGTGATCATCCGTGGCGTCTCGGCCAAGGGCATGGCCCTGCGTCCGCAGATCCGCCTCACGCAGGGCCGCCCTTTTCGCCCGGGTTCGGCTGAAATCATGGTCGGCAGCAGCATCGCGCGCGGCTTCGAGGGCACCGCCGTCGGTGACACGCTGCACTTTGCCCAGCGCGACTGGACAGTGTCGGGCCATTTCGATGCCGGCGGCAGCGGTTTCGATTCGGAGATCTGGGGCGACGCCGACCAGCTCATGCAGGCCTTCAGGCGCATCGGCTATTCGTCGATGGTGGTGCGCCTGGCGGACGCCGGCGACAACACGCTGGAGCAACTGCGCAGCGACATCAACGCCGATCCGCGCCTCACCAACGAGATCAAGCGCGAGCAGGTGTTCTACAGCGACCAGTCGCGCGCGCTCTCCACTTTCATCACCATCCTTGGCCTGACCCTCACGGCGATCTTTTCCATTGGCGCCATGATCGGCGCGATGATCACCATGTACGCCTCCGTATCCAGCCGTGTCGCCGAGATCGGCACGCTGCGCGCGCTCGGCTTCCGGCGCTCCGGCGTGCTCTACGCCTTCATGGCCGAATCACTGTTGCTCGGGCTCGCGGGCGGCTTCATCGGCCTCGCCTTCGCCTCGCTGATGCAGTTCGCATCGTTCTCGACCACCAACTTCCAGACCTTTGCCGACCTGTCATTCAGGTTCACGCTGACCCCCGCGATCGCCGTACAGACGCTGGCATTCTCACTGGCCATGGGACTGATCGGCGGATTTCTACCCGCGATGCACGCGGCACGGCTGGGCATCGTGGATGCGCTCAGGGCGCACTGAGGGCTCTATCGGCGCCCCCACAGGAATCATTCGGCGAGCTGCAGCAACACCGGCTGGTGATCAGAGGCATCGGTCAGGGCATTGACAGTTACCGACTCCACGCGCGGCGCCAGGTCCTCGGTGACGAAGATGAAATCGAAACAGAAGGGGGCTCCCGGCCATTGCACCTTGTCGTGCACGCCCACGGTCGGTGCATGCACAACGCCGGGATGCGCGAGCGCCCAGGCATCGCGGTACGCTGGGACACCGGAATCCCCCACTGCGCCCGACATTGATGCAATCGGCGCCTGCAGTCGCGCGTACGACGGGTCGCTGGGCAGGAAATTGAAATCAGCGGTGAGAATGGCGGAGGCAGGCCGCGCGCGCGCCTCGAAGGGACTGTCGATATGGTCGCTGCGGCGTTGCGCGGACCGCACGCGCGAATGCCCCGCGGCCTCGGCCTGCAGGTCGCGCAGCCGCTCCACCTGGGCGGCGCGCTGCATTGTTGAATAATACTCAAGATGGGTCGTCGTTACCCGTAGCTCCTGGCTTTGCAAGCGAATTATTATCTCCATGGCCACGCGCTGCATGCTCGGCTGGTTGGCATCCGCGGGCCATGGCAGCAAGTGACGGTGAGCCTGCAGCACCGGCAATCGACTGAAGACAGCATTGCCGAACTGGCGGCGCGGCCCGCCGACGGTGTTTGCAGCGCGGTCGGTGGCGATGCCTTCGATGAGCGTGTATTCGGGCAGCGCATCGGCGAGCAGCCGGAACTGGTCCTCACCGAAGCTGCCCTCAAGCCCGCTGTCGAAGCCGCGCGCGACTTCCTGCAGGCACAGCACGTCGAAGTCCGCCATGTCGCGGCAGGTGCGCGCAATGCGCGCCGGATCCACGCGGCCATCGCAGCCGCGGCACCACTGTATGTTCCAGGTGATGAGTTTCACGTGCGCGTTCGCCCGGTCTCAGTTCACGAACCTTGCATGCATCCGCTGTGCGCGCCGCGCGATCTCAGCCCTCGTCGCCGAACGGGTCGTAGGCCGGATCGATCTCGACGACATCGACGCGGGAAATGATGCGCACGGAAAATCCGTCGTCGAGCACCGGGCGTCCGCGCAGCGCATCGCCGATCAGGTGCGCCAGAAACCAGTCGTTGCGCGCCTCGGCGTCAGCACGCATCGCGTCGTAGAGGCTGAGTCCGCAGGTGCAGCCCAACTCGCCGCCCTCCTCGCCGCACGGTTCTCCATCCACCCAGGCGGACAGTTTCTCGTTCATCTCACCACCTCCTTCCGCGATACGGTTCGAGCTGCGGTCGCAGGGCCGCGGCGATGCGTTCGCGCGCCCTGAAGATTCGCGAGCGCACCGTGCCTACCGGGCAATCGAGCGCCAGGGCGATCTCATCGTAACTCTTGCCCTCCAATTCGCGCATCTCAATGGCCGAGCGCTCCATGTCGGGCAACTCGCGCATTGCCCGCGCCACCGTCTCGGCGATCTGGCGCCCGACCATCAGCCGTTCCGGATCTTCGGTTTCCACCGCCTCGGGCTGTGCCGCATCGTCCTCCGAGTCGGGACGCGGCGAGTACTGCGGGATGCGGCTGCGCAGGGAGACCAGATGATTCTTGGCCGTGTTGACGGCGATGCGATGTAGCCAGGTCGAGAAGCGGCTGTCGCCGCGAAACGACAGGATGCCGCGCCAGGCCTTGATGAAGGTCTCCTGCGTGAGATCCTCCACCTCCTGGGGCGACTTCACGATCCCGGCAATGGCCCAAGCCACGCGCCGCTGGTGCCTGACCACCAGGATATTGAATGCATGCCGGTCGCCCGACTGCGCGGCACGCAGCAGTTCAAGGTCGGGATCGGTGCTAACCGGTGCGTCCATGCAGCCCTGTCGATGACCGCCCGCGCGCAAGGCGCGCAGACTTGAAAGAAGTGTATGGTACTGGTTATCGGCCTGCCGGGGATGGGTCTGGGACATAAGGAAGTCGGACATGAGCGACAGGGGAAAGTTCGCGAAAATTCAGCCTGAACGAGTCCGTGCGGGACGCTGGGGCGGGTTGGTGATACCAGCATTGCTGCTGGTCACGCAGAGCCTCGCGGCGAGCGCCCAATCCGCACGACTGCCGTTGGAGCGCATAAAACTGCCGGCAGGGTTCGCCATCAGTGTGTTCGCCGAAAACCTGCCCGGCGCGCGGTCACTCGCCGTGGGTCGCGACGACGTGGTTTTCGTGAGCACCCGCGGCCAAGGCAGGGTGTATGCGGTGAAATACGCCGCCGGACGCGCCACGCGGGTGATCACCATCGCCTCCGGCCTCAACAGCCCCAATGGCGTGGCGCTCAAGGACGGCGCGCTGTACGTCGCCGAGATCAACCGCATCCTGCGCTTCGACGCCATCGAGGCGGGGCTCGATGGCGGCAGGATTCCCCCGCCCGCGGTCGTCACCGAGCGCTTTCCAAGCGACACGCACCACGGCTGGAAATTCATCGCCTTCGGTCCGGACGGCAAGCTCTACGTGCCGGTCGGCGCGCCCTGCAACATATGCGCGCCCGACCCGGATCGCTACGCGGCGATCACGCGCATCGATATCGGGAAAAATGCGGACAGCAGCGGTTACGAGGTGGTGGCGCGCGGCGTGCGCAATTCCGTGGGCTTCGACTGGCATCCGCAAACACGCGAGCTGTGGTTCACCGACAATGGCCGTGACTGGCTGGGCGAAGACCTGCCCTCCGATGAGCTGAACCATGCTCCCAAGGCAGGCCTGCACTTCGGTTTTCCATACTGCCACCAGGGCGACCTGCCCGATCCGGAATTCAACCGCAAGCGCGATTGCAGCGAGTTCGTGGCCCCTGCCGCCAAGCTCGGCCCGCACGTGGCCGCGCTCGGCATGCGCTTCTACACCGGCGCCCAGTTCCCGGCCGAGTATCGCAACAATATCTTCATCGCCGAGCACGGTTCCTGGAACCGCTCCACCAGGATCGGCTATCGCATCAAACGCGTGGTGCTGGAAGGCAACAAGGTGGCGCGCCAGGAGATCTTCGCCGAGGGTTGGCTGGATGGCGAGCGCGTATGGGGCCGGCCGGTCGACGTGGCGACGCTACCCGACGGCTCGCTGCTGGTATCCGACGACCACGCCGGGGCGGTGTACCGCATCACCTACGCGGGGCGCTAGAGCTCATTTCACAATTGAGGGGATGCTCCCCTCAAGCTCCCCTACATCAGGGGCCATTTCGATAATTCTGAAATAGCCTCTTCGTCAATGAAATCAAGGACTGGACCAGTATGACGAACAAAGCAGCATTCCTGCCCCCTGGCAGCGTCAAGGCGCGAGCCGAACATCCACGCGACTATTTCGCCGCCTTGCGTGAAAAGGGCGATGTCGTCACCGACAATGGCGACAAGGTGGCGCTCGAGCCCGCGCTGGTGGAGTGGGTGTTGCAGGACTACAAGGCGTTTTCCACGCGCGGCGGAAACTTCTACGGCCGCAGCAGGCCCATCATCCCGCAGCAGATCGACCCGCCGGCGCACGCGCGCTACCGGCGCGTCCTCGGGCCACTCATGTCAGCCCAGCGCATGGCCGCTCTCGAACCGGAGCTCGTCTCGCGCATGCACGAGACGATCGACGGTTTCATTGCAAAAGGCGGCTGCGAGCTGCGCGAAGCGATCGCGGTGCCGATTCCCGGCATCTCGGTGATGAACCTGCTCGGGCTTCCGGTGGCGGACCTGCCCTTCTTCGTTGCCTTCAAGGACGCAATCCTGCGCCCGCGCGCGCTTCCAGGAACGCTCGAGGAGCAGATGCGCACGCAGGCCGATTTTGCCGCCAGGAACGCACGCTACTTCGAGGACCTTATTCGCGAGCGGCGGACCAAGCCGGGCAAGGATCTCATCTCGGCCATGATGCAGGCCGGGGACGGCGAAGAGCGGCTCACCGACGAAGAGATCCAGGACATCTGCTTCCAGTTGCCAATGGCGGGCCTGGACACCGTGACCGGCATGATCCTGCTCAGCTTTGCGTTCCTCGCGCAGAACCCCCAGTACCAGACGATGCTGTCCGAAAAGCCGGAGAGCACCGATGCCATGATCGAGGAACTGCTGCGCTGGGAGACGCCCAATTCGGCACTCAAGCGCACCGTGATCGCCGACATGGAGATTGCCGGCTGCCCGTTCAAGGCGGGCGAGCGTGTGCTGGCGTCCATCGGTTCGGCCAACACCGACCCGCGGCGCCTGCCCGATGCTGCCGTGTTCGACCCAGCGCGCACGCCCAACCGGCACCTTACCTTCGGCACCGGCGCGCACACCTGCGTGGGTAACCACCTTGCGCGACTGGAGCTGCGCGTCGTGCTGCGCGAATGGCATCGTCGCATCCCGGCGTATCGATTGAAGCCCGGCGCGGCGCTCGACTACAGCGACGACAACATGACGCGCACACTCGCGGCCTTGCCGCTGGCATGGGAGACGCCCGACGCCTGAGCCGGACGCCCCCCAGCTGCCGCCTCAGGTAGACTGCGGCCCTGCCCCATCTGACCACGGGAATTCTCGCCATGCACAACTTTCGACGCGCCCTCCTCGGCTCCCTGCTCCTGGCCGCGACATCGATCGCACAGGCACAGTGGTTACCCAGCAAGCCGGTGCGCCTGATCGTGCCCTACCCAGCAGCCGGCGCCGTGGACATCGTGTCGCGCCTGCTCGCCGACAAGCTCGGCGGCTCGCTCGGCACTACGGTAATTGTCGACAACAAGGCAGGTGCCGCCGGCATGATCGGTGCAGACCAGATGGCCAAGTCCGCGCCGGATGGCCACACGCTGGCCATGATCACGGTGAGTAGCCACGCCATCGCACCCAGCGTCTACAAAAGCATGCCCTACGACCCGCTGGCCGACTTCGCCATGGTGTCGCTCACCGCCAACACGCCCTACATCATCACCGTGAACCCATCGGTGCCGGCACGATCCCTGCGCGAGCTCATTGCGCTGGCAAAGGCAAAGCCCGGCGCGCTCAACTTCGGTTCATCGGGCACCGGCACCACACCGCACCTGGCCGGCGAACTGTTCAACACGCTCGCCGGCGTGAAGATCAACCACATCCCCTACAAGGGCAGTGCGCCGATGGTCAACGACCTCTTGGGCGGCCAGGTTCAGGTGGCCTTCGACAACACGGTGATTCCCAACATCAAGGCAGGAAAGTTGATCGGCCTCGCAGTTACCTCGGGCACGCGCCTGGCGGCCGTGCCGGACATTCCGACCGCCATCGAGGCGGGGCTGGCGGGCTATGAGGCCGTGGGATGGATGGGCCTCGCTGCGCCAAAGGGTACACCAGCCGATGTAGTGGCTCGTTTGAGCCGCGACACGGCGCGCGGCATGGGGCAACCCGACGTGGTGGAGAAGCTGACGGCGCTTGGATTCCAATCGGCGAGCAATTCACCCGAGCAGTTCACTGCCTATGTGCGCGCTGAAATAACCAAGTGGGCGAAGGTGGTAAAGGACGCCGGCATCACAGCGGAGTAGCCAACGCCAGGCGCTTCTCCAGCATCAGCAAGCCCACCACGGTCTTCGCATCCGTGATCTTTCCCTCGGCCATCCAGGCCAGCGCGCGCTCAAGCGGCACGTGCAGGATGTCGAGGAACTCATCGTCATCGGGTTTCGCACCGACATGCGCGAGACGCGTGGCCAGGTACAGGTCGATGCGCTCATTCGAGTAGGCAATGGCCACGTGGATGCCGCCCAGGTGCTCCCAGGATTCGGCGACATAGCCCGCCTCTTCATGCAATTCGCGCTTGGCGGTCGCGAGCGGATCTTCGCCCGCATCGCGCTTGCCCGCGGGGAACTCGATGAAATCCTGCCCCAATGGGTAGCGGTACTGCCGCTCCATCACCAGGTCGCCCGATTCGAGCACCGGCACGATCATGACGGCCCCCGGATGAATGATGTGCTCGCGCGTCGCTGTCACCCCATTGGGCAGGCTCACGGTATCGCACCGGACGTCGAGCAATCGGCCCTTGTAGACCTGTTCACTGCCGATGAGGCGCTCTGCAAGGTCCCTGCCCGCGTGCCGCGGATCCGCGAGTCCTCCGTCGCCGCCATGCCCGCCACTGGACGGTTGCGAGCCGCTCATCCCTCTTTCACCTTGCCGCGCTTGAACAGATAGCGAAACACGAAGCCCGGGTAACCCAGGACGACGAAAAGGCACACCGTGATGGCATAGAACTGCCAGCCCTGAGGGTAAACGGCGCCTGCACGCGCCTCCAACCCGCGCGCAAGCGCAAGGGTGGCGAGATACAGCGCCACCGCCTCGAGCACATGCCAGCCGCCGCGCTTGTCGCGCCCGGTCGGCTGCCAAACGAAGAAGATGCGCCTGGAGAGGAAGCTCGCATTAGCGGCGATGACCGCCACTGCAAACAGCAGGAAACCGGCCGCCGCAGTCACGTTGAGGTCAGGTTGAGGTCAGGTTGCAATAGCCCAGATGTCACTCTGAACTCGCAACCATGGCCATTACGGTCGCCTCGAAGTTTCACAGGGCGCCGTTCGAAACATGTGCCCCAGGAATCCTCACCGGGTCAGAGCGTCTTGATCGCAAACAGGCACACCTTGAGCAATTGCTCGGGAAGGATCCCCAGTGCGAGCAACGCCAGGCCGTTCACCGACAGCAACACACCCATGTCGCCTCGCGGAGAAATCGCTACGGCATTCTCGACCGGATCATCGAAATACATCAGCTTGATGATTCGCAAGTAGTAGAAGGCCCCCACCAGGGAGAACATCACGGCCACCACCGCGAGCCACACCTGCCCAGAGCCAATCGCCGCCTGAAGCACCGCGAGCTTGGCATAGAAGCCCACTGTAGGCGGCACACCCGCCAGGGAGAACATGGTGATCAGCATGATGAATGCAAACCACGGGCTGCGGCGGTTGAGCCCACGGAAGTCCTCGATCCTCTCTGCCTCGAAGCCCTTGCGCGACAACAAGAGCACCATGCCGAATGCAGCCAGCGTGGTGAGGACATAGACGATGGCATAGAACATGGAGGCACTGTAGGCATCGGCCGCCGAGAGCCAGTTGCCGCCAACCACGCCAGACAAGAGGCCGAGCAGCAGGAATCCCATGTGCGAAATCGTCGAGTAGGCCAGCATGCGCTTGATGTTGCTCTGCGCAATGGCCGCGAGGTTGCCCAGCGCCATGGACAGGACGGAAAGCAGCACCAGCATCTGCTGCCAATCGACGGCGAGTGCCAGCAGTGCGCTCACCAAGAGGCGCATGGCCATGGCGAAGGCAGCAAGCTTGGGCGCGGTGGCAATGAAGAGCGTCACCGCGCTGGGGGCGCCCTCGTATACATCCGGGATCCACATGTGGAACGGCACCACACCGAGCTTGAAGGCCAGGCCGCTGACGACGAACACCAATCCGAACACCAGCACCGTGCGGTTGGCACTGGTCATCTCCAGGGTCCGCGACACGGTGCTAATGTCCAGTGATCCGGTAGCGCCGTAGATCATCGACATGCCGTAGAGCAGGAGTCCCGAGGCCAGTGCGCCGAGCACGAAGTATTTCATCGCCGCCTCGGTGGACTGCGCCGAGTCGCGGTTGAGCGCCACCATGGCATACAGGCTCAGGGACAGCAGCTCCAGCCCCATGTACAGGGACAGGAAATGATTGGCCGAGATCATCACCATCATGCCGAGCGTCGCGAACAGGGCGAGCGAGAAGTATTCGCCGCGGAACAGCCCGCGATCGGCGAGGTAGTCTCGCGAATACACCATGCCCGTGGCAACCGAGACATAGGTGACCAGCTTGAGCACACTGCCCATCACGTCGGAAACGAACATGTTGTTGAAGGTATATACGGGCTCGGAAATCGCCCCCAGGCCGGCCGTCACAAAGGCGCAGGCGGCGAGCGTGACAAGCGACAGCACGTAGGTCACCCAGCGCTGTGCGTCCTCGAGGAAAAGGTCCACCACCAGGATCACACAGGCCATGACCAGCAGGACGATTTCGGCGTACGCCGGGAGCAGGTTGGGCATGTTCAATATGGCGGCGTTCATAGCTTGCTCTGGGCGACGTGCTTGAGAAGGTCGTTGACCGAGGCGTGCATGATGTCGGTCAGGGGCGCCGGATGCAGGCCGATCCACAGCACCATCACGGCCAGCAGCCCGAGGATCACGAATTCACGGGCGTTGATGTCCTTCAGCGCCCCGACCTCGGCATTGGCGACTTCGCCGAAGATAACCCGCTTGTACATCCACAGCGTGTAGGCGGCACCGAAGATCAATGTAGTGGCCGACAGGAAGGCGATCCAGAAATTGAACTTCATCGCGCCCATGATCACCATGAACTCACCTACGAAGCCCGAGGTTGCCGGCAGTCCGCAGTTGGCCATGGCGAACAGCATCATGAAGGCTGCGAACTTGGGCATGGTATTCGCCACACCACCATAGTCGGCGATCATGCGGCTGTGCATGCGGTCGTACATGACGCCCACGCACAGGAACATCGCGGCCGATATGAAGCCGTGCGAGATCATCTGCACCAGGGCACCCTCCACGCCATAGGCGTTGAAGATGAAAAACCCCAGCGTGACGAAGCCCATATGCGAGATCGAGGAGTAGGCAATGAGCTTTTTCATGTCGACCTGCACCAGTGCGACCAGTCCGATGTACACCACGGCGATCAGGGACAGCGTGATCATGAAGCCGGACAGCGCGTGGCTCGCATCGGGCAGGATGGGCAGGGAAAAACGGACGAAGCCATAGGCACCCAGCTTCAACATGATGGCGGCCAGCACGGCCGAACCGCCAGTGGGTGCCTCGACGTGGGCATCGGGTAGCCAAGTGTGCACCGGCCACATCGGAACCTTGACCGCAAATGACAGCAGGAAGGCAACGAAGAGCGCCGTCTGCGCCCCCATGCCGAGCGGCAGTCGATGGAAGTCGAGGATGTCGAAACTGCCTCCCGCCTTGTTGTACAGGTACAGGAAGGCAACCAGCATCAATAAGGAACCGAGCAACGTATAAAGGAAGAACTTCACTGCCGCATACACACGGTTGGGACCACCCCATATGCCGATCACGAGATACATGGGAATCAGCGTTGCCTCGAAGAACACGTAGAACAGCAGTGCGTCGAGCGAGGCGAATACGCCGTTCATCAACCCGGACATGATGAGAAAGGACGCCATGTACTGGGACACGCGCGACTGGATCACGTCCCAGCCCGCGAGCACCACCAGCACCGTGATGAAACTGTTGAGGAGCAGGAAGGGCATGGCAATGCCATCCACTCCCAGGTGGTAGCGGATGTTGTAGCGCTCAATCCAGGGAGCATCCTCGACGAACTGCATGGCGCTGGTCGCAACGTCGAATTCTGCGAACAGCGGCAGCGTGACAAGGAAACCCGCCAGCGCGCCGATGAAGGCGATCACGCGAGCCTCGCGCGCATTCTTCTCGGAGCCGCTGGCCAATACCACCACGCCAGCCACGATCGGCAGCCAGATGGCGAGGCTCAGCCACGGAACATGATGCGTCATGCGCTTACCTCGCCAGGACCATGCCAAACAGGGTGAGCAGCACGAACACCCCGATGATCATGGAAAATGCATAGTGATAGATGTAGCCCGACTGCAGCCAGCGTACGACCCCGGCAAACCAGCCGACCAGGCGCGCCGATCCGTTGACCATCATGCCGTCGATCAGCGCCACGTCCCCGATCTTCCACAGCTTGGTGCCCAGCGCAACCGCGCCCGAGGCGAAAAACCACTGATTGAAGGTGTCGAATCCGTATTTGTTCTCCAGAATGCGCACCGGGCCGCTGAACCTCTGGCGCAACACCGCCGGGAGTTCCGGACGCAGGATGTACAAATACCACGCAGTTACAAGGCCGGCGACCGCCAGCCAGAACGGCAGGCTGGTTAATCCGTGCAGCATCATGGGCCAGACGCCATGGAACTCCTTGCCCATTTCCTCGATCCACTCATGCGCAGGCGCGACGAATACCGCATCGCCGAAATAGTTTCCGTAGACGACGGTGCCTATCAGCCAACCGGCTGCAATGGACGGAATGGCCAGCAGCACCAGCGGCGCGGTCACCACGACTGGCGATTCATGCGGTGTGCCACCATGGGCATGGTCATCGTTCCCCGCACCCGACGCATGCGCGTCGTAGCCATGACCGCCGGAGGCGAAACGCTCCTTGCCATGGAATGCGAAGAACACCAGTCGGAACGAATAAAGCGCGCCCACAAACACGCCGGCGAGCGCTGCGGCATACGCGATTCCCGAGCCCGCGCGGTGCGAGACATGCAGCGCCTCGATGATGGTGTCCTTGGAGAAGAACCCGGCAAAGGGCGGGAATCCGGCATTGGCCAGCGCGCCGATGAGCACCACCGCATAGGTGATGGGCAGGTAGCGCCGCAGGCCGCCCATCTTGCGCATGTCCTGTTCGTGGTGCATGGCGATGATCACCGAGCCCGCTCCAAGGAAGAGCACTGCCTTGAAGAAGGCGTGCGTCATCAGGTGGAACATCGCCGCCGAATAGGCGGATGCACCCAGCGCCATGGTCATGTAACCGAGCTGCGACAGCGTCGAATAGGCCACCACGCGCTTGATGTCGTACTGGATCACCGCGATCAGCGCCATGAAAAAGGCGGTGACGGCACCGATCACCAGGACAAAGGACAGCGCGGCGTCCGAGAGTTCGAACAGCGGTGACATGCGCGACACCATGAAGATTCCCGCCGTCACCATGGTTGCGGCATGGATCAGCGCCGAGATCGGCGTCGGGCCTTCCATCGAATCCGGCAGCCACACGTGCAACGGGAATTGCGCCGACTTACCCATGGCACCGATGAAAAGGCCAATGCAGATCACCGTCAACAGCAACCAAGGCACACCATTGAAGAGTTCGATGGTCTCCCCAGCCATGGACGGCGCCTTGCTGAACACCTGCGCGTAATCGAGCGTGCCGAAATGCGCGAGCACCAGCGCAATGCCCAGCAAGAAGCCGAAGTCACCAACGCGATTCACCAAGAAGGCCTTCAGATTGGCATAGATCGCCGACGGGCGCTTGAACCAGAACCCGATCAGCAAGTAGGAAACCAGTCCCACCGCCTCCCAGCCGAAGAACAGCTGCAGGAAGTTGTTGCTCATCACGAGCATGAGCATCGAGAACGTGAACAGCGAGATATAGGAGAAAAAACGCTGGTAGCCCGGGTCTTCCGCCATATAGCCGATGGTGTAGATGTGCACCATCAGGGAAACGAAGGTCACCACCACCATCATCAGGGCCGACAGGCGGTCGATCAGGAAACCCACCTCGAGCCTGGCCTCCCCCATGGTGAGCCAGGTGTAGAGCGGCCCGTTGAAGGTGGACCCGTCCATGACGTCGCGCAGGACCGCGAGGGAAGCCAGCAGGGACACCAGCACGCCGACAATGGTCACGCGATGCGCGCCAGCGCGGCCGATGGCGCGACCGAAGAACCCGGCAATAATGGCTCCGGCCAGCGGCGCAAATGGAATCAGGAGATATAGCATTTTCATTTTTTCGGTGGCACCCGCTTGAGGCTTGGCGCCTTTCTCCCTAGCCTTTCAATCCATCCAGGTCTTCAACTTCGATGGTGCTCAGGTTGCGGAACAGCACCACCAGAATGGCCAACCCGATCGCAGACTCGGCCGCAGCTACTGTCAGGATAAAGAACACGAAGACCTGGCCGGCGATGTCGTGAAGGTAGTGCGAGAACGCGATGAAGTTCAGGTTCACTGCCAGCAGCATGAGCTCGATCGCCATCAGCATGATGATGATGTTCTTGCGATTGAGGAAGATGCCGATAATGCTGATGGCGAACAGGATCGCGCCGAGCACGAGGAAGTGTGAAAGTGACAGCATCCCGCCCCCTAGTCCTTCTTTTCCGATGGCATGGACACCATGCGAATGCGATCCGCGCGCTTCACTGCCACCTGGCGCGACGGGTCCTGGTACTTGGTGTCTTTGCGCTTTCTCATGGTGAGCGCTATGGCTGCGATGATGGCCACCAGCAGCAGCACGGCTGCGAGTTCGAATGGATAGACGTAATCGGTGTAGAGGACCTTGCCCAGTTCCCGCGTGTTGCTGTAGGCCTTGCCCGGATCGGCGGGGGCCGGCAACGCCTGCAGGCCGAAATAACGGCCGCCCAGCACCAGGATCATTTCCATGACCATCAGGAAGGCGATGGTCGCCCCCAGCGGCAGGTAACTCCAGAA
>CANJRC010000035.1 GCA_947476535.1 Betaproteobacteria bacterium
GCGACTCTGAAAAATTGCTACCGGCTGGCGGCGTCTCTTCTTATTGCTGGGTCATGTCAGGTGCGTCGAACATGACCCGCTTGCTGGACTGCGGGGGCAGATTAAAGGGTTCAGATATTGCTGTCAAGAAATGCCGTCAATTGCGATTTGGACAGGGCGCCGACTTTGGTGGCTTCGACCACGCCATTCTTGAAAAGCATCAGGGTCGGAATGCCGCGGATATTGAATTTCTTCGGCACTTCGGTGTTGGAGTCCACGTCGACTTTGGCAATCTTCAGCTTGCCGCTATATTCCTTGGCAATTTCTTCCAGGACTGGTGCGATGGCCTTGCATGGGCCACACCATTCTGCCCAGTAATCCACCAGGACGGGCAAGGTGGATTTCAGAACCTCCAGTTCAAAACTATCGTCTGTGACATGCTGGATCAGGTCGCTCATTGAGTCCTCTTGGTCGAAGTGCGCAGGCAGTTACTGGAAAATGCGGGGTTGGAAATAGCTCGGAGGGGTGTTTCAGTGGTCGGGGGCGCGGTGTCGTGTCGCGAATTGCGCGCGCCCTTTGGCGCACACAATGCGGGGCAGGGATCAGAATTGCTGGATCGTTGCGGGGGGGATCTTTGCTGGAACGCCGTGTCTTTCATCTTGCAATTTCAGCGCATTGCCGAATATCGTAACGGAATTCCACGCAACAGGGAAGCCGCAAGTATGTTAATTGCACGCCAGTGGGCGAGGGGCGTTGGTTCTTGTCGCGGGAGCAATCTTGCTCCCATTTCGGAAGATTGACGCTAAATGGTTATTTTTACTCGTAATAAGGGATGCCCGCCGACATCGCGCATGCTAAAATTTTCTGCAACAGTCGATGCTGGCCGGCCGTGTTGAATGAGGCGCTGACCGTCGCTGTTAGCTGCTTCCGATACCGTCAGTTTTCATAGATGCTAATGCATTCGTGAAAGCGGCAATTAACCGTTAAAGAGGGCCCCGGCGTGACCTATGTGGTGACCGAAAGCTGCATCAAGTGCAAATACACTGATTGCGTGGATGTCTGTCCGGTCGACTGCTTTCATGAGGGGCCGAACATGCTGGTCATTGATCCGGACGAGTGCATCGATTGCACCTTGTGCGTGGCAGAGTGTCCGGTCGAAGCCATTTTTGCGGAAGATGACGTCCCGCCGGCACAGCGCGAATTCATTGCACTCAATGCCGAATTGTCCAAGGGGTGGAAGGTGCTCGTGGAGCGCAAGCCATCGCCCGTCGACGCTGATGAATGGGCCAAGGTCGCGGCCAAGAAATATCTGCTGGAGCGCTGATCATCATCTCAACCGCGCCGCGCGCCGGCTCCATCCTTGCAAGGGAGTGAGCGAAATGCCATCGTTTGAGGATGGATTAGACGCGGAACTTGGCGCGGCGCTGGCAAAGTTTCCCGCCTTGCCGGATTTTGCCGACGCGCCGGCTGCAAGACAGGCACTTGCCGATCTGATGGCGAAATATCCGCGCGTGCCCAATACCAGCGGTGTAGTGATCGAAGATCGAATGATCCCGGGGCCGGAGGGTGCGCCACAGGTGCGCGTGAGGATTTTCAGGCCCGCTGCTGGCGCGAAGGATCTGCCCGGACTGTGCTACATGCATGGTGGTGGATACATCGTTGGAACGCCAGAGGCCGAAGACGACCCGGTGTGTCATATCGTGCGTGAAGTGGGATGCGTCGCTATCTCTGTCGACTACCGGCTGGCGCCAGAGCACAAGGCACCTGCTGCGGTGGAAGACTGCTATGCGGCGCTGAAGTGGATGTATGCCAATGCCGTGGCACTGGGCATCGACGCAAGACGGATCGCCATCGGGGGGCGTAGCGCCGGCGGCGGACTCGCGGCGGGGCTGGCACTGCTCGCGCGCGACCGCAAGGCGATCAATCCTGCAGTGAAACCGGTGTTCCAGATGCTCATCTATCCGATGATCGACGACCGCACTGCCGTTGCTGTGGGGGCTGCCGTCAGTGACCCTCGCGTATGGAACCATGGTCACAATGAACGCGCCTGGAAGCACTACCTCACCACCACTCCGGGTGGTCCGGACACGTTGCCGTACGCCGCGCCATCACGCGCGCTGGACCTGCGCGGGCTTCCGCCGGCCTACATCGCCATCGGCGAGGCGGAAGTGTTCCTGCCGGAGAACGTGGCCTATGCCCAGCGTCTCAAGGAGGCTGGTGTGAGCACCGAACTGCATGTGTTCCCCGGGGCCTTCCACGGCTGGGAGGGTTCGCTGCCTGCTGCGGCGATTTCCCAGCGTGCCATCAATGAACGCGTCGCCGTCCTCAAGCGTGCTTTCAAGGTCTGAGCGCGGACATTCCACTCCGGTCCTACTCCGCATCAACCCCAGTCCAACAACCGACATCGCCATGGCAGACGCTCCCGCATTCGAACTCGACCTCAGCCTGCAGATCGGGAAGTACGACGTCGAGCGTCAGCTAGGCAAAGGGGCCACCGGTACCGTTTACCTTGCTGTCAACACGTTCACGGGCGAAAAAGTCGCGCTGAAGGTCATTGAACCTGAAGTGTTTCGCGATCCCCAGTTCGGGGCGGTGCACCGTTCTCAGTTCCTGAATGAGGCCTCGCTGGCGGGCAAGCTGAAGCACCCGCACATTGTGGGCATCCTTGATGCGGTGGTGCAGGAGGACGCCGGTCACATCGCTATGGAGCTGGTCCTTGGTGGCGACCTCTCGGCGCACTCCACACCGGACACGCTGCTACCGGTATCCGATGTGCTGCAGATGATGTTCAAGTGCTGCGGTGCGCTCAACTATGCGTTCCAGGAAGGCATCGTTCATCGCGACATCAAGCCGGCGAACATCATGATCGTCGAAGGTACCGAGGTAAAAATCGCGGACTTCGGGGCGGCCTTGCTGCGCAAATCGCAAGCGGTGCAGACGGCTTCGATCGGCTCGCCGTTCTACATGTCGCCCGAGCAGATGGAAGACAAGCCGCTGACCCATCACAGCGACATGTATTGCCTCGGAGTCGCGCTGTACGAGTTGTTGACGGGGCAGAAGCCCTTCATGTCGGACACCCTGGACGGGCTGGTGCAGAAAGTGCTGCACCAAGAGCCGCCGTTACCCAGCAGCGTGCGTCCGGGGCTCACCAAGGCCCTTGATCCGGTGGTGATGCGCGCTCTGGCCAAGAAGCCGGAGCAGCGTTATGCAACCTGGGCGGACTTCGCGCTGGAGCTCGCCACTGCAGTCAAGCTGGTGTTGCCCATTGACGCGATTCCGGACAGCGAGAAATACGTGGCTTTGAAAAGCGTCAACATGCTCTCGGGCCTGTCGGATGCGGAGCTTTGGGAATTGGCGCGGGCTGGTCGATGGACGCGCTTTGCGGCCAAGCAGCCCGTGATTACCGAGAACGCGGCGGGGCAGAGCTTTTTCTTTCTCGCGCAGGGCCAGGTGAAAGTGATCAAGCAGGGGCGCTTGCTCAACATGATCGACAAGAAGGAGTTCTTCGGCGAGATGGCCTATATTCGCGGCGGCGAATTGCCGCGCCACGCCACGGTCGAGGCGATGACAGGGCTATTGCTTGCCGAATTCGAGCCCGAAGCCCTCTCCAAGATGAGCATCGGTGCGCAGTTGCAGCTCACGCGCACATTGGTACGCAATCTTGTGGACCGGCTGGAGTTCGCCAACTCGCGCGTAGCCAAGTAAGCGCTCCGGCCAGGTCGAGTTCGGTCAGGTCTTCCAGGGCAGTCGAAACACCTTGATGGCAGTGCCAGCGAGCACTTTGGCCTTGTCCACGGCGTTCATGAAACCACAGCCTTCGCGAATGAGGTCAACCGCTTCCCTGTAACCGCACACCACGGTGGTGGGGGGGTAGTTAGAGCCCCACATCATGCGATCGGGGCCGAAGTGCTCGTAGATTTCCTTCACCCGCTCCTGGCTCCTGGGGAAAGGGTAACGCTCGACCATTGTCTCGGGGATTCCCGTAACCTTGATGGTGACGTTGGGATACTGCTTGAGCGCCATCAGGTTGGGCCAGTCCTCCATGCCGGGCGCGGACTCGAAGATATTGAATACGCGCATGCCGATGTGGTCGACGACGATGGGCAGCCCGGGGTGGCGGCGTGCGATGTCACCCACCATTTTCGAGCGTTCGGGGCAGTACATCGAGATCGGGATTCCCTCCGCTTCGGCCACCGGCCAGAATTTTTCCAGCGTGCCGTCATCCCACCACGGCGCCTCGGTGGGCCACATGGTCATCAGGCGGATGCCGACAACGTAAGGCTGCTTGAGCCAGCCGCGCAACTGCTGGATGACATCGGGGGCGCCGGCGTCGATGCGGCCCAGTACCCGGATGCGGTCGGGGTAATGGGACGCTCCTTCGATGGAAAAGGCGTTGTCGAATCCCATGACGCCGCGTGTGATCTGCAGCAACTTGTCGACCCCGGCCGCGTCCATGTCCTTGATGAAATCATGGTAATGAATCGGATCGTGGTGCGCGCCGAAGCGAACGCCGGGGGGGGGCTCTTTCCAGAAGTGTGCGTGACTGTCGATGATCATCGTGGCTCCAGGGGACTCCGCCCTGGCGGGGCGGGTAAAGAAGGGTTTACGTCTGTTCATCTATCTGCTGGCGGGGGAATTGGATCGTTCGATCCCGCGAGTGGCATGCTGAACGATACAGGCCTGCAGCGGCAGGCGTCAATGAGACTGTCGCGATGTGCGCGTGTATCCCGTCCACGCGAAGTAGAATAGGTTCGGCAATACCAGATAAACCGAAACTGCTTTCCACACAGGAGTCCACATGGCAATCCCGCTTCCGGAGTCGCTCAGAAAAGTTCTAATCGACAAGGCTTATGGTCACGTGATCACCTTCAATGCCGACGGCAGCCCGCAGGTCACCATGGTGTGGATGGATGCCGAAGGCAACCAGCCCATGTACAACACCGCAGACGGTCGCATCAAGGTCACCAATCTGCGCAAGGACCCCAGGATCATGGTGTCGGTGCAGGACCGCAACAACCCGCAGTCCTACGCGCTGATCAAGGGCAAGGCGATAATCACGGCCGATGGTGCCGATGCGCACATCGATCGGATGGCGCAGCGCTTTCTTGGCATGGACAACTACCCGTGGCGCGCGCCGGGCGAAAAGCGCCTGCTGGTGAAGATCGACATTGACAAGATCACCGGCTTCGCGCCGATGATGCAGCCCTGGAAATAGGAGGGGCTGCGTGTTGCGCCCGCCGCCACCGGCTGGTGCACGATTTGCAAGCATGTGACAAGGCCGGGCGCCAGGCCCGGTGACCTTACAAAAAGGGGGCGGCATGGCGATCAGCGCAGGAATGGGACTGTCGGAGTTTCCTTTTTCGGGTGGCAAGGCCTTCTGGCAGTGGGTCGAGATGTGCGAAACGGGGAAGGTCGACTCCATCTGGCAGAGCGACCGCGTCGTCTCCAAGGAGCCGCACCTGGAGTGCATGAGCGTGATGGCCGCGCTGGCCGGCGCCACGCAACGGCTGAAGTTTGGCATGAATGTGGCATCGGTGGGACTGCGCGACCCGCTCCTCCTGGCCAAGCAGTGCGCCACCATCGATGTGCTGTCGAACGGCCGCCTGCTGCCGGCGTTCGGCGTGGGCAGCCCGCGGGCTGCCGAATGGAAGGTTACCGGTCGCGAGAGCAAGGGCGCAGGTGCCATGGCCGAGGAGGGCATGGAGATCATCTGGCGCCTGTGGCGCGAAGAGAGTGTCACGTTCCGCGGCAAGCATTTCCAACTCGAGGGAGCGACCATCTCGCCGCGCCCGGTGCAGCCCGAGCTGCCGCTGTGGATCGGAGGGTCGAGCGATGCCGCGCTGCGTCGCACCGGTCGCATCGGCACCGGATGGCAGGCTGCAGGTGAAACGCCTGACGAGATCCCGCCAGTCCTCGCGAAAATCCGCGGCTTTGCCGCGGAGTACGGGCGCAAGATCGATTTCGATCACTTTGGCGCCGGTGTGGCGTTTCGCCTCGGCGAGTGGGATGAACCCATCGTCGCGCGCCAGGCCGAGGCCTACCAGAAGCGCACTGGCCGTGACCCCAAGCTCGGGTTCGCCGTTGGCGACACCCGGGTGCTGGTCGAGCGTATCCAGGCCTATGTCGATGCCGGCATCTCCAAGTTCATCCTGCGTCCCATGGGCCGCGATGACGCGGACTTCATCGACCAGACGCGCCGTGTTATCGACGAAGTGCTGCCTGAAGTGGCAAGGATGAATGCGGCACAGAAGGAACAAATTCGGGCACAGGCCGTGGCGGGCGCAACGCTCCGGTAATCGCAGGGTTGATCGAAGGCAGAGTTTCACCGTTTCGCTCAAATTGGCTGGGTGGGTATTCCTCGTTCGCGCCCACCACGGCAAGCATGCCGGCGCTATCATGGCCGGGCATGTCATCCGATATCGAATTTCCCCAGATTGGCAAGACCGAGCTGCTCGCACGCCTTGGGGCGTGCGGTGGTGCGCCTGATACCCGGGTAACGGTGCTCACGCCCAATGCGCGCCTCGCGGAGGCGCTGGCCGGGGAGTTTGACCGGTACCAGTCCGAGCGCGGATTGTCGGCCTGGCAGACCGCCGACATCTTGTCCTGGGGCAGCTATGTCGAACGCCTGCACGAAGACGCGTTGTATGCCGAGCCGATCGCGGGCGTCGGCAGTGTTCCCACCCTGCTGACGCCTGCCGAAGAGCAGCACTTGTGGCAGGAGATCATCGAGCAAAGTCCCTGGGGAGGCCTCCTCCTGTCGGGAGCGCAAGCGGCCTCGCAATGCCGCGATTCCTGGCGACTGGCGCAGGCCTGGCGGATCGCCGGCGCGCTGGTGGCAGCCGCAGCTGAGGGAGATTCTGCGCAGAGCAGCGGATGGCTCGCCCAAGGCGAGGGCGACGGGCAGGCCGAGGACGCGCGGGCTTTCGCGCAATGGGCGCGTACCTATGCAGCGCGAACCGCACGCGAGGGGCGCATCGATCGGGCGCGACTGCCCGATAGCGTCGCGCTGTTGTTGCGCGAGCCCTGGGTTGCTAGGCCCGCGCTGCTCGTGGTCTACGCATTCGATATCGTGACCGCGCAACAGCGGTCCTTCCTCGCCGCCTGTGCAGGCGTGGGCATGGGCGTAGTGCGGTGCCAGCCCGATCGCATGCGGGTTCGGGTGGTGCGCATTGCATTCCCGTCGGCGCGCGAGGAACTGGAATGCGCCGCGCGCTGGGCACGACAACGCCTGGAGGCGTCGCTGTCCGCTGGCAGCGACGACGGGGCTGGGCGCCGCACGCCGCGGATCGGCGTGGTGGTTCCCGAGCTCGAGGCGCGGCGCAAGGAAGTGGTGCGCGTGTTCTCCCGTACCCTCGAACCGGGATGGAATGTGCCTGGCAGGCAATCGGACGATGGTGCCGCAGGGCCCGCCGTGGGCAGCGCAGCGCCACTGTTCAACGTGTCGCTTGGAGAGCCGCTGGCCGGCTGGCCGGTGGTGGATGCGGCACTGGCGTTGCTGGAACTGTGTGGCGGCGAAGTGGAGTTTGCGCGCGCCAGCCGATTGCTGCGATCGCCTTTCCTCGCAGGGGCGGATGCCGAATTGGGCGCGCGCGCGCGGCTCGACGCCGCGCTTCGCGAACGCCTGCCACCACGCGTACGTCTTCACGGCCTGATTGCCGCGATACATCACGCCACGGATCCCGAGGGATTGCGCCCAATCCCCGGCTGCCCGCGCCTTGCAACGCTGCTGGGCGCGGTGCATGCCATGGCTCGCGGCCAACTGCAGGGCAGCCGCTCGCCGCAGGAGTGGGCGCGCAGGTATTCCGAACTCCTGCAGACTGCGGGATTTCCCGGCGAGCGCTCGCCTGATTCCGCCGAATTCCAGACGCTGGCCAAGTGGCGCGAAACCCTGGGCGAACTGGCACGGCTTGAGCGCGTAGCGCCGCGGCTGAGCCACCACCAGGCGTTCGCCAGACTGCGCCGGCTGTGTGCGGACACGCTCTTCCAGCCGCGCATGGCGGCAGACGGCGGCGATGCGCCGATCCAGGTGCTCGGCATCCTCGAGTCGGGTGGCATGAGCTTCGACCACCTGTGGGTGAGCGGCCTCACCGAAAATGCATGGCCGCTCGCGGCGCGCCCCGATCCCTTCATTCCCCACGCGCTGCAGAAAAAAGCCGGTATTCCGCAGGCCATTGCCGAGTCGGCGCTGGAACTCGACGAGCGCATCACAAAGGAGTGGCGCGGCGCTGCAGCGGAAGTCGTGTTCTCGCATCCTGTTGCCGAGGCTGATCGTGAGCTGCTCCCCAGCCCGTTGATCGTGCCAATTGAAGCACAGCCAGAGGCTTCGCTGGGCCTGGTCGCACAGGCGCGTTTTCGCGATCGCATCTTCGCCTCGGGAAGGCGTGAAGGCAATACGCGCGAGGCGTTCAGTGACGAGTATGCGCCCGCGTACCTTGCGAGCGAGGTTCGAGGTGGAACGCGCGTACTTGCTGACCAGGCTGCGTGTCCGTTCCGTGCCTTTGCGCGCCACCGGCTGCGGGCCGAGTCGCTGGGGGCGCCTGTTGCGGGGCTCGATGCGGCGGCGCGCGGTCAGTTGTTGCATGCGCTATTTGCGCGCATCTGGGGTGAACTGAAGTCCAAGGCCGGCCTGGAGTCGACGTCGACTGACGAACTGGCCCGCATTATCGATGTTGCGGCGGCGGCGGCGGTGGCGCGACTGCGAGCTGCCAATCCTGACATTATCGGGGAACGCTTCGCGGCGCTCGAGCGCGAGCGCCTGGCAAAGCTAGCCCGCGAGTGGCTGGAGGTCGAGGGATCGCGCCCTGATTTCGAAGTCGTTGCGCGGGAAGACGCACGCACGCTGACGGCGGGCGGCTTGTCGTTTCGTGGCCGCATCGACCGCATGGATCGCATTGTCGATGACGGCGGTCATGTCCTGATCGACTACAAGACCGGTCGCGCAGATTCGGCGTCGTGGCTCGGCAAGCGACCTGACGATGCGCAACTGCCGCTCTACGCAGTAAATGCAGGGGAAGGCGTGTCGGCAGTTGCCTTTGCGCGCCTGCGCACGGGCGGCATGCGCTTTGAGGGCATCGCGCGATCGGACGGCTTGTTGCCGAAGGTGCCAGCGGTCGAGCGCCATCGGCAAGCCAGGGCGCAGGTCGCCGACTGGGGGCAACTGCTAAGCGGCTGGCGTGCCGAGCTCGACGCGCTGGGCAGGAGCTTCGCGGCAGGCGATGCGCGTGTCGACCCCAAGGCGCCGATGAAAACCTGCGCTAACTGCGGGCTTCAGGCGCTGTGTCGCGTGCACGAGCGGATTGATACTCTGGGAGCTGACGCCGAGGCGGATGTGCCCGAAGACGTGGCGGCAGACGAAAAGGGCGGCGCGCCGTGAAGGAGATCCGCATCGAAGATGCCGAGGCTCGCCGCCGCGCGCTGGACCCTGCCAAGTCTTTTATCGTCCAGGCGCCCGCTGGTTCCGGCAAGACCGAACTCCTGATTCAGCGCTTTCTTGGCCTACTGGCCGTTGTCGAGCGCCCGGAGGAGGTGCTGGCCATCACTTTCACGCGCAAGGCGGCTGGTGAAATGAAACGGCGGGTTCTGCAGGCCCTGGCGCGCGCGCGTCGCCTGATCGGCGATGAGCGCGCCGCGCCGGGCGCGAGCGCCAACGAGCAGGTGACGCTGGCGCTCGCTCGGAGCGCGCTCGATCGCGACGCCGAATGCGGCTGGCGCATTGAGGAGAACACGGCCAGGCTGCGTATCCAGACCATAGACGGTTTGTGCGCGTCACTGACACGCCAGATGCCGGTGCTGTCGCGATTCGGCGCACAGCCGAGGATCGTCGAGGATGCGCGCCCGCTGCATCGCGAGGCCGCGCGGCGCACCCTCGGACTGCTGGAGGATGGGGGCGCAGCAGATCGCCTGCCCCCGATTGCCGGGAACGTGTCGCGACTGCTGCAACACCTGGACAACAACGGGGCGCTGGCGGAGGACCTGCTGGCAGTCATGCTTGCTCGTCGCGACCAGTGGCTGCGCAATGCCGGCCATGCGCCTGATCGCGAGGCGCTCGAGGCGGCACTGGTGGCCGAGCGAGCGGCAATTCTGCGGCAGGTCGCGGGGCTGGTGTCGTCCGGGCTTCGGCCGGAACTCGTCGCGCTGGCGCGTTACGCGGCATCAGGCCTGGCTCAAGCGGGCGTGGGTTCGCCGATCCGGGACTGTGAAGGCCTCGAGGCGATGCCGCAGGCAAACGAGGCAGGTGCTCCCGCATGGAGTGGGCTGGTTGCCTTGCTCCTCACGCAGGAGGGCGATTGGCGCAAGACGGTCAACAAGAACAGCGGCTTTCCGGCGGGCACGACCAAGGCGGAGAAGGAGGTGGCCAAGGCGCACAAGACGCGCCATGCCGCATTGTGCGCCGGGCTTGCCGCGGTGCCTGGCATGCTGGAGGCGTTCGTCGCAGCGCAAGGCATGCCGCCCGCTACCTACACAGAGCAGCAGTGGAGGGCGCTTGAAGCGATCGTGTCGCTCCTGCCGATTGCCGCGGCGCAACTCAAGCTGGTGTTCGCCGAGCGCGGTGAAGTCGATTTCACCGAAGTCGCCCAAGGGGCGGTGCGCGCCCTGGGCGAGCCCGATGCGCCAACCGACCTGCTGCTGTCCCTCGACCTTCGCCTGCGCCACATTCTCGTCGATGAATTCCAGGACACGTCGATCAGCCAGTTCGAGTTGATCGAGCGGCTGACGGCTGGTTGGCAGGGGCAGGGAGGCGCGCCAACGGGGGCGGGCGAGAACGAGGGGGAGGGTCGCTCGCTCTTCCTGGTCGGCGACCCCATGCAGTCGATCTACCGGTTTCGAGAGGCGGAGGTGGGCCTGTTCCTGCGTGCACGCAGCCAGGGCATTGGGGCGTTGCGCCTGGAGCCCCTGACCCTGTCGACGAACTTCCGCTCGCAAGGCGGGATTGTCGGATGGGTAAACGATGCGTTCGCTCGCATCTTCCCCGATGCGGACGACGCGATGGCGGGATCCGTGGGATTTGCACACTCGGTGCCCTTTCACGCGACGCTGGAAGGCGCGGCGGTAAGCTGGCATGCATTCCTGCATGACGGTACACCTGGCGGGCGCGCAGCGGCGCGCCTGGAGGAGGCGCGCCGGGTCGCGGATATCGTGAATGCGGCCAAGCGCGCGCAATCGGATGCGACGGTCGCCATCCTGGTGCGCAGTCGCACGCACCTTGCGGACATCGTACCTGCCCTGAAATTGGCGGGCCTGCGCTTTCGTGCCATCGATATCGAACAGCTGCATGAGAAGCAGGTGGTGCAGGACCTGCTCGCGCTGACGCGAGCGCTGGCGCATCCCGGCGACCGCATTGCCTGGCTTGCTTGCCTGCGCGCGCCCTGGTGCGGCCTGACCTTGGCAGACCTGCTGCGATTGTCTGCAGACGAGGGGGGGGGAGAGGATGCGGGGCCGGCGTTGCAGCCTGCCGCTGTGATCTGGGATGCGCTCAACGATGACGCGCGTCTCGCGCGCGTGAGCGAAGACGGTCGCCGGCGCCTTGCGCGCGTGCAGCCCGTGTTTGCTCGGGCGCTGGCGGCGCGCATGCGCGGTGCGTTGCGCGATCGCGTCGAGGGCGCTTGGCTTGCTCTGGGCGGTCCCGCCAGTGTCGACGGGCCCACCGATCTTGAAGATGCCGAAATGTACCTGGATGCGCTCGATGGCCTTGACGAGGGCGGCGAACTGGCCGACCCATCGGCGCTCGAGGCGCGGCTCGAGCAACTGTATGCGCTGCCCGACCTGGAGGCGGACGGGACTTTGCAGGTGATGACCATCCACAAGGCCAAGGGGCTGGAGTTCGATAGCGTCATTCTCCCCGGGCTTGACCGTGGCTCGCGCGCCAACGATCCACCTCTCCTGCAATGGAGGCTGCGCCCGGGCGCGGGGCCGGCATCGCAGCCTCGCGCAGGCGAGCGCGATGGGTTCCGGCTGCTGCTCGCCCCGATCAAGGAAGCCGGCGAAGTCAGCGAGCCCATTGGTGAGTTCCTCGCGCGACTTGGCGCAGCCGAGGACGACGCCGAGAGCGCCCGACTTTTGTATGTCGCCGCAACTCGCGCGGCCTCCCGCCTGCATCTTTTGGCAGCGGCGCTGGGCCGGCAGGAGAACGGCCAGCCCGTGGTTCAAGCCCCATCACGACGCAGCCTGCTGGCCAAGTGCTGGCCGTTCGCGGAAGCCGCATTTGCCCGCTCGGCGATTGCTGTAGGTGGGGCTGTGGTGCAAGCCGAGGGCATGCCATCCCCCGTGCCGTTGGCCGACTCGAATCGCAGCATCCGCCTCAGTGCAGATTGGTCGTTGCCGGAGCTGCCGTCCCCTGCCGCGTGGCCGCGAGTCCAGGCCACGCGGGCGGGGGATGGAGTGGAGTTCGCATGGGTGGGCGAGACCTTGCGCCATGTGGGCACGGTGACTCATCGCTGGCTGCAGCGCATGGCCGAGGACGAGCTGGCCAGTTGGGACGGCGAACGCATCGACGCTCTCCAACAGGTATTTCGAAACGAGCTGTCTTCGCGCGGCGTGGCCGAGGCGGAGCTGGACTCGGCGGCTGGGCGCGTGCGCAATGCGCTCGCCAATGTGCTCGAAGACGAGCGCGGGCGATGGTTGCTTGGCCCGCAGGCGGCGGCGCAGAATGAGCACCGGATCACCGCGCGGGTACCCGGAACCGCGCACGCGGATGGCAGTGCGCGTCAGATCACCGTGAGCGTCGTGATTGATCGCCTGTTCCGCGACGAAGAAGGACGGCAGTGGATTGTGGACTACAAGACAAGCAGCCACGAGGGGGCCGATGTCGAGGCGTTCCTCGATCGCGAGCGCGAGCGCTATCGCGGGCAATTGGCGCGATATGCCATGGTCCTCGCGACATCCCACGCTGCGCTGGCCCTGTACTTTCCATTGTTGCGCGGCTGGCGGGAATGGCGTGCCGATGATGTGTGATCCCCGGGATGTCATTGCAGAACGACCACACTGGTCTTGACAGTGAGGTGTTCGAGGGGAATTGCCAGCCATTGTGAAAGTGCCTGTATGACAGATGCGTCACGGGGGGCTGTCAGCGCAGTGAAGGAGAAATGCATTATGCTTCCAAGCGAATGGCGGTGGCTTTGCGCTACGAAGTTTCTCCCCGCCGGTACAATAAGCTGAAGCGTTGAAACGAATCTCGGAGCGCAGCATGGCCTCGGACAGCCGGTTACTGATCGACTTGCAGGACATATACGAGCTGACCGACAAGGGCGACACGGAGCTGCGCGGTGCGCACACGGTGCTTGGCCAGCAGCAGCTCGAAATCCTGGTGCTCGCCGATGGAATGGCCTCGGTGGATGCAATTTCGCGCAGCGTACGAACGCTCAAGCGCGAAGACGTCATGAAAACGGTGGGCGAAATGGTTGCCGCTGGCCTGCTGAAGCAGGCGCCAAAGGCCGAAGCCGCGGCGCTGGATTTCGGAATGTTGTTGTCAAAGCACGTGTCGCTGTCTCCCGGGGCGCTGGCCGAGGCAAGCGAAGAGGCCGGCGTCGGCGCCGCATCCCTGCAGCAGCAGGGCTATTTCGTGCGCATTGCGCGCCGCACGCGTCCTCCGCGCAACCTGCCCGCCGGTCGCAAGCCTGCGGTCATCATCGTGGAGGACGATCCGCACTTGTCCAAGCTGCTGAAGACCTTTCTGGTACTCGAAGGGCTTGAGCCGCGCATTGCATCCAAGCGTGATGATGTGCTCAAGCAGTTTCGCACGCCGCCTGCACCGGACCTCGTCCTGCTTGACGTGATGCTCCCGGACACCGATGGCTTTGACGTGCTGGCTGCGATGCGTCGCCATCCGGTTCTGAAATCCGTGCCGGTGATCATGCTGACCGGCAAGGCCACGCGCGAATCGGTGCAGAAGGGCCTTGCCGGTGGCGCGGATGGCTACATCACCAAGCCATTCGAAGTCGATGTGCTGATGGCCGCGCTCAAAGTCGTGCTCGGGATGCCCTGACCCGTGACCACGGATGCCCTCAAGGAGAAACTGGCGCAACTCAACGCCGAGTATCGGGACGCTTTGCCCGCAAAATTTTCCGAAATCGACGCGCTCTGGGCGAGGTACCCGGATGCCGGAGCGCTGGCAGAGTTGCACCGGTTGCTGCATACGATGGCCGGTTCGGCCAAGGTGTTTGGCTTCGCGGCGCTTGGGGGCGTCGCACGCGAAGCGGAAAACGTGCTCGCCCCGATCGTCAAGGAGGGTGGTGCGCTCGATGCGCAGTTTCGGCAGCGCATCGACGCCCTGCTGCAAGCGCTGCGGCAGGCGGCGATTTGATGGCGATCCGGGGCAATGCCTGAGGCGGCGGGATCCAGGATGCGGGTGCGGCTGTCGTTCAGCGTCAAGATCAATTTCATCCTCGGCCTTGGCCTCGCGATCCTTGTGGCAGTGGGGACGCTGGCGTACCGAAGTATCGATGAGCTGGTGGATGCCAGCCGCTACGAAGGCGCCGCGCTCATTCAGATCGGTCGCCTGGAAGCCTTTATGGCGCAGGTCAAGCGCATCGAGTCGGCTCAGCGAAAGTATTTGCTGACTGGCGCGTCTGGTGACCTGTCGATCTATCGTGCGGCGCGCCTCGAGGCTGGCATGGACATTCGCGGCATGGCCGGTGTCGTTGAAACCCTGGACCAGCGGCGGATCCTGCGCGAATTGGAGAGCCTGGCGGAGGAGCGGATGCGCAGGCTCGATACGACCGCCGACGTTCGTGCCAGGCTGGGGCTGGATGCTGCAACGCGCCTGATCAGCGCTTCGGCGGCGGAATCCATGAATCGCGAGATGGACAGCCTGGCAGACCAGTTTCGGGCGCGTACCCTGCGTTCGTTGCGGGTGCGCCAGGAGGACACCACCCTCAGTGCAGGCACCACCGGATTTCTCATTGCGTGGGGAATCGTATTCGCGCTGACGCTGCTGGTTTGGGCCATGGTGGTGATCCACCGCCATCAGGCGCGCCGGAGAGCAGCCGAGGAAGCCCTGCGCGCCAGCGAGACGCAACTGCGCCTGATTACCGACGCCGTCCCGGCGCTCATCGGCTACGCCGATCGCGATGGCCGGATGCAGTTCCACAACAAGCCCTTTGAACGCTGGCTGGCCCGGCCGGCCGAGCGCCTGCACGGCTTCACGTTGCGCAACCTTCTTGGTCCGGAGACTTACGATCGCATTGAGCCGCACATCGCGCACGTGCTGGGCGGACAGCCCGCGCAGTTCGAATTTCCGTTTTCGAGCGATGGCGATCGCGCCGCCTATTTCTCGGCCCAGCTGGTGCCGCGCGAGGATGTGCAGGGGCGCGTCATCGGCTTCTACCTTCTGATTACCGACATCACCGCGCTGAAGGAAGTCGACCGGATGAAGAGCGAATTTGTCTCGACGGTCAGCCATGAGTTGCGCACGCCGCTCACCTCGATCCGTGGTTCCCTTGGCCTCATTGCCGCGGGGGTGACTGGCGCGCTGCCGGAAAAGGCGCGCCAGCTGGTCGCGATCGCGGTCGAGAATTGCGAACGCCTGGTGCGACTCGTCAACGATATCCTCGACACCGAAAGGATGGCGTCGGGGAAGATGGACATGAAGTTCGAGGTCATCGAATTGGGCAAGCTCGTCGCCCGCTCCATCGTCGCCAACGAGGGATTTGCCGCGATGCACGGTGCCAGGGTTCGGTTCGATGCGGGGCAGCAGCCGCAGCGGGTGCGGGTGGATCAGGACCGTCTCGTGCAGGTGGTGATTAACCTCTTGTCCAACGCGTGCAAGTTTTCCGCGCCTGGTGGCCAGGTGGACGTCGCGATCATCCGCCGCGACAAATGGGCACGCTTGAGCGTGAGCGACAACGGCCCCGGCGTGCCGGTGAATTTTCGCGCCCAGCTGTTCGAGCGTTTCGCGCGCTCCGATTCCAGCGACGCGCGGCGTGCCGGCGGCACCGGGCTGGGGCTCAGCATCTGCCGCGGCATCATCGAGCGCCTTGGTGGCAGGATTGCCTTCGAGGAGCGGCCCGGTGGCGGCAGCACTTTCTATTTCGAGATACCTATCGCGGAGCAAGCATGAGCGCTGACAAGAACGAGGAACTCAAGAAGATCATGCTGGTGGAAGACGACGCCGACATTCGTACGGTCGCGACCATGGCCCTGGAGATGGTGGGCGGCATGCAAGTGCATGCCTTCGGATCGGGCGAGGAAGCGATTGCTGCCGTGGCGGGCCTTGCGCCCCAGCTCATCATGCTCGACGTGATGATGCCGGGGATGAACGGCCCGGAGGTACTGGTGCGTATTCGCGAGCGCGTTGAGACCGCGGACATCCCAGTGGTGTTCATGACCGCAAAGGTCCAGCCCGAGGAGGTCGAGCGACTGCGGACGCTAGGCGTGCTCGACGTAATCGCGAAACCCTTCGACCCGATGACGCTCCCCGACACCATCAAGGGTTTATGGGCGAATCGTCCTCGAGTATGATGTCAGTAATTATTACGTTGATACATGCACCAGTAATATACTAGTCACGGAACTGTCAGTAATTGTTGCATCCGTCTAGGCCGGGCCGATAACGATCTTGCCGAAGTGCGTGCGGCCCTGCATGTAGGCATAGGCGCCCCTGGCGTCGTCGAAAGCGAATACCTTGTCCACTACCGGATGAAGGGCGTGACGCGCGATGGCGCGGTTCATCGCCTCGAAGTCGTCGCGGCTACCTACGCCGATGCCGTGGACGGAGATGTGCCGCGCGATGATGCCGGTCACCGTGAGGTCAACCTTGCGCCCGCCCATCCAGCCGATGAAACTGATGCGCCCACCGTGGCGCACGCACTTGAGGGTCTTGGCAAAATCGCCCACTACCTCGATCACCACGTCCACCCCGCGCCGGTCGGTATAGGCCTGGACGTCCTTCTCCCATTCCGGGTTCGCGGCATAGTTGATCACGTGGTCGGCGCCCAGCGCTTTGAGGCGCTCGAGCTTGGCGTCGCTGGAAGACGTGGCGATGACGCGCGCGCCGAAGAGCTTGGCCAGTTGCAGCGCGAATATGGACACGCCGCCGGTGCCTTGCACGAGCACGGTGTCCCCGGCCGAGAGCGTCCCGAAACCGCATAGCGCCACCCAGGCGGTGACGCCGGCACAGGGCAGGGTCGCCGCTTCCTCGAACGAGAGGTGCCCGGGCAACTGGACCAGTTCTTCCTCGTCCAGAACGACGTATTCGGCCAGCATGCCGTCTTCGCTGCCGCCGCGGTCGCCCATCGGCGTGTCTGACTGGCGTGAGCCGCCGATCCAGCCGCGGGTGAATGTTGCGGCGACGCGATCGCCCACCTTGACGCGCGTCACGCCCGTGCCCACGGCCGCCACCTCGCCCGCGCCGTCTGACAGGGGAGTCACGCCCTTCACCGGATTGCGCATGTATTTGCCCCAGGCAATCAGGAGGTCGCGGTAGTTGATGGAATTGGCACGCACGCGCACCAGCGCCTGGCCGGGCCCGGGAGTGGGTGCATCCTCGGTATGAAGGACGATGCCTTCGATAGTGCCGGGCGTGTCGAGTCGATGCAGTTTCATGGCGTGGCTCCGAAGTGGGATGGCACAGCGTAGCAGATTCACTTGGAGGGTCAGTTGGCCAGCCCGCCCTCTGCCGTTGTCTTTGTCTACCCCGGTTGCCATTGGCGATCGATCGATTGGGGCTAGAATCCGGGCATTGCTTCGGGGGTATCTGTGGCACGCTGGTTCGCCAGCGAAACAGGCCGATCGAAGCGACGCGTAGTCGCCGACATCCATGAATCCGACAACTCCCATCGCCCTGATCCTGCGTGCGCTCGCGTTCGCCGCGCACAAGCACCGCGACCAGCGCCGCAAGGACCCGCAGGCCTCGCCCTACATCAATCATCCGATCGCGTTGGCTAATGTGCTGCGCAACGAAGCCGGCATCGAGGATGAAACCGTCATCTGCGCGGCGCTGCTGCACGACACCATCGAAGACACCGAAACCGCGCCTGAAGAACTGGAACTGGCCTTCGGCGTGGCAATCCGTGACATCGTACTGGAAGTAACCGATGACAAGCTGCTCCCGAAAATGGAGCGTAAGCGCCTGCAGGTGTTGCATGCACCGGGCCTGTCCGATGCCGCAAAGTTGCTGAAGCTGGCCGACAAGATATGCAACCTGCGCGATATCGCAAGCCATCCACCGCTCAATTGGGATCTCGCGCGCCGGCAGCAGTATTTCGACTGGGCGCAGCAGGTGGTGGCCGGCGTTCGCGGCGTGCATCCGGAACTGGAGCGGCTGTTCGATGTAGCCTGTGCCGCACGTCCGGACTGAAGCGCGCTGGGGCGGGTTTCCCGCGCTGCGCCACGGGTGGAGTGCAGAGGTAAGATAGCGGCCCCATGCCTGCTTCGACACACCCACTCGCCCACGCCTTGGGCATCGACCCGAATGACCGCGATACGCGCGCATTGGCGGGTTGCATCGTCGCGTCTCTGGTGCTGCATGCCGGGGTACTGTTGCTGTTTCCGGACCTGCGCGAAGGTCGGCCTGCGGCTGCTCCCCCGATGGTGTTGTCGGCGCGCATCGCACCGCGGAGTGAGTTTCCGGAGCGCCCCGAGCCCAAGCCCGAGACGCGGCCGGCTCTGCCGCCATCGCCCTTGGAGGCCCCGCGCCCGGTACTTACTGCGCCGGCCACCGCGCCTGCGGCACCGCGCATCGCCGAGCCAGCGCCTGTGCCGACGCCACCACCGGTCCAGGCAACGCCGCAGGTACAACCGGCGCCTGCACAGCAGCCTGCAGCGCCCGCTGCGCCGGCGCCGCCGCGCGCTGCCGAGGGGCCTGCCCTTGCCGCCCAGAGCGAGGGCTTTGATCAAGGATCGCTCGCCAGGTATCGAGCTGAGGTCATCTTGACCATGAATCGAACGAAAAGGCCTTACCCGGCTATGGCACGTGAACGAGGGTGGAAAGGGACGGCGGAGGTTCGAGTTGAGGTTGCTCCGACAGGAATGACTCGCTCGGTTAGTCTCAAGACTTCAAGCGGATATCAGTTGCTCGATGATTACGCTCTAGATATGGTGCGAAACGGACGCAATCGGGTCGCCATCCCTCCCGCATTGCGTGGCCATGAATTCAGTTTTGATGTGCCGGTGATTTTTGATCTTACATCCGGCTAGGTGGCGGTTTGCGCGGTCCGACTCAGGCCGCCTTCGCCGTCATCCCGAGCCCTCGGGGGCCCTGCATGGGCATGATCCCGCCCGCAGCTGGGGCTTGCGTGAACGCCACGATGTGGTCCACCGACAGGCGGATGCCGATGCGCTCGCCGATGGCGTGGTTGTGGTGGCTGGCGACTAGGGCCATGACCTTGCGACCGCTGTCGAGCTTCAGGGTGTAGAGGATGTCGGCGCCGCGAAATGCCTTTTGCAGGACCTCGGCCTTGGTCGAACTTGCCTCGTCGTGCACGATGTCATCGGGCCGCAGCAGCACGTCCACCTTGCAGCCCTGGCCGCAGGCATCGCAGCCAACCCGACAGGCCGGTGGCACATGGCCATTGAGCGTGCCGAGCTCGATCTCGACCTGGTCCTCGCGCACCACCGCACCGGGGACAAAGGCCCCGTGGCCGATGAAGTCGGCGACGAAGCGCGTGGCTGGACGGTGATAAAGGTTGTAGGGCGTGTCCCATTGCTCGATGTGGCCGGCATTCATCACGCCGATCTCATCGGCGATGGAGAAAGCTTCATGCTGGTCGTGCGTCACCAGCAGTGCCGTGAAGCCGTTGCGCTTGATGATGTCGCGCAGCTCGTGCCCGAGCCGCTCGCGTAGGTCCACATCGAGGTTGGAAAAAGGCTCGTCGAGCAGCACCAAGTCGGGCATGGGCGCCAGCGCACGCGCGAGCGCCACGCGCTGCTGCTGGCCGCCTGACAGCTCATACGGGTACTTGTCGTCATGGCCGTCGAGCCCGACGATGCCAATCAATTTTTTCACGCGGCGGATGCGCTCGGCCTTGGGCAGGTGCTTGATGCCGAATTCGATGTTGCGCGCCACCGTGAGGTGCGGGAAGAGCGCGTAGTCCTGGAACACCATGCCGACACGGCGCCGCTCCGGCGGCAGCAACATGTCGCGTCCCGAGACCACCGTGCCATTGACGAGGATCTCGCCTTCGCTCACCGACTCGAAGCCGGCGATGGCGCGCAGCACCGTGGTCTTGCCGCAGCCGCTGGAGCCCAGCAGGCAGCCTATGCTGCCGCGCTCGAGCGAGAATGACAGCTTGCGCACCACCTCGGCGCTGCCATAGGCGACACGCACGTCCTGCAGCGACAATAGTGGTGCTGCCGGCGTTTTGTCCGGCTGAACGTCGCCCCCTAGCATCGGCTTGGTGTCCATCCTGTCCGGATTATAGGTGCGGCCCGGCATCCCAACAAGAATCATTCGCATGTTGGAGTGGGCGAGGGGGCAGCCGTGCATCTACAATCCGCACCATGACGAATGCCCTTGCAGTTGCCGAAAAAGCGCGCCGGACGAGCCACCAGCGTCCGCTCGGGCCATTGGGATGGGCCAGTATCCTGCTGGCGATCCTGTTGGCCGCGCCCATCATCGTGGTGGTCGGTCACGTGTTCATTCCCTCGCAGGGCACGTGGAGCCATCTTGCCCAGACCGTGCTGCCCGAGTACGTGGGAACCACATTGATCGTGATGGCTGGCGTGGCCATCGGCGTCAACGCGATTGGCATATTTTCTGCATGGTTCGTCGTCTGGTTTCGTTTTCCCGGGCGTGATTTCCTGGAGTGGGCGCTGATCCTGCCGCTGGCCATGCCCGCCTACGTCATGGCCTACGCTTATACCGACTTCCTGCAGTTTGCCGGGCCGGTGCAGAGCGAGCTACGCGCGTTGGCCGGCTGGAAGGCGCGCGAATACTGGTTTCCGGAAGTGCGCTCCACCTGGGGCGCCATCGCCATGTTCTCCTTCGTTCTCTATCCCTACGTGTATCTCATCGCGCGCTCGGCATTTCTTGAGCAGTCCATGAGTCTCATTGAAGCCGGCCGGCAGATGGGGCGTGGCGTGTGGGGCACCTTCTTGTCGGTCGGGTTGCCCTTGGCGCGCCCGGCCATCGCCGCCGGCACCTCGCTCGCTTTGATGGAAACACTGGCCGATTTCGGCACCGTGTCCTACTTCGCCGTGAACACCTTCACCGCCGGCATCTATCGCGCGTGGTACTCGATGGGTGATCAAGTTGCGGCGGCGCAACTGGCTGCGCTGCTTTTGGGCTTCGTTGCCCTGTTGGTGTTCTTGGAGCGCTGGAACCGCGGCCGCGCGCGCTACGACAACGTTGCCTCACAACCGATGAACCGCCCGCATGTCTTGCGGGGTTGGCGCGGCTGGCTGGTGGTGGTGCTGTGCATCGTGCCGCCGGTGATCGGCTTTCTCCTGCCGGTCGGCATTCTGGCCCAGGTGGTATGGACCGAGACCGAGCCGTTGCTCACGAGCCGCTTCTATCGTTTGATCGGCAACAGCCTGTTCCTTGCGGGCGTGACCGCGGTCATTGCCGTGGCGCTGGCCGCGGTGTTCGCGTATTCGGCGCGCGTGGTCAAGCGCCAGGAGGTGAGCCTCGCCAATCGCATCGCGGGACTGGGCTATGCGGTGCCGGGTGCAGTGATTGCCGTCGGCATCCTGGTGCCCGTGACGCGCTTGGACAACCTGATCGCCGGCTGGGCCGAAGCGCAGTTCGGCGTGAAGCTCGGCCTGCTCTTGACCGGCAGCATCGCCGCGTTGTTGTACGCGTACTTGGTGCGCTTTCTCGCCGTGGCCCTGCAGACGGTGGAGGCTGGACTCGCCAAGGTGCGCCCGAGCATGGAGGATGCGGCACGCGTGCTCGGCCTGACCCCGGCGCAAACGCTGGCGCGCGTGCATGTGCCGATCCTTCGCGGCACCCTGCTGACTGCGGGGCTCATGGTGTTCGTCGATGTCATGAAGGAGTTGCCCGCCACCTTCGCCATGCGGCCGTTCAATTTCGACACGCTGGCCGTTCAGGCCTACAACATGGCCAAGGACGAGCGCCTGCCAGAGGCCGCCGCCGCATCGCTGGTGATTGTGGCGGTGGGTCTCGTGCCCCTGCTGGTGCTGTCACGTGCTATCGGGCGCACGCGCAGCGGCCGACGCGTTGAGTACTGACCTCGTTTAGCGCGGTGATGCGGAAAACAAGGTCACGGCGGCTGCGGTGGGATGTCTTTTGCCGCGTCGTCGACAACTATGGCGATGCAGCGGTGTGCTGGCGGTTGGCGCGAGAATTGGCGGCGCGCAGCCCAACAGGCGGCAGTGCGGATCGTGGCGGGTGCGTGCGATTGTGGATCGATGGGCTCGAAGTGCTTGGGGCCTTGTGTCCGGATGTCGATGTGCGCGCCGCACGCCAATGCGTGGCGGGTGTCGAGATCCTGCTCTGGCATGACGATCCCCCAGTCGGACCGGGCGAGTCCTTCGATCCCGCCGATATTGCGGTTGATGCATTCGGCTGTGGCCTCCCCGATGCCTATGCCGAGGCGATGGCTGGACGCGATCCCGCTTCCTTGTGGATTACGCTTGAATACCTGAGCGCCGAGCCCTGGGTGACCTCGCACCATGGGCTGCCTTCGCCGCATCCGCGATTGGCATTGCGCCGCTACTTCTTCTTTCCGGGTTTCGGGCCGGACACCGGCGGGCTCATCAAGGAGGGCGGTCTTGATGCGCGGCGGGATGACTTCCTCGCTGATCCTGGGGCGTGTGGCGCGTTCTGGCAGGCGAGAGGGTTTGCGCCCCTGGCACCCGAAGCGCTCGCCGTTTCGCTGTTCGGGTACGAAAATGCCGGCGTGGGTTCATTGTTGGGCGCATGGGAAAATTCGGATCGGCCTGTCGTTGCCGCTGTGCCGACTGGAAAACTGCTGCCCCAGGTATTGGCCTATTTCGATGCTCCGCACACACCCGATGCGGCGGAGGAAGGCAAGGCGCTGCGGCGGGGCAATCTCGAGGTGAGGCTACTGCCGTTCCTCGCGCAACCCGAGTACGATGAGTTGTTGTGGACTTGCGACTGGAATTTCGTGCGCGGGGAGGATTCGTTCGTTCGCGCGCAATGGGCGGCTCGTCCGTTCGTCTGGCAGATCTATCCGCAGGCCGATGATGCACACTGGGTCAAGCTCGATGCCTTTCTCGATCATTGGTGCGCGGGGCTTCAAGCGGAGTCAGCGCGGTCCTTGCGACAGTTTTGGCTGGCATGGAACGGAAGGGGAGACTGCGGTATGGCCTGGCAGGCGATGATGATCCATCAGAAAGCGCTCGCCGACCATGCGCGGCGATGGCCAAAAGCGCTTGATTTAGCCGGGAATTTGGCCGAAAAACTGGCCCAATTCTGCGCGAATCGGTTAAAATCGTCGGCCTCTTGAATCTGCCGTTCCCTGGCGTCATAAAGGGGGATCGCCGGCTTCGGCATTGCTGACCGGCGGCGGCAATGAAACCAACCCACAGCAATAAAGCCAAGGTAAAGCGAATATGAAAATCGCCCAGGAAGTGCGTGCAGGAAACGTGATCATGGTCGGCAAGGACGCGCTCGTCGTCCAGAAGGCCGAGTTCAGCAAGTCCGGCCGCAACGCGTCGGTCGTGAAGATGAAACTTAAGAACCTGCTGACCGGCGCCGGTTCGGAGACCGTCTATCGCGCAGACGATAAATTCGAGATGGTCAACCTCGATCGCAAGGACGTTACGTACTCGTACTTTGGCGACCCGTTCTATGTGTTCATGGATGCCGAATTCAACCAGTACGAAGTTGACAAGGAGAACATGGGTGATGCGCTGAACTACCTGGAAGAGGGCATGCCCGCCGAAGTCACGATGTACAACGAGCGTCCCATCTCGGTGGACATCCCGCAAACCGTGGTGCGCGACATCATCTACACTGAACCGGCAATTCGCGGCGACACCTCGGGTAAGGTGATGAAGCCAGCCAAGCTGAAAACCGGTTTCGAGATTCCGGTACCGCTGTTCTGCGCCACCGGCGACAAGATCGAGATCGACACCCGCACCAACGAGTATCGCTCGCGCTCCAAGGGCTGATCGCGGCGCGGCAGGCGGTAAGCAAAAGGGCGCACCTCGGTGCGCCCTTTTCATTTCGGGCAGCGTAGCAGGCCGCGCGGTCCTACTACTATCGGAACCCGACCCTGTCGGCAATGCGCTGCGCGGCCGGCTGGTTGTTGCCCAGTTGCGCCACGTTGATGGCATCGCTCTTGAATTCGCCCATTGATGCGAGCGCGGCGTTGTTTATCTTCACGCCGCGTACCGTAGGCCACTCGTTGTTGCCCTCGGCGAAGTAGCGCTGGGCATCGTCGCCGGCGAGGTGCTCGAGGAACTTCACCGCGGCTTCCTTGTGCGGGGCGTTCTTCAGCATGCCGCCGCCGGAGATGTTCATGTGCGTGCCGCGATTGACCTGGTTGGGGAACACATAGGCTAGCTGGTCCGCAGCTGCCTTCTCGTTGGGTCGCGTGGAGCGCATCAGGCGTGCGATGTAATAGGTGTTGGCCACGGCAATCTTGCACTCGCCAGCGGCCGCACCCATGAGCTGGTCGGTGTCGCCACCCTTGGGGTCGCGTGCAAGGTTGCCCTTCAGTCCCTTGACCCATTCTTCGGCCTTTGCCTCGCCGTTATGGGCGATGATGCTTGCCACCAGCGACAGGTTGTAGGGGTGGGTGGAGGAGCGGATGCAAATGGAGTTCTTCCACTTGGGATCGGCGAGATCCTCGTAGTTGGCGAGTTCGCCCGGCTTGACCTGCGCCTTGTTGTAGGCGATCACGCGCGCGCGCGCAGAAAAACCGAACCACTTGCCCGCCGGGTCGCGGTAGGCCGCAGGGATGCGCGACTCGAGCACGGCCGACTTCACCGGGGCAAAGATGCCCGCCTGGTCGGCGCGCCAGATGCGGCCCACATCCACGGTGATGAACACATCGGCCGGGCTGTTGGCGCCTTCGCTCTTGATGCGCTCGAAAAGTGCATCCTCGCCGCCCTCGATGCGGTTGATGGTGTAGCCGGTCTGTTTTGTGAAGCTAGTGTAGAGGGCCTCGTCCGTCTGGTAGTGGCGGGCGGTATAAAGGTTCAGCACTTTTTCCTGTGCGGCCACTGGAACGGCCACTGCGGTGCCGAGAATGGCAAGAGTGAGCGAGATTCGACAAGATTTCCCGAGGCGTGATAACATAAATACCACCTTTAATCATAAGGTTAGTTAGTCCGTCGTGATATTTTAATGCGAATGATTCTCAAATGCAACAAATAAGAACTGTTCTCATTCAGATGATTTGAAGGCTAATACTCGCTGGCGCTGCTCACGTTGACCTATATCAAGAGCAGGCTGACATCGGACTGTCGAAAGGCTGTCGCGGCGGTATTGCGTGCGTCGCGCTCTAGAATCGCGTATTGAAATCACCACGGGAATTTTCAGTGACGACCCCTTTGCTTTTTCATGCGGCACCATCGTTGCGCGAAAGTGCCGGCAAGCGGCCGGCAAGAACGCCGCTCGCACGCTGGGTGTCGCGGCTTGCCGTTGCAGGATCGCTAGCCCTTAGCGCCTGCGCAAGTGCGCCACCCCCTGCGACGACCGCGCCTGTGCCTGCAGCGGTGGTGCCCCCACCGCCCCCAAAGATCGCGCTTGCCCTGGGTGGCGGTGCCGCGCGCGGCTTCGCCCATGTGGGCGTGATCAAGGCGCTCGAAGCGCAGGGGATCGTGCCCGATTTCATTGTCGGAACCAGCGCGGGCAGCTTGGTGGGTGCGCTGTACGCCAGTGGGATGTCCGGGTTCGACCTGCAAAAGGCCGCGCTCGCCATGGATGACACCACGGTGGCCGACTGGTCGCTGCCCAATCGCGGCGTGATCAAGGGCGAGGCGTTGCAGGACTACGTCAACGCGACATTAGGCGGGCGCGCCATCGAGCGCCTGCCGCGAACGCTCGCCATCGTCGCGACCGACCTGCAGTCGGGTGATGCCATCGTCTTCCGCACCGGTAACACGGGGCTGGCGGTGCGTGCCTCCTCCTCCGTGCCCGGCGTGTTCCAGCCGGCGCGCATAGGCAATCGCGACTATGTCGATGGCGGCCTGGTGAGCCCGGTGCCGGTGCGCATCGCCAGGGGACTCGGCGCGGACGTGGTGATCGCCGTGGACATTTCCTCCAGGCCGCGCGAGCAAAAGACCGCCAGCAGCATCGAAGTGCTGCTGCAGTCGTTCGCCATCATGGGCCAGAGCATCGCAGCCCTGGAATTGCGCGATGCCGACGTCGTGGTGCGGCCGGCCATCGCCGGCATTTCCGGCACCGATTTCAATGCCAAGCACCTTGCCATCCTGGAGGGCGAGCGAGCCATGCAAAAGGAGATGCCGGTGCTGCGCGCGAAAATGGCTGCCGCGGCGCGGCAGGCGCAGCGTTGAGAGCCATCAGAGTCGGTTCTCGGCGTTGCTTCATGTCAGGATATTACTGTCTTACGTAGCACCATCAATGGATACTGCATAATCGTATCAGTAATTATTCCGCCTTCAGTCACGCTTTCGGCTGCAATTGGCGCCAAATCTCTTCGTCATGCTCGCCCAGCAAGGGTGCTCGGGGGCCCGTCCGCCAGCTGGCCTCCGATCGCAGGCTGGGGTGCCTCACATAGGTGAAATGCCGACCGAGTTCCGGGTGCTCGATGTCCACGAAATTGTTGCGCTCCCTGCACTGGGCGTCGTCCGGCAGTTCTTCCGGAGGCCGGTTGGGTGCGCAGACGACATTGCAGCGTTGAAGGGCGTGGAAGGCTTCTTCCGCGGTTTTTGTCTCCGCCCATCGGCCGAGCGTCGCGGCGATGCGTTGCGTGGCTTCCGGGGTCTTGATGTAGTCGGCTTGGCAGAGGCGCGGGTCCTCGAGTTCCTTGTCGAGCCCGGCGGGAGCCAGGAGCTCGCGCAGTTTTACCAGGTTGGCGATGCGCAGCATCGTGATCACCAGCGCGATGAATCGCCCGTCCGCGCAGCGGATCTGCTGCGGAGCACTGCGCACCTGGTTTCGCCCGGTATAGATGTAGCGCGGGACGGTGCCTTCTGTGGCCTGCGCGCAGGCATCGTGAATGGAGACGTCGATGAACTGGCCGCGTCCACCGCTGTCCGGATGGTGGCGCCAGTAGAACGCGGCGGCGATGGCGACGGCGGCATGTTCTGCTGCGATGGCATAGCTGTGCCAGCTCTGCGCCATGAAGGGAGGGGTATCCCATTGGCCGGGCGATTGCTGGCTGTAGCCGATGCAGTAGGCCGAGCCGCCGAGCGCCTGGTGGATGAGGTCGGAGCCTTTGAAGTCGCGCCAAGGGCCGTACAGGCCGAATGGCGTAATCGAGCAATAGACGGTGCCCGTGTTGACCTGTTTCACCGCGTCGTAGCCCAGCCCGATCGCGTTCATGTGGCCGGCCGGTTGCGCATCGATGATGACGTCGGCGGTCCTGACCAGGTCGAGGTAGCGCTGTCGGTCCCGTGCCGAATCAAGGTCGAGCGTGACGCCGCGTTTTCCGCGGTTGTAGGTCCAGAAGAACAGGCTGCGATCCTTGTCGCGACGGTCCTCGTAGAAGGGGCCGATCCTGCGACTTGGGCTGCCTTCGGGCGGCTCCACTTTGATGACGTCAGCGCCTTCGCCGGCGAGCAGCATGCCGCAGAAGTCCACGGACTCGCCTCCGACCTCCATCACGCGCATGTCATCGAAAAATCCGGGTGTTGCCCGCGCGGCCTGCGACTTTGCATGGATGTCCGCCATGATCAGATCACCCCCCCGTCTTCATAGGCGCGGATTTCTTCCGCGCTCATGCCCAGGAGTTGCTCGTAGACATAGCGGTTGTCCTCGCCGATGCAGGGCGCGCCGCGGTGCGTTGGTCCGCCTGGATGTGCCGGCGTGGCCGACAGCTTCGGGGTGAGGTGACGCGTGAACGGCCAGGTGCCCAGTTCACTGTGATCGAGCTGGACAAAGAAATCGCGCACCTTCAGGTGCGGGTCGGTGCGCACCTTGTCCTCGGGGGACTGCACGGCACCTGCAGGCACGCCAGCCTCCTGCAGGCGGTACATGAGCGTGTAGCGGTCCTGCGCGATGGTCCAATATTCGACCAATGTGTCGAGCGCATCCTGGTTGGCGATGCGTGCCTCGAGCGTCGCGAAGAGGGCCTCGCGGGTCCATTCGGGATTTTCCATGCAGGCGCAGAGGGCCCACCATTCGGCATCGTTGAAGGCGGCGATGGCGATCCATGCATCGTCGCCGGCGCAGCGGTAGATGCCGTGAGGTGCGGCGGGTAGGTGCGGCGAGCGGTTGCCGTGGCGCGTAGAACCTCGCCCATTGGCCGAGAAATCCAGCAGCGCCGTGCCGCTGAGGAACAGGCCCGGTTCGTACTGCGCCTGGTCGATGTACTGGCCGCGGCCGGTGCGGTTGCGGTGGTGCAATGCGCCGATCACGGCGAGCGCGCCGTAGAAGGGCGGTGTGGTATCCATATAGGAGTGGCTCCACGAGGTCGGCTCGTGCGGCTCGGGCAGGCCGTGCAGATAACCCAGGCCAGAGAAGGCCTGCGCCGTTGGCCCGAGCGATCCGTAATCGCGGCATGGGCCGCTGTTGCCGTAGCCGGACATCTGGATGTAGATGATGTCCTCCTTGATGGAGCGCAGGTCGTCGTAGCCCAGGCCCCATTTTCCCATCACCGGGGCCTTGAAACCATCCATGACGACATCGCTTGTGCTCACTAGGCGTTTAAATATTTCGCGGCCTTCGGCAAGGCTCATGTTGAGCGTGATGCCGTACTTGCCCGGGTTGCGGTCGTTGAAGACTCCGCTGCGGTTGGCCAGTGATGGTACGGGGGCACCCTTCTTCTGGTATGGAATCTCCTTCTTTCCCGGGCCGAGCGGCGTGCGCTGCACCTCGCGCGAGGAGATGCCGACGCCGGCCGTCTCTGATAGCCGAGTGAAGTCCATGCGCTCCGGCCATTCGATGCGGATCACTTCGGCGCCCAGGCTCGCAAGCAGCGTAGAATTACCCGCGCTGGCCAATGCCCAGGTCAGGTCCGTGATTCTTACGCCCTTGAGGGGCAGGGGGCCCATTTCTCTGCCCAGTGCGGGCTTGCGCTCACTGCTTGTCTTGCTCATGGATGCTGCCCATCCTTCTTCTCATGTGTTCCTGCCGTAGCCGGGGGCGGTCGCGACCGTCAGATGGCCTCATTGCTGAGTACGACGGCGCCGGTACCCAGCGGCGATCCGGAGTTCACCAGCGTGACATCCGCCTTCTTCAGCTGCCGCGCGCCGGCGCGCCCCTGCAACTGCAGCACCGCCTCGATGAGCTGCGGCGAGCCGTGCAGTCGGCCCATGCCGATGGCGCCGCCCGACGGATTCAGCGGCATGGCGCCGTCGCGCGCGATCCTGCCGTCCTGGATGTACGCGAAGGCCTCACCCTGCTTGCAGAATCCGAATGCCTCGAGCCACGGGTAGATAAAGAAGCTGAATCCGTCGTAGATATTGGCGAAATCCATGTCGCCGGCCGTCAGGCCCGGGATGTTTTTCCACAACGCGCGGGCCACGACCTGCGCGGCCTCCATGCAGCTCTCCAGGTCGAGCACGGGAGAGTGCGAGAATTTGAAGCCGCCGGCCGTGCCGCCGACGACGTAGGCCGGACGATGCTGGAGGTACCTCGCGCGTTCCGCTGTGGTCACGACCAGCGCGCCGCAGCCGTCCACCGGGCGGTCGCAATCGAGCAGGCTGAGCGGGTTGGCGATCATGCGTGCGTTCATGTAGTCCTGGCGGGAGATAGGCTTGCCGTGGAACACGGCCTGTGGGTTGATGCTTGCGTTGTTGCGGGCGTTGACCACGTAGGTGGCCATGTGTTCGCGGGTGGCGCCGTACACCGCCATGTAACGGGCGTAGGCAAAGGCGAAGATCATGACGTTGCTGGCAAAGCCGTAGGGGGCGGTAAATTGCGCATCGCCGGCCACGTGCGTGGAGCGAAAGCTGCCGAATTTCCCGGGTGGACTGAACATGCCGCGCCACACCAGCACCGTGTTGCAGGCGCCGCTGGCCACGGCATTGACGGCGTGAACGAGCGATGCCACGACGGTCCCGCTGGTGATCGAGCACGACCAGCTGAGCTGCCTGAGGGCCAGGGCCTGCGCGATGTACTTGACGCTGACAATGTCGACGCCGTCCTGCTCGCCGCCGCCGATACGCGACGCATTGGGATAGTTGCTGATGCCGTCGATGTCATCGACCGACAGGCCCGCATCCGCGATGGCGGTGCGGCAGGCGTCGATGGCGAGCGTGCCCAGGCTCTTGCCGGCGTGAGGCGCGAGGTCGGAATAGCCGACACCGACGATGGCGACCTGGTTGCGGATGTGGCTCATGAGCGGCCGGAGCGGCGGAACTGCGGCAGGACAAAGCCTGCGGCCATCGGCTCGAACATGACCTGCACTTCGGCGCCGATCTCGACGTCTTCGATACTGGCCCCTGGTAGGTTCGACACCAGGAAGAGGCCTCGCTGCTCAACCAGTTCGACGATGATGATGGCGAATGGAACCGCCTCCTCGAAACCGCGCATGCGCGGGTCGTGCATGATGGTGCGGGAATAGATGTGCCCGTGGCCGCTGACCGGCTCGAAGCCGAGGTCCGTTCCGTAGCACCGCGTGCATACCGTCACCGGTGGATGAAAGTAGCGGCGGCAGCCCCGGCAGCGCTGGATCGCGAGCCTGCCGTCCTTCGCTGCGTCCCAGAAGGGCTGGGTGAGCGGCGTGGGGACCGGGATGGGGCGCTGAGGGCTTGAGCGCATGCGCAGTTCGTCAGGCCGCAAGGTCGTACAGGCGAACGGCATTACTCGCCTTCAGTTTGTCTTGCACGTCGGGTGCAATGCCGGCCATCTGCTCGGCGATGTAGCGCCGCGAGTTGGGCCACACGCTCACGCTGTGCGGGTAGTCGGTGGCGAACATGAAGTTGTCTGTTCCGATGAATTTCAGGTTCGAGCAGCCCACCACGTCGTTCATGAAGGTGAGGTAGACCTGCCTGCGGAAATATTCGCTCGGCTTTTCGGTAAGCTCGCTCTTGCTCCAGTGGCGCTGGCGTTCCCAGGAGTCGTCGCAGGCCTGCACGAAGAACGGCCACCAGCCGAATTCGCTCTCCGCGGAGACGATCTTCAGTTTCGGGTGGCGGTGGAAGATGCCGCTGAACACCATGTAGCAGATCGGCTCCATGGGCGCGAAGAAGCGCAGCACCGAGCCTGCCAGCCAGGTGGCATCGGTCTGCTTCATCGCGAAGGGCACCGGCTTCTGCTTGGCGATCACGCGGTGGAAGTGCAGCGGAAAGCCCGATGCCTCGGCGGCGCGCCACAGCGGGTCGAAATGGCGGTCCGTGTAGGCGTGATAGAAGGGGTAGGTATGCAGCACCGCGCCGCGATGCCC
>CANJRC010000036.1 GCA_947476535.1 Betaproteobacteria bacterium
CGCGACCGCGCCCCGCGCTGGTTCAATGACAAGGACGGGCGACTGCTGCTGCAATTGGCCGAGCATGTGTACCCGACGGTTCCGGGGCATCCTGGCTTCGCCGGAACCTACGGGCCGCAGTCGAAGATGGACCGCTCCGGCAATGACCCGCAGGTTCGCCTGCAGAAGATGGATGCGGACAATACGGATGTCCATATTGTATTCCCCACCCTGGGCATGGTCGGCTTCTCCACTGCCGTTGGCGATCCGGAACTGGCACTTGCGCAGACCCAGGCCTACAACCGTTACATGGCCGACTTCTGCAAAGCCGACCGCCGGCGCCTGAATGGCGCCATCCTGGTCCCCGTCAATCATCCGGAACTGGCGGCGAAGGAACTGCATCGCGTCCACAAGGAGACCGGGCAGAAGATCATTTACATGAACCCCACGCCGCCCGGCGACATCCCGTGGCACCACCCGAGCCGCGACCCGTTCTGGCAGGCGGTCAACGACCTGGGCATGACCCTGGTGTTTCACGAGTCCACCGTCGGCGCGCCGAAGAATGCGGTCACGATCGGCCGCTTCACTACGGCCTGGCCGCTGATCTACCTTGCCACGCACGTGGTCGAAGTGATGTTCGCTTACGCGGACATCATCCTGGGGGGCACGCTGGAGCGTTTCCCGAACGTGAAGGTCGGTAACGCCGAGGCGCATGTTCATTGGGTGCCCAGCTGGCTCGCATTGATGGACCAGACCTGCGGCGTTGGCACCAACATCTTCGGCAACAAGAGCGGGTCGGCCACCTTGTCGATGAAGCCGAGCGAATATTTCCGCCGCCAGTGCTTCGTCGCTGCATTTACCGACGACACCATGATTCCCGAGGTGTATGCGGCTTACCCGGAGTCGGTGGTCGTCATCTCCGACTGGCCGCACCCGATCGCCTCAGAGCAGAGCGCACAGGGATTGGCAGCCATTGCCAAGCATCCTGGTCTTAGTGAGGAAGCCAAGCGCAAAGTGCTGATCGACAATCCAAAGCGCTTTCTCTGATCGGAGGCGCAGTGGACTTCAAACTGGCAGGTAAAACGGCCATTGTCACCGGGGCCAGCCGTGGCCTCGGACGCGCGATCGCGACGGCGTTGGCCGATGAGGGCGTCAATGTCTTTGGCGTTGCACGTTCATCGAAAAACCTTGATGAACTGGCCACGCATGCGTCGGGCCGGATCAAGACTTTCGCCTGTGACGTCACGGACATGGCGGCATTGGCGAAGGTGCCTGAGGCGGCGGTCAAGGCCTTCGGCCGGCTGGACATCGTGGTGAACAATGCGGGTGGCCAGGTAATCAAGCCGTTCCACGAGCTGCCGCTGGACGACTGGCTGTGGCATTTCACGATCAACGTGCACAGCGCGGCAACGCTCTGCAAGGCCGCATCACCGTACTTGTTCGCCCAGAAGTCGGGCAAGGTGATCAACATGGCGTCTACTGCCGGTGTCAAGGGCGTGGCCAACCTGGTGGGGTACTGCACGGTGAAGGGTGCCTTGATCCAGTTTACGCGTGGGCTCGCGGTCGAATGGGCCAGCAAGGGCGTCCAGGTTAATGCTATTGGTGCGGGTACTTTCCTCACGGACCTGACCCCGGAAATCCTGCGTGTGCCCGGCAAGGCGCGTGAGGACCGTATGGCGAAAATCCCGGACGGAAGGCAGGGTCAGCCGGAGGAAATCGGTCCGCTGGCCTGCTACCTGGCGTCGCCCTTGTCCGACCATGTGACCGGAGCGTTGTTGATGACCGATGGTGGAGAAACGATCCGGCTTTGATGCCGGGACAGGCGCCGCGCGGCACAGCCGCGCGGCTTGATTCGATGATGGATTGGAGGAGGATGCGATGGCCAAGTATGTGATGTTCGTGATGACGAATTGTGCCCCGGGGACGGATGCGGAGTTCAACGACTGGTATGACCGTATCCACCTGCCCGACGTGCTCAAGGTTCCGGGCATAGTGGCGGCGCAACGCTACAAGCTGACCGATGAGCAGCGACGCCAGACCCGGCCGGACTATGGGTATATGGCAGCCTATGAAATCGAGTCGAGAAACCTGCCAAAAACGTTCAGCTTGATGAACGAGGGACTGAAGAGCGTCTACAAGAGCCCGAGCATGAACCCCTCGACCTGGGCCTATTTCTTCCAGCCGGTTGGCAAGCGCCAGGTCAAGGCGGGCACCAAGCCGGCCGCAAAGAAGGGCAAGCCGGCAAAGGCCGCCGCAAAGAAGGGCAAGCCGGCAAAGGCTGCCGCAAAGAAAAGCGTGAAGCGTCCAGTAGCCAAACGCGGTGTGGTCCGAAAGACTGCACGCAAGACGGCACGTAAGGGCAAGTAGGATGCGGCCCCCGTTTTTGACGCACGCGTTGCGGCTGTTGGCAGGCGCATTGCTCGGCATTGGGGCGGGAGCGGTGCTTGCGCAGGGCAGTGCCGCCTACCAACCGGCGGAGTGGACCAAGGTCCTCGCTGCCGCGAGGAAGGAGGGCAAGGTCGTCTTTTACATCGCGCAGCCTGTGCTCGATCGAATTGCCCCGGCGTTCAAAAAGGCGTATCCAGACATCGAACTCGAGGCCCAGCGCGGCGTGAGCGCGGCCCTGCTCGGAAAGGTGGAGCAGGAACGCGACAGCGGTGCGGATGGGGCCGATCTTTACGCGACCACGGAAATCGCCTGGATGGTCGGGTTGTCGAAGAAAGGGCAGACGTTGCGGCCTGCAGGACCGGGGCTTGTCGGGTATCCGCAGCTGCACCTGCTCGATGGCACGGTGGTCACGCTGGCACGTGAGCCGGCGGTGATGCTGTACAACAAGAACCTTGTTTCGACGCCGCCCAAGACCTATGCGGACATGCTGCGCCCGGAATTCAAGGGGAAAATCGGAACCTCGGAGATCGCCGCCACCCTCTTGGTTGCCTGGTACGACTGGCTGGAAAAAACCCAGGGCGCGGATTACCTGACCAGGCTTCGAGGGCAGAATCCCAAGCTCTACAATGGGTCGGTGCCGCTGGGGCAGGCCGTCGCTTCCGGCGAACTGGTGGTCAGCGCCTTTGGGATTCCAACCGCCACGGCAGGGCTCATCAAGCAGGGAGCGCCGGTGGAGATGGTAATGCCGAATCCGGCATTCGGGAGCACGCACGCCGTAGTAGCATTCAAATGGGCCCGGCGGCCGAACGCGGCCCTGGTACTGGTGGACTGGTTGATGTCGGCGGAGGGACAGGCGGTCTGGGTGGGCCAGAGCGAAACGGCCAGCCCGCGCAGCGGCATTCCGCGCTCGCTCGACTTCAACGCCATTGTGCCCTGGGACGTCAATGCCTATCCGCCGGAAGTGGTCAAGGTTTACCGCGAAAAGTGGAACAAGTTGTTCAAGTAAGGGGCCAAACGGGCCGCCCAAGCGTGATAACAATCGCTCGGCCAATGCCCGAAAGAATTGTAGCAATTTTAATTATTGATAACATCTTGAAAGGGTGACTGCCATGCAAAACTACGACATCGTATCAGCCGACTCGCACATCAACGAACCGCCGGACCTGTTCATGAATGTGCCCCAGGCGCTCAAGGAACTGGCGCCCAAGGTCGTGAGCTATGAAAAGGGCGATGCCTGGATCATGGCGCCCGGCGCCGAGCCCCGCTTTGTCTCGACCAGCGCCGTGGCCGGTCGCAAGAAGGAGGAGTACCTCAAGGAGCCGGTGACCTACGCCAACATGTGCAAGGGCTCCTTCGATCCCGAGGCGCGCCTCAAGGACATGGACATCGACAACCTCGACGCCGACGTCATGTACCCGGGCATCATGCGATACCTGGAGCGTTGCGCCAACGACGACATTCGACTGGCCTGTGCCCATGCCTACAACGAATGGATGGCGGATTTCTGCAAGTTCAACCCGTCGCGCCTCCAGGGCATCGGTGTGGTGCCAATGCTCGATGACAACGGCGGCAAGAACGCCGTCGAGGCCATCAAGTTCGCGGCCAAGAAGGGCATCCGTTCGGTGTTCCTGTCGCAGCGCGACGGCGGCCTGCCGCTGAACCACCCCAGCGCGGAGCCCTTCTGGGCCGCCGCCGAGGAATTGAACATGCCGGTCAGCATCCACATCCACACCACGCCGTTCCTGCGCGGGCTGAAACCGGAGCAATTGGCGCTGATGGGCACCAAGGAAATGGGCATCACCACAGTCACGCTGTGCATGAGCGAGCATGTGGGCCTGATGATGTTCGGCGGCGTATTCATGCGCCACCCCAAGCTGAAGATCGTGTTCGCCGAAGGCGGCATCGGCTGGGTCCCGGCATTCCTCGAGCGTGCCGACCATGTGTTCCGCGTGCACAAGCCCTACCTCGGGTCGACCATCACCGAGCTGCCCAGTGAAACCTGGCGCAAGCAGTGCTACGCCACCTTCCAGGAAGACGTCGCCGGCATCCGGCTGCGCGACATGATGGGCGTGGAGACCCTCATGTGGGCCTCCGACTATCCGCACACCGACACCACGTGGCCGGACTCGAAGAAGATCATCGACAAGACCTTCACCGGCGTGCCAGCGAACGAAAAGCACAAGATGATCAGCGAGAACGCGGCAAGGCTGTACGGGTTCAAGAGCTGATCTCGGTATCACATCATCCCATGGGAGACATTCCTGCCCGGGTCAGGGTGATCGAGATGGGGCCCCGCGAGGGGTTCCAGATGGAGCCGGCGATCAATGCCACCGAACGCAAGGTGGCATTGATCGAGGCGCTGGCCGACAGTGGTCTCGGGACGGTCGAGTGCGCGTTATTCGTCAACCCCAAAGTGGTTCCCGTCATGGCCGATGCCGAGCAGACCGTCGCGGGCAACACCGGCATGACACAGGACAAGGAAGCCGACGAACAGCACCGCATGCTGGGGACCTACAAGGAATGCGGGGTGCCGGATATGACCTGGCCCGACTCGAAAAAAATCATCGACGAGACATTCGCCGGGGGGGCCGAAGCGGGCAAGCGCAAGATGATTTGCGATAACGCTGCGAAGCTGTACTTTTAGTAGTCTCACGTTCACACATCGAATGCTGGTTAGCCAATGAGTCCCAATTCTTGTTTCAAAAAGGGTGAGTCTATGAATTCGAATATATTCTGGCCGCTCGCGGCCTGCATCGCGACGGGAATGTTCGCGCTCGGGGGGGCGCAGGCACATGATGGCGCACCTGTCCATACGCATCCAGGGGGCATTCAGATCGCGCAAGCGGCGACCAAGCCCGCCGCACCTGCCACGGCAACTGCCCCAAGCGCGGCGAGCCTGCAGGCAGAGTTGGACACCCTGATCAAGGCGGCGAAGGCCGAAGGGGAAGTTGTGTTCTACATTGCCCTCGTGGACAGCGTTGCCAAGCGCGTCGGTGACGCATTCACGGCCAAGTACGGCATCAAGTACTCGTTCCTTCGCCTGTCCACCGGGCCGCTCGCCCAGCGCTATTTCGCCGAAGCCGAGTCGGGCAATATCGCCGCCGATTTCGTCATTGTTGCCGGGCCTTACCAGGCCTACACGGGAGATGGCATCAAGAAGGGGTGGATCGAGTCCCTCGCGCAGGCGAACATTCCCGCCATCCGTTCCGGCCAGGTGCCGGCCAAGTTCAACAAGGGCGAGACGGTGATCGTGCAGGTGGCGCCATGGCAGATCGGCTACAACACGCAAAAGGTGAAGGCTGCGGATGCACCCAAGGACCTGAACGACGTGCTGAATCCCAAGTGGAAGGGCCAGATCCAGGTCTCCGACCCGCGTGTGGGCACGACCATCGCCGAATTCTGGGCGCTGGTGCTCGAGACCAAGGGCGAGGAGTTCTTCACCAAGTTCCGCGCGCAGAACCCGCGCCTTTACCCGGGCGGGGCGCAGAGCATCCAGGCGCTGGGGGCGGGTGAGGGCAGCATCATGGTGCCGGTGCTGGTGCCGCAGCTGATGGGGCCGAAGGAGAAGGGCGCGCCGCTGGAGATCGCGAAGCTCGACCAGACCACGGGGATCGAGGCGACGCTGGTGCTGACAGCACGCGCGAAGGCCAAGCACCCGGCGGCAGCCCGGCTCTTCGTGAATTACCTGATCACGCCCGAGGGCAACAAGGTGCTGAACTCGGACACCGGCGCTGCGACCATCTATGACTCGGGCGGCCTGCCGTCGCAGTACGCGCCGCCAAGCCCCACGGGGGCCGCACGCGCGGACCAGTTCGCCAAGCTGCTTGGCTTCCAGTAACGCCTTGCAGGGAGCCGCCTCGGGAGGATCTTCAGGCGGTTCGGCGGACAGGAGCACGTCGTCCGCCGGCAAGCCCTCGGACGCGCCGTCACGCGCGTCGCGCCCCCGCGATGCGGCGACGCTGATCATCACCCGCCGCCGCGCCGGCCGCGTGGAAGTGCTGATGGGCGAGCGCCACCAGCGCCACTCCGTGCATCCGCAGCGTTACGTTTTTCCCGGCGGCAAGGTGGACCGGTACGACAGCCGCGTGCGCGCGGTCGCCCCTGTGCCGCCGACCGTCATGGACCTGCTGACCCGCCGCGCCACGCCGGGCCGGGCGCGCGCGCTGATTGCGGCCGTGGTGCGCGAGACCTTCGAAGAGACCGGGCTCATCGTCGGCGCGCCGGACCCCGAACCCCACAAGCCGGTGCACGAGCACTGGCAACCCTTCTTCGCCACCGGCATGGCGCCGGACTTCACCCGCATCGCCTATGTGGCGAGGGCCGTGACGCCGGCGGGGCGGCCGGTGCGCTTCAACGTGCGCTTCTTCATGATCGACGCGGCGCACGTGCAAGGCGACATGGGCGGCAACGGCGAGCTCCTCAACCTGCAGTACGTACCCGTCACCGAGGGCCAGTCGCTCGACATGCCCAACATCACGCGCAGAATCCTTGCGCACGTGGACGAGATCACCCGCGATGGGGTCCCGGTCGAGCGGCTCACCGTTCCCTGTTTTCGCTATGGCGGAATAGCCCACCGTCGCGTCGAAGAATAGGACGCCCGCCATGCAATGGGCGGCCTTCGAGCGCAATCGCATACCGGCGATCATCACCCTCGCCACCGCCACCGGCACCACGGCGGTGTACTTCTGGTACCCATTCCTGCCGCTGTTCCTGATCGAGATAGGAGCCGGCAGCGAAGCCGACGCAGCCTTCTGGGTGGCCGCCGCGGTGGTGTCGCAGGGTGTGGGACGGCTCATTGGCGGGCCGCTTTGGGGCAGCCTATCGGACCGCCTCGGCCGCAAGAAGATGTTCATTCGCGCCCTGATTTCGGTGGCCATCATCACTGCCCTGTTGGGCATGCTCCAGCATCCCTGGCAGTTGATGGTGCTACTGTTCATGCACGGCATGTTCTCCGGATTCAATCCCGCGGCAATTGCGCTGGCGAGCGTCAGCGTGCCGGAGTCGCGCGTGCGCACGGCGGTGAACATGGTCTCCGGGGCGCAGTACATCGGCATGGCCATCGGGCCGGCCTTCGGCGCGTTGTTGAACGTGGTGATCGGCTTTCGCTGGGCGACTGTCATTTCCGGCATTTGCATGGTGATCGTGACGTACCTTGTGCATCGCATGGTGCCTGCGGATTCAGTGGGCAACACTCCAGAGGCGAACGCGCAGCAAGAGGGCGGCTCAACGGGGCGCATTGTCGCCTTCCGCATCAGCCTGCAGCTGGCGCTGGCGATGTTTGTTTATTTCATCATCTTCAGCCTGACCAACTTCCGGGCGCTATCCACCTCCGTTGCGCTGCACAAGCTTGACGTGGCGCAGGCCATTGCTTCTACTGGCATCGCATTCTCGCTGGTGGGCGTGGCGAGTTGCCTGGGCGTGCTGATGGTGTCGGCGGGCGCCATGCGCAGGCTGGGCCTGCGCGCGCTGCTGGCGGGAGCCTCCGCGTTGACGGGCCTGGCCTACCTCGGGCTTGCGGTGAGCGACACGGTGCCGCTATTCGTGATCGCGCTCACGCTCGGCGGCCTGCTCAACGCCGCCATGTTTCCACCGACCAACACACTGATCGCGTTGCACTCGGACAAGTCGCGCCGCGGCACGGCCTTTGGCCTGGCCAGCAGCGCGCAGGCGCTGGCCTTCGTATGCGGGCCGGTGACGGCGGCGGTGTTGGCGGCGACGTCGTTTACGGTTGGGTTTGTCGTGATCGGTGGGGCGATGATTCTGCTGGCGGTGATGATCGGGGTACTGGTCAGGGAGCCTGTCGTGCGCGCATCGACCCCGCCATAGAACAGAGTGCGATCGCGTTCGAGCAGGCTGGCATCAGTTCAGTAGTTCACGTAAGTCAGCGGAATGAACTCTGTCCGCTGGAAAAGCGATGACGTCGCCACTCTCCCTGAGGGCCTTCGCCACGCTTTTCCGTCGCGGCAAGGCTGCGAATTAGTTTAGAAAACCCTACTGGGACGCAGCGCTTATCAACAAGAATTTTTGCGTTCAATTTCCGGTTGGCGTAGGCTGATTTTCGTGGCCGTTCGACAAGGCTGTAGTAGGGCAAGGCACCGGCCAATATTCCCGAGGGAGGGATGCTCATGCTGCAGGGTAATGAGTGCAGAAACCGCATCTTGGTTTGGGCTCGGATCGCGAGGGCCGGTGCCATGCGCGCCGGATTCAAACATGCCTGAGAACACACCGCGATTAAGAAGCGTGGTTCCATATCCCATGAAAAAGCGAATGATGGGTTGGGGGCTTGTCAAGTCCACAATCTCCGTGGTGCTGCTTGTCGTTATTGCGCTGGTGGTATTTTTCGAGGGGCGAAAGGCCTATCTCGATTATCAGGTAAGGGAACTTTGCGCGAAAGACGGTGGGGTGCGCGTCTATGAAGTTATAAAGATACCGAATGAGAACTTCACCAAATGGGGCCAAGTCAATTTCTATCGACCAACGCTAGGGGAAAACGCTCTTGGTTCAGAATATAGATTCACATGGGATCTATCCTTCTATAAGAAAGGCAATCCAGAGATATCGAGATTGCATATCCAAGTAGTTCGTCGCGCCGACAACAAATTGCTTGGGGAGGTGGTTCGCTATGGGCGTGGAGGAGGAGACTTCCCATCGCCGGCACATGGGTCCAGTTTTGGATGCCCCGATTTTGACAGCGGTGCGGAAAATGCTGTTCTAGGTTCAATTTTCTCCAAGTCAAAGTAGGTGTAGAGCTATGGTGTTTTTCCAAGATATTCATAAATATGCTGAGTTCGCCTTGGCGGCATATTCAAATATTGGCAAAGGCTCACCGAGCCAATCTAATTTGATTGACGATGGCAAGGGCATGTCGGTACCTGAAGCCCAACGGTTCGCTGAAACCTATACGGTTGTCGATTTTTATAGCCCCCCTAGTACTGATCTGCAAGCCGTCGTGTTTGCCGATGGCGATGACAGAAGGTATCTTGCTATCCGAGGAACGTCGAGTTTTTCCGACCTTGTGACAGACGCCATTGATATTGCGTTGCTCGGAAGCGCGAACCTGCAACCGCAGTACCGCAGCCTCAAAGCCAAGGTAGTGGCGTGGATGTCAGACGGTACATTGCCCTCCTCCTTTACCGTTGCGGGTCACTCGCTGGGCGGCTTTCTGGCAGGGGCACTAACGGTCGATTTTCCAAACAATGTTTCCCACGCCTATCTGTACAACGCCCCCGGTGTCGGTGGTGCGGAGGCCACGCTGACTTATGGATTGAAGTCGCTGCTGGGTTTGGCCGCCCAGCCCACACTCGATCTCTCGCGCGTTTCCAATATTCGAAGCGATGCCGGGATTTCTCCTATCGCCGGTCTTGGCGTTGCCTGGGGCACGCCCATTCCGATCAGCATCGAGAACCAGCTCGACATTGCGCTGCACCCCAACGTTCCCGCCGCGCTCAATCACAGCATGCAACCTCTGACCGACAGTGCGTCGCTTTACGCAACATTCTCCCGTCTCGGGCCGACAGCAACAGCCAGCGAGCTTCGCGACATCTTCAAGGCGGCCAGCCCGGACAACAGCAACTCGCTCGAATCGATGTTCGATGCCTTGCGGCGCATCTTCCTTGGAGCGGGTGTTTCCGCGACACCGGCCGGTGATCGCAATGCGTTCCACGCGAATGTCAGCGCATTGAATGCGGCGATCACGAGTGATGGCCATGCCGGCACGTTCGTGTTGCGGCCGATCCCGGATGTGACACGCATGGCCAGCAAGGCGATGCTGAACGACGCGGAAGGACTGGCGTACCGCTATGCGCTGCGCGAATCGAATCCGTTTGTTCTGGTCGGAAAGGCGTCGGACTATTCTGGTCGCAACACCAATGGTGAATTGGGTCTATACGACCCGCGCGATCACACGGGGTCTCTCACCGAATCGTGGATCCGCGATCGCAGCCAATTCCTCGTCTGGAGACAGCAGAAGAATACCGGCGATCTGGCTGACGATGACGTGGTGTTGCGTAGGGACAATGGTTCGGAGAGATATTTCTATACCGACCTGACCCTGAAAAATGCGGCTGGCCAGAACTACAACATGCGCGTGCAAGGCGGGCGTATGCTGAAAATCGACCCGAAGCGGGTAATTTTTGGCGGTGACCAATCTGATGTCATCACGGGGAGTGCCTATGATAATCGCCTGTATGGCGGTGCCGGGGGAGATACACTGGCTGGCGGCGAGGGCAACGACTATTTGGAAGGCGGCACCGGCAGCGACATCTACGTGTTCAACTCGGTCGATACGCTAGGGGGGCACGACGCCATACTGGATGTGGACGGCCAAGGGGCCATTCTTTTCAATGATCAGGTGCTCGTCGGCGGTCGCAGGACGGCCGGCGAGCACTACGAGAGCGAGGATGGCGCTTTCATTTATTCGTTCGTCGGCGACCTCACGTCCGGCGGCACGCTCATTATCAATGACGCGCTGGAAGTGCGGGACTTTCGAAACGGCGACCTCGGCATCGCGCTGGAGGTCGGTGACGAGCCAGCCGGTCCGGATTCGTATGCCTATCACTATGTTGGCCGGGAATATCCGTATGCTGAATTGGGTGCGGGCTACCCGGCCAATGGATTTCCGGACCAGTCCTTGTTTTTGGGCAGCGATTTCAACGACGAATACCGTGCCGCAAGCGCCATGGCAGGCGAGCCGCAGGTGGAAGGTGCTAACTCTGGTTACTTCATCGGCAAGGGCGGCGATGACACTTTCCTGGGAAGTTATCCGTATGGCGGAGACAGGGCCATGGGAGGGCCGGGCAACGATGCCTTGTTCGGCGAGGCGTTGGGAGCCGCCTTTTCGCCGGATGCAGGTGCTGAGCCTAGGGGAGATTTCTTGTACGGCGGCGCCGGACGGGATGTCATCTTTGGCAGCAGGTTCGATGACCAATTGTTTGGTGACTTCGAAAGCATCTATGCGTTCGATTTCGACAACCCGCTAGCCTCGAGCTTTCGCGGGAGCGCTGATCTCGGTTTCTTTGTGGACCCCAATTCACATGACATCCAAGCATACTGGGGTGAGGATGCGCGTCACTTTTCCAGTCGCGAAAGCTTTCTTGAATACGCGCTGGGATTGGACTCCACATCAAATATTGATACGCTTTATGACGACTCCATCGAAGGAGGTTCGGGCGACGACCACATAGTCGGAGGCAATGGATCGGATGTGCTTCTCGGCGATGCCGGGGATGACATCATCGTCGGCGACTATGAAATGAGCATGTACCGCGCTGACGACGGGCTCAGTTTCCAGGGGCAGCGCGCATTTGGCGTGTATGCGTATCTTTTCGGACGACCCGGAGATGACTTTATCGATGGGGGCGACGGCAACGACACGATCAACGATGTATTTGGCGGCAATGACCACATTGTCGGCGGACCTGGTGACGACACCATCGTGCAACGTGACTTGCCTTTGCTGGATGCATTTTTCCAGAATGGCCACGCACCGGATTCGGTGTTTACTGTTGATATTGTCGAAGGTGGCGCGGGCGACGACACGATTACGTCGTTCTCCTACGCATCAATGGGCTCGATGGATTTATCCGGAGGGGATGGAAATGACAGGATTGTTGCCCAGGGATTTGCGATTTCTATTTCCGGCGGTTCGGGGAATGACCGGATCGAGGTGTTTGGCGCTGACACGGTTGATATTGACGCCGGTTCAGGCGATGACGCGATTTACGCGTCGGCCGCGCACCTTTCAATAGCGCTCGGGGCCGGCAATGACCTCATCGCGGTTGAGGAGTTTGACGATCTCCGCATCGACCAGCTCAGCAATGACATCGCTGACTCCGATGTGCTTCAGTTGCCTCTTTGGAATAGCAATGAGGTATCGCTCGAGCGGATTGGGGACGATCTCGTCCTGACTGAGTTCGATCTGCAATCGAGCGTGTCGATAGGCGGTTGGTTTGCCGGACCCGAGCAGGACCTGGAGTCGATCGAATTCGGCGATGCTGCGGTTTGGACGACAGCAGATATCACCAATCTCATTGAACAGTTCTCAGCGGGCCCGCGCCCCACTAACGGCGATGACTCCCTGATTGCGACGCATGCTTTTCCGATTGTCAGCGCGCTGGATGGAGATGATCAGCTCACGGGCTGGGACGCGAATGTGATTCTGGATGGGGGCGCGGGGAATGACGTCCTGACTCTGAGGCAGAACGCCGGTGGCGTGCTTATCGGCGGTGCTGGCGGTGATCAGATGAGCTCCCGTTCCCCCGCGACGGTCGTGGCCTTCAATCGCGGCGACGGATTCGACCGGATTGCGATGTGGTCGGGAACGATCAGCCTGGGCGGGGGCATCAGGCCGGATGACATTCATTTTTCGCTGTCGGGCGAGGGGCTCGTCCTCAGCACGGGCGGTGCCGACCAGTTGAGCATCGTGTTCAACCCGGGGGACACACCGCCCGATCTGCAGCCGGTTGTTCGGCTGCAGATCGTCTCGCAATCCGAGGTCGAACTGTACGATTTGATGGCACCGCTGTTCACGTTCTTCGCACGTGTCATGGACAATCCGGACTCTGGGGATTGGGTCCCGGAATCCGGATGGAGTAATTTCCTTCTTTCGAGAAGCATCGACAGCGCGGTAGGCGGCGCTATTGCCTATGCCTACGGAACGCGCGGATCGACTGCCGATATCAGTTCACAGGTAGCACAGCAATCCCTGGAAACAGCCGGGTTCGGAGTTTTGTCTCAGCAGTTTGCGATTGCCGCTGCTCCGAACGAGCATAGTGAGTCCAGCGGTTCTTCGGTTGGACAAGGAGACCCGCAAGTCCTTGAGCAGGGCTCTGAGGCCGTCACGCCAGAGTCATCTCCGATCCAGATGGTCGATGGGGCAATCGGGACATTCCCTTTCGAGGGAACGGCAACTCCGAATGCCGAGGATAAAGCTAGCGACAATGCGCAAGCGGTCTCCGATGATGGCTCCTCCAGCCTGATAACAAGCGTTGACGAAGGCACTGCCAATCATGATGGGTCTGCAGCTGCAGGCGACGCCATTTTCTTGTCAGGCGCTGAAACGAGCGAGAGCGGCAGCGTTGCGTCATCTGACGTTGTGGGTGTTGATGTCGATATATCAACGCCTTCATTTTCCAATGAGGTTGTCCCCGCGTCCATTGACGTTACTGCTAACGATGTGATCGGGCTGTTGCTGAGTGAGCAGAACGACAGCAGTGCGCTCTCTGTTCCGGTCACGCAACTGCCGTCAACTCACGATCAAAACCTGGATGCACTTGCGGATGCGCAGTTTCCCATGGCGGCGTCGCCCGACCTGCAAATCGCTTCATCAATTGAAGGCAGTGCGGCTCTGCTGGCCAAAAGCCCTTCAGAGCTCGATCGTTCGCGGCTTGGCGACTGGTACGCAGGATCCCAGATGAGTTCCGGAGCCGATGAAATCGTTGGTATGCAGGCCATGCTGGACGCCGCGCGGCAGTTCGGTCCATCGGCTAACAGTGCGCCAAGTGAAAGTTCCGTGCCGAGCAGTACGGGAATTGAAATCGGGAGCCACGATGATCACCGAAACGACGCGGCGACGATGCTGGATCATTGGTCATACACCAATGCGCTGATCAACTTTCATCTTTCAGGTGCTGAACTACCAGAACTGGGATCCGACATAGCCTGGGGACATGTCCATGGTTCACCAGGATTTGGCGCTGAATTGGCAATGACATCACCTGCACTGGCCGGTGCAGTCGTCAGTGAGCTGCAGAGCCTTTATGGGCAGCTACGCCCATTCGCGGGCATCCAGGAGGGATTGGCCACCCTAGGCTAGTTGCGAATTGCAGTTCGCGGTGCGGGGATCAACGTGCGGTGTGGGCGTACGGTCTGGTCACTCGGATGGCAACATTCAGCCCGCTGCGTTGTGCCAGGCCCACCAGCGAATCCAGGCTGAAGAGCTCGACCCGGCCGTTCAGCACGGCATTGAGCCGCGGCTGGGAGATGCCGAGCAAGGCTGCGGCCTTGGCCTGCGTCAGCGCCTGGCGGCGAATCCGGGCGGCGATGGCCGAGGCGAGGTCGCTGCGCAGCTTCAGGCGATCCGTCTCCGAGCCGGTGGGTGATGTGGCGCGCGTCTCCATGGCTGTCCTTTCAGGGGCGGGGGAGGGAGACAGTATACAAGTACTGGGATATAAACTGCCCGTAGATATCCAGCTATTGGACATCTTCGCAAACCATTTTTGAAGAATTATGGCCCGTCAGGGGCGATCCAGCTTGAGTTCCTGGCGAAACATCTGCGCGCGGGCGGCGTAGTTGGCGGCGATGCGGCCGACGCCGGCTTTTTCGTCGTCGCTGAGCGTGCGGATCACCTTGGCCGGGGCGCCCATGGCGAGCACGCCGTCGGGGATGTGCCGGCCTTCGGGCACCAGCGAGTGCGCGGCGACGATGCTGCCGGCGCCCACCGAGCAGCCGTTGAGCAGCACGGCGTTCATGCCGATGAGGGTGCCCTCGCCGACCCGGCAGCCGTGCAGCATCACCTTGTGTCCGATGCTGACGTCGCGCCCGAGCAGGATGGGTTCGCTTTCGTCCGCGTGCAGCACCGAGGCGTCCTGGATGTTGCAGCGCTCGCCCAGCACGATGCGCTCGCCGTCGGCGCGCAGCGTGCAGTTGAACCAGATGTTCGAGGCATGGCCCATGTGCACCGAGCCCACCAGCGTGGCGGTGGGCGCGATGAAGTAATCATCCGTGTCATGGGTGAGGCGACGCTCGCCGAGCGAGAAGATGGGCATGGGGGCTCCTTTGCGTCGATCTTAGCACCGCAACTTCCGGCGACTGATTGGCTGGCAGCAGGTTGATGTGGTGAGCCTGTGCAAGCTGCGCATACGCGGTGTCTCAGGGGGGCGCATGTTAAAATTCGCTTTGTGAATGCAGACCTGCACTGCCACTCGACGGCGTCCGATGGCCTGCTCAAGCCCGATGAGCTGGCTGAACGCGCCCGCAATCGCGGCATCGATCTTCTCGCATTGACCGACCATGACGGCGTCTCAGCGCTTGCGGCCATGCGCGTGGCCGCGGAGTCGCGCGGCATCGGTTTTGTCGATGGCGTCGAGATCTCGGCGTGCTGGGGGGCTATCGGCATTCATGTGCTGGGTTTGGGCATCGACCCGCAGCATGCGGGCCTGGTGGCGGGCCTGCAAGGCATCCGCGACTCTCGCGCCGGCCGCGCGCGCGCAATGGGCGAATCGCTGGCCAAAGCAGGGATCGACGGCGCGCTTGAAGGCGCCATGGCCTATGCCGGCAATCCGTCGCTATTGAGCCGCACGCATTTCGCGCGCTTCTTGGTGCAGGCTGGGCACGCCAATGACGTCAAGAACGTGTTCCAGAGATACCTCGTCGAGGGCAAGCCCGGCTACGTCGAGCACCAGTGGGCGCGCCTCGAGGATGCCGTCAACTGGATTCGCGACAGCGGCGGGCAGGCGGTGGTCGCACACCCCGGTCGCTATGGGCTGACAGAAGCAGAGATGCGCGAATTCCTGGGCACGTTCAAGGATCTCGGTGGCGCCGGCATCGAAGTGGTTTCCGGTGCGCATACCCCGGACCAGAACGGTGATTTTGCCGTGTGGGCCAGGCAGTTCGGATTTCTCGGCTCGCGCGGCTCGGACTTCCATGGCCCGGGCGAGAGCAAGGTGGACCTTGGGAAGGTGATGGCACTGCCGGCGGGCATCGAGCCGGTGTGGAATGTTTTGATGGAGAAGGCAGCCGACCGGGTCCCGCACCCTCCACACAGCGCAACAGTCTTGGCATGAACTGACGTGGCGCAATTCTTTTCCGTTCACCCGACGCATCCGCAGCATCGCCTGATTGCACAGGCGGCGCAGATCATTCGCAAGGGCGGAGTCATCGGGTATCCCACGGATTCCTCCTATGCGCTGGGTTGCCATCTTGCCGACAAGGATTCGGCAGACCGGTTGCGCCGCATAAGGGGCGTCGACGAGAAGCATCACCTGACGCTGGTCTGCAGCGACCTCTCTCAGGTGGCGGTGTTCGCGAAGGTTGATACGGTGCGCTATCGCTTCCTGAAGCAGCACGCGCCGGGAAGCTTCACCTTTATCCTCGAGGCGACGAAAGAGGTGCCGCGCCGCACCCTCAACCCGAAGCGCAAGACCATTGGCGTGAGAATCCCGGGGCACCCGGTGGTGCAGGCGTTGTTGGCAGAACTCGGCGAGCCGTTGCTGTCGGCCACGGCGATCCTTCGTGGCGAGACCGACGCAGTGAGCGATGCCCAGCTGTTGCGCGAAGCACTGGAGCACGAACTGGCGCTAGTGCTGGATGCGGGCGCGTGCGGGATCGAACCCACCACGGTGATAGACCTGACCGGCGACCAGGCGGTTGTGCTGCGACAAGGCGCGGGACGGGTCGAGTCGGACATGTTTCTTTCCTAGCGTGCTCGCCGCGGTGGAGCACTACGCAATTTAAGGTATGCGCTGGGGCGAAGCTGGAGTTGACGCAAGCGGCTGGCGGCTCCGGAGGAGGGCGCTCTGCTAGAATAAGCCGCTTCACAAGCCACTGGGGGCCGCGCTGTGGCGGTCATGGAATTGAATCTCGTCCAGACAATCGCCATCTACGCGCTGCCGGTGATCTTCGCGATCACCCTGCATGAAGCCGCGCATGGCTACGTAGCAAGGCATTTCGGCGACACGACGGCATGGCGCCTAGGACGCATCAGCCTGAATCCCTTGCGACACATCGACTTGGTCGGGACCATCATTGTTCCGTTGGTGATTCTCGTCATGAGCAAGCTGGCTGCGGGCTCCGGTATCCTGTTCGGCTGGGCGAAGCCGGTTCCGGTGAATTTTGGTGCTCTCAACAATCCGAAAAGGGACATGCTCTGGGTCGCCGCTGCAGGCCCGGTTGCCAACCTGTTCATGGGAATCCTTTGGGCGGTGCTGCTCAAGGGGGCAATGTTGATGCCTCCCAACATGTTCACCCTGCCGTTAAGCCTCATGGCGGAAGCAGGAATCACGGTGAATGTGGTGCTCATGGTGATGAACTTGCTGCCGATCCTTCCGCTGGATGGTGGGCGCATCGTCGTATCCTTGCTGCCCCATCGGCTTGCGTTAAGCTATGCAAAACTGGAGCCGTTCGGGTTTCCGATTTTGCTCGTGTTGATATTTACCAATGTGCTTGGAATGATCCTGTCTCCATTGGTTCAGGGTTCGATCCAGGCGATCGAGTTGATTTTCCAGCTCTAGGAGCATCGTCGGCCGTGCAGGCCGCTCAAGGCGGATCATGTATCAAGAACGAATTGTTTCAGGCATGCGACCGACCGGGGCGCTCCATCTCGGGCATTTTCATGGCGCCATCAAGAACTGGGTCCGCCTGCAGGCGGAGTACCCGTGCTATTTCTTTGTTGCCGACTGGCATGCGCTGACCACGCACTACGACACCCCGGAGGTCATTGAGCAGAGTGTCTGGGACATGGTGATCGATTGGCTGGCAGCAGGCGTGGATCCGGCCCAATCCGTGCTGTTCATCCAGTCCCGGGTGCCGGAGCATGCCGAGTTGCATACGCTGCTGTCGATGATCACACCGCTGGGCTGGCTCGAGCGCGTACCCACCTACAAGGACCAGCAGGAAAAGCTGGCCGATCGCGACCTGTCCACCTATGGCTTCCTCGGATATCCGCTGCTACAGGCGGCTGACGTGTTGATCTACCGCGCAAAGTTCGTTCCGGTGGGCGAAGACCAGGTACCGCATATCGAATTCATGCGCGAGATCGCGCGCCGTTTCAACCATATCTATGGACGCGAGCCCGGATTCGAGGACAAGGCGAAGACCGCGGTCAAGCACATGGGCAGCAAAAAGGCGAAGTTGTACCTGCAGTTGCGCACGCGTTTCCAGGAGCAGGGCGACGAGGGCGCTCTCGATGCGGCTCGGGCGCTGCTGGAAGAGCAACAAAACTTGTCGGTCGGAGACAAGGAGCGCTTGTACGGGTATCTCGAGGGCAGCGGGCGAATGATTCTGGTGGAGCCCGACGTGCTGCTGACTGAAGCATCCAAGCTTCCTGGGCTCGATGGGCAGAAGATGTCCAAGTCCTACAACAACACGGTGGCGTTGCGAGACGACCCGGAAGTGGTCAAGAAGAAGATCCGCACCATGCCGACGGACCCTGCTCGGGTGAGGCGCAATGATCCGGGAAACCCTGCCAACTGCCCGGTGTGGCCGTTTCACATCGTGTACTCGGACGAGAAGACCAGGCAATGGGCGGACGCGGGCTGTCGTACCGCCGGGATCGGATGCCTGGAGTGCAAGCAACCGGTGATCGATTCGGTATTGGCGGAGCTCGCGCCGATGCGCGAGCGGGCCCAGAAGTATCTGGACGACCCCACGCTGGTCAAGAATATCGTCACCGACGGCTGCGAAAAGGCACAAAAACTGGCGCAGGAAACCATGCGCGAGGTTCGCGAAGCCATGGGGCTGGGGTATTCATGAGCACCGACCCAGTCCAGGGAGTGATCCCGACGCCAGTGGAAGTGGCGGGTCCCGCAGCACACGCCATCCGCGTGCGCGGGGAACTTCTCACTGAGCTGCCGCTGGATCTGTACATTCCTCCTGATGCGCTGGAAGTCTTCTTTGACGCATTTGAGGGGCCGCTCGACCTGCTCCTGTACCTGATCCGCAAGGCGAACGTCGATGTGCTCGACATACCAATGGCCAAGCTGACCGAACAGTACATGGAGTACGTGGAGGTGATGCGCCACAAGAATCTCGAGCTGGCCGCTGAGTATCTGGTGATGGCGGCCATGCTGATGGAAATAAAATCGAGGATGCTGCTGCCCAGGCCGAAGGTAATTGAGGACGAGACTGATCCGCGGGCCGAGCTGGTTCGACGGCTCCTGGAATATGAGCGGATGAAGGCGGCGGCGCAGAAAATCGACGCAATACCGCAACTCGGGCGTGACTATGGTCGCGTGGAGGTCTGGATCGAGCAGACGATGGTCGACCGCATGCCCGAGGTCAGCGTCGAGGACCTTGCCGCGGCCTGGCGCACGCTGCTGGCGCGTGCGCGCGTCAATCAGCACCACCATATCGGGCGAGACGAGATGTCGGTGCGCGAGTACATGACCATCATCCTGCGCCGACTTGCCGAGGGCAGATTTGCTGAGTTCGTCAGTCTCTTCGACCCAAGCAAGGGTGTGCCCATGCTTGTCGTCAATTTTCTCGCGGTTCTGGAACTCGTTCGCGAGCGATTGATCGACGTGACTCAGGCCGAACCTTTTGCCCCCATTTATGTGAAGCTTGCCAATGCTCAGCCCGAGTGAAGTGAAAGTGGTACTGGAAGGCGCGTTGTTGACGGCGACGTCGCCGCTCACCATCGCAGAAATGCGCAAACTGTTCGACGAGGAGGTCGGAGCGGATACGATCCGGCGCCTGCTCGACGAAATGCGCGACGAATGGAAGCTGCGCGCCGTGGAACTGGTTAACCTCGCAAGCGGTTGGAGATTCCAGACTCGCCCCACGTTCCAGCACTTCTTGGATCGCCTCAATCCTGAAAAGCCACCGCGCTATTCACGCGCTGTGATGGAGACATTGGCGATCATCGTGTATCGTCAGCCCGTGACGCGGGGAGATATTGAGGAAATCCGCGGCGTAACGGTCTCCAGTGAAGTAATCAAGAAACTGGAAGATCGTAGTTGGATCGATGTGGTCGGACACCGTGACGTGCCGGGCCGACCTGCGCTCTATGCGACGACGAAGACCTTTCTTGATGACCTGGGCCTGCGAACCCTGCAGGAATTGCCCGCACTAGACGAAATTATCCAAACCCTTGAAATCGAAACCCACCCGACGCCCCAAGCCCAAAGCGAGCCCACTACGGGGCAAACCGAAATCATCGCCGACGAGCACGTCGTCGCAGAAGAGGATGCCGAGTCGCCAGGAAGCGACGAGGCAAGCCCTCCCGAGGGCGCCGAGGCCAGCGCGGCCTGAGGAGCCATTAGCCCGATCGGAGGGCCAGGCCGCTGGCGCCGTCACCGAAAAGCTTCAGAAGGTGCTTGCGCGCGCGGGAATGGGGTCGCGCCGGGACATGGAAGAAGTCATCGCAACCGGAAGGGTCACCGTCAATGGTGAAAAAGCCCTTGTCGGCCAACGGGTTGCGCCCGGTGATCGAATACTATTCGATCACAAACCGATCAGGAACCAGGCCGAAGGGGCAACACCCAGCGTGCTGCTCTACCACAAGCCCGCGGGCGAGATGGTCACCATGCACGACCCCGAAGGCCGCCCCACCGTGTTTGATCGGCTGCCTCGCGTCAGGGGAAGGCGTTGGCTGGCGGTCGGACGGTTGGATTTCAACACCAGTGGCGTCCTGCTGATCACCGACTCCGGGGATCTTGCCAACCGCTTGATGCATCCCAGTCATGGACTGGAGCGTGAATATGCAGTCCGTGTCATGGGCGAGGTCACAACCGCGCAGCTGGAAAGCTTGAAGAAGGGGGTGATGCTGGAAGACGGCCCGGCGCACTTCGATGCCATCCGATTCGAGGGTGGCGAGGGGGCGAATCGGTGGTACCGCGTGACCCTCTCTGAGGGTCGTAACCGCGAAGTCAGGCGGATATTCGAGGCCATCGGGTTGGTGGTAAGTCGACTGACGCGGATACGTTTTGGCCCATTGACGTTGCCGCCAAGACTTCCGAGAGGCCGGTGGCTGCAACTCGAACCTGACCAAGTCAGGTCTCTTTGGGCATTGACTGTCGGGACAAATGAGGATGACAGCGCCGATAAGTGATACTTCTCGTTGTTTCGGCACATTTTTCTTGCTATAATTTCCGTTCGGAGTCTGGCTTCTAGCGCGGGTTTGCTAGGGCCACGGAAATAACCGAATGGGCTGGACCAGCCCATTTTTTATTTGTGGGACGGGATCTGGTCTTTTTCGATGAGTGTATTGGAAGCGTTGATCGAACAAACCGTGAACGGCCTGGGCTACGAGCTCGCCGATTTGGAGATTTCCAATCGGGGAAAGATGTTACGAATTTTTATTGAGAATTCGCTTGAAAAAGCGTCGGTAGGGATAACGCTTGAGGATTGCACGCGGGTAACACGGCAGTTGCAGCGGGTCTTGCCGGTGGAAGGGATCGATTTCGACTGTCTCGAGGTTTCATCGCCCGGGCTGGATCGAAAGTTGAAGAAAGCTGCTGATTTCCGGCGTTTTTCCGGTCATCAGATTGAAGTCCGGCTGCGCGTCCTGGTTGACGGTCGCAGGCGGGTGGTTGGCACTTTGCGCGGGATAGACGGTGAACAGGTAGCGCTCGATTTCGACGGTGGACAGCTGGTCTTTGACCTGTCCAATCTCGAGCGGGCGCGGTTGGTGCCGAAGTTATAGGGAGCAGGAGGTTGCAAGTGAGTCGAGAATTGCTTTTGCTCGTTGATGCTCTGGCGCGGGAGAAGAATGTCCATAAGGAGACAGTCTTCGGTGCGCTTGAAATGGCAATTGCCTCTGCGACGAAAAAGGGCTTCAGTGACGAAGTCGAGGTGAGAGTTGCCATCGACCGCGACACCGGAGATTTTGAGTCCTTCCGTCGCTGGCAGGTCGTGGCTGACGATGCCGTGGAATCACCGCTCCACCAGATCGCTTTGACTGAGGCCAAGACCCAGCACGGTGAAGACATCGCGGTGGAGGACTTCATCGAAGAGCAGCTGGAGCCGATCGAGTTCGGCCGCATCGGTGCTCAAGCTGCGAAACAAGTCATTCTGCAACGGATCAGGGATGCCGAGCGCGAGCAGTTGCTGCAGGACTTCCTTGGGCGCAACGAGAAACTCGTCACCGGAACTATCAAACGCATCGAACGGGGCAGCGCCATCGTTGAGGCGGGTCGAGTGGAAGCAATTCTGCCGCGCGACCAGATGATCCTCAAGGAGAATTTGCGCGTCGGTGACCGTGTACGCGCCTACCTCCTGAAAGTGGAGCGCGCCATCAGGGGGCCGCAACTGGTCCTTTCCAGAACCGCGCCTCAGTTCATTTCCGAGCTGTTTCGCTTGGAGGTGCCGGAGGTCGAAGAAGGCCTTCTTGAGATCAAGTCGGCGGCGCGCGATCCAGGAATCCGCGCAAAAATTGCCGTTCACACAAATGACAAGCGCATCGACCCCATCGGAACATGCGTGGGCATGCGCGGTTCGCGCGTGCAGGCGGTTACCCAGGAACTCGGCGGAGAGCGCGTGGATATCGTGCTCTGGTCGGCGGATCCGGCCCAATTCGTGATCGGTGCACTGGCACCAGCAGAGGTCACGAGTATCCTCGTTGATGAAGACAAGCACAGCATGGATGTCGTTGTCGACGAAGAAAACCTGGCTATTGCGATAGGACGTAGCGGTCAGAATGTGCGTTTGGCCTCCGAGCTTACTGGTTGGACCATCAACCTGATGAGTGAAGCCGAGTCGCAGGAAAAATCGAGAACCGAGAGTGAGGCGACCAGGCAGCTCTTCATGGAGAAGCTGGACGTCGATGAAGAGGTGGCGGACATTCTCATCCAGGAGGGTTTTTCCTCGCTGGAGGAAGTTGCTTATGTTCCCATCAACGAAATGCTTGAGATCAGCTCGCTCGATGAGACAACGGTCAACGAGCTTCGCAGCCGGGCACGCGATGCCCTGATCGTCCAAGCAATCAAGAGTGAAGAGCAGGCTGAGGGCGTCGACCCTGAGTTGCGCAGCCTGGAGGGAATGGATAGCGAGCTGGCAGTGAAGCTCGCAACCGCCGGCATCAAGACTCGGGATGATCTTGGTGATCTTGCCGTGGACGACTTGCTTGAAATTGCGGCAATCGACAGTGAGCGCGCAAAGGCCCTGATCATGAAGGCTCGCGCGCACTGGTTCACGGAATAACAGGAAGCAAATGGCACAAACCAGCGTCGCTCAATTCGCAGGCGAACTCAAAGTTCCGCCGACGGTACTGCTTGAACAGCTTCGGGCCGCAGGCGTGGATAAACGCGTAGCCGAAGATACGTTATCCGAGCAAGACAAGACGCGCTTGCTGGACTACCTGCGCAAAGCCCATGGAGCGGCCGAGCCCAAGAATAAGATTACGCTGACACGCAAGCAAACGTCGGAAATCATCAAGAAGTCCGACTCCAGCGGCAAGGCGAGAACCATTCAGGTAGAAGTCAAGAAGAAGCGTGTATTCATCAAGAGAGATGCCTCGGATAGCGCAACCCCTATCGTTGAAGTTGTTGCCCCTGAGGTGATTGCTGCCCCTGAGGTAATTGCTGTACCGGAGGTGATTGCTGCCCCTGAGGTGATTGCTGCCCCTGAGGTGATTGCTGCCCCTGAGGTGATTGCTGCCCCTGAGGTGATTGCTGCGCCGCGAGTAGTAGCGCGTGCCCCTACGTCTTTCATTAACGCGGAACAGCTTGAAATTCGCAAGGAAGAGCAGCGGCGCCACGAGGAGTTGGCCTCAAGGCAAGCCGCTGAAGTCGTGGAAAAGCAGGGGCGAGAGCGCCAAATCGCCGAACAGAGGGAAGCCGAGCAAAAGAAGTTGGCTGCGGCTGCGGCTGCGGCGGCTCCGGCAGTTGCCGGTGCCGGCGACACCACCTTGCACAAGCCGAAGGTTTCCGATGAAGCTGCGGCGGCCGAAAAGAAAAAGAAGTCGGTCACGGTTTGGAAGGACGAAGGGGCGAAGCGACGCACTATCAAGACACGTGGCGACGTTCAGGGTGCTTCAGGGTGGAACGCCAGGGCCCGACACGCCAAGGGCTCGCAATCGTCGAGCACCGATTCGCAGCCCCAGTTCCTTGCTCCCAGTGAACCAGTTGTTCGTGAAATTCATGTCCCCGAGACAATCACCGTCGCTGAACTTGCCCACAAGATGTCCATCAAGGCAACAGAGGTCATCAAGACGCTGATGAAGCTTGGAAGCATGGTGACGATCAATCAGGTGCTTGATCAGGAGACCGCGCTGATTGTCGTCGGCGATTTGGGGCACACGGGGATCGCGGCCAAACTGGATGACCCCGAAGCCTACATTGTCGATACAGCAACACAGCACTCGACCGAGCAACGTCCCAGGGCGCCGGTTGTTACGGTCATGGGCCACGTAGACCACGGAAAAACATCGCTCCTTGACTACATTCGCAGGGCGAAAGTCGCCGCTGGGGAAGCAGGGGGCATTACTCAGCACATCGGGGCATACCACGTAGAGACTCCAAAGGGGATGATCACGTTCCTGGATACGCCGGGTCACGAGGCGTTTACGGCCATGCGCGCTCGCGGCGCAAAGGTGACCGACATCGTTATTCTTGTTGTCGCCGCCGATGATGGAGTCATGCCGCAGACAATCGAGGCGATCCATCACGCACGGGCCGCTAACGTCCCGCTGGTAGTTGCAATCAACAAGATCGACAAGCCGGATTCGAACCCTGATCGGGTTAAGCAGGAACTGGTCGCCCAAAGCGTTGTTCCCGAAGAATATGGCGGTGATTCTCCATTCGTGCCCGTCTCTGCAAAGACCGGGGCTGGCATTGATGATCTGCTCGAACAGGTTTTGTTGCAGGCAGAAGTACTGGAGTTGAAGGCGCCTATTGATGCGCCAGCAACCGGAATCGTGATCGAAGCGCGGCTGGACAAGGGCCGTGGACCGGTTGCCACATTGCTGGTTCAATCGGGAACGTTGAGGCGAGGAGACGTCTTGCTAGCTGGCTCAGCGTATGGGCGCGTCCGTGCCATGTTTGATGAGAACGGCAAGATGGTGCAAGAAGCAGGGCCATCGATTCCCGTTGAGATCCAGGGATTGTCCGACGTCCCGGGAGCAGGCGAGGAAGTGGTAGTTCTTACCGACGAGCGCAAGGCGCGCGAAATTGCGCTCTTCCGCCAAGGAAAGTTCCGGGACGTGAAACTCGCGAAGAAGCAGGCCGCGAGTCTAGAGAACATCTTCGAACAGGTTGGAGAAGTGCGCATGCTTCCCCTGTTGATCAAGGCTGACGTGCAAGGTTCACAGGAAGCACTGGTGCATGCCTTGGGCAAGCTGTCGACCGAAGAGGTCAAGGTCAACGTGATCTACAGCGCAGTCGGGGGCATCACGGAGTCGGATATCAATCTCGCCCTGGCATCGAAGGCAGTGGTCATTGGATTCAACACACGCGCCGATGCGATGGCGCGCAAACTCGCAGAAAACTCCGGAGTCGATATTCGCTACTACAACATCATCTACGAAGCCGTGGATGAGGTGAGAGCGGCACTGTCGGGCTTGCTGTCTCCTGAAAAGAGGGAATCAATCCTCGGTCTGGTCGAGATTCGCCTGATCTACAAGATTTCCAGCATCGGGACTGTGGCAGGTTGCATGGTTAGAGAGGGCGTGGTGAAACGTGGTGCGCGTGTTCGTCTCCTCCGTGACAACGTGGTCGTGTTCGATGGCGAACTGGATTCCCTTAAGCGGTTTAAAGATGATGTGCGGGAAGTCAAGACCGGCTTTGAGTGCGGCCTGTCGTTGAAAAACTACAACGACATCAAGGAAGGTGACAACCTGGAGGTATACGAAATACAGGAAGTCGCACGCACACTTTGATTCGCATTCAAATGGCGCTTGCAGAGCTGACTTCCCACACTCGGTTCGTCGAAGGAGGACCGCATGGCCAATAAGCAGCGCCAGCGCCGGGTCGAAGACCAGATACAGAAAGAGCTCTCGGAAATCATCCGGCTGGAGTTGAAGGATCCGGGTGTCGGCATGGTGACAATCACGGCCGTGGATGTCTCCCCGGATCTGGCGCACGCGAAGGTCTTCTTCACCCAGTTGGGCGATGACCTGGCCAGAAAGCAGGCAGAAGCTGGATTGAAGCGTGCTTCTTCGTTCCTGAGACAGATGCTGGGGAAGCGTATCCGGCTACACAATACCCCGGAGCTGCATTTTTCATATGACGACTCCATCGACCGCGGAATACACCTGTCGAACCTGATTGATCAGGCACTGAAGCCCGTCGATTACCCGGCGTCGAGCGACTCGACCCCAGATAAAACCTAGGTCAGCGCCTCCATGGCAAGAACGCGCAATGCACGGCGCATTGACGGGGTGCTTCTGCTCGACAAGCCCCTTGGCCCGTCGTCTAATTCGGTCTTGCAGCACGTCAAGAGGCTTTTTGAGGCGCAGCGGGCGGGACACACAGGTACCTTGGACCCTCGCGCTACGGGCCTGTTACCGATTTGCCTAGGGGAAGCCACCAAGTTTGGCTCACAACTGCTCGATGCAGACAAGGCCTATGTTGCAGATGTGCGTCTGGGAATCCGGACCGAGACCGGCGATGCCGAGGGACTCATCGTCGAGGAGCGCCCTGTCAAGGTGATAAAGGAGCAAATTGACAGCGCGTTGGCGGCATTTCGTGGCGAAATAGTTCAGATTCCACCGATGTATTCAGCGCTAAAAAAGGACGGGCAGCCACTGTACAAACTCGCCAGAATGGGCGTTGAAGTAGAGAGAAAGGCGCGCAATGTCACAGTCCGTCGATTGGAGGCGAGGGCATTCGAAGCCGATCTGCTGCAAATGTACGTGCAATGCAGCAAGGGCACCTATATACGGACCCTGGCAGAGGATATTGGCGAGTTCCTTGGATGCGGAGCGCACCTCGCGAGTCTTCGGCGGGTAGAAACAGGCAGCCTAAGCCTTGAACGCGCAACCAGTCTAGAGCGGTTAGAGGAACTAGACCTAGCCGAACGTACAAAACTCCTATTGCCCGTCGACACCTTGGTCGCGGAATTGCCAAGAATTGAGCTCGGAGAGGATGCCGCGCACAGGTTCCAGCAAGGGCAGGAAACTGACATTCCTACCGAGTACCCGAGCGCCATACTTGGGCAGGCGAGGGTCTACGCCACGTCCGGGCGCTTCCTGGGTTTAGGAATCGTCACCCAAGGCAGTCGGTTGCAGCCTCATCGATTGATGTCTACTACCAACGGATGACGGTCAGAAAACCATAATGATGCTGGTAAGTCTGCTGCTTTTGCGCTAAAATATGGCCCTTTCGCTCAGAGAGATAATTGCCATGCCGGTAACTGTTGCGCAGAAAGCGCAAATCGTTTCGCAACATCAGCGTGCTGCTGGTGACACGGGGTCTTCAGAGGTGCAAGTTGCGCTACTGACAGCGCGGATCAACGGCCTTACGGACCACTTTAAGAGCAACGTAAAGGACCATCATTCGCGGCGCGGGTTGCTGAAGATGGTGAGCCTGAGGCGCAAGCTCCTGGACTATCTCAGGCGCACAGACTCAGGCAAGTACCGCCAGCTGATTGACCGACTCGGTCTACGCAAGTAAGCGGATAAACGCCCATCTTCGTGATGGGCGTTTTTCATTTTGATGGCGTGTCGCGAAAAAGGCCTGCCATGTCAACCCACCCTTCGTCAGCAATGGCGCAGGTTTTGACCAACAATTGAGAGAACCATGTCGTTGACCCCTATAAGCAAAACCTTTACCTATGGTGCCCATCAAGTAACGCTGCAAACGGGTGAGATTGCCCGGCAGGCGCATGGCGCCGTATTGATCAGCATGGGCGATACCGTCGTGTTGTGCAGTGTGGTAGCCGCCAAAAACGCAAAACCTGGCCAAGATTTCTTCCCGCTGACTGTGGATTACATCGAGAAGACTTATGCGGCAGGGAAAATTCCGGGTGGTTTTTTCAAGCGTGAAGGGCGCCCGACTGAGAAGGAAACCTTGACCAGTCGCCTGATCGACCGCCCCATTCGGCCATTGTTTCCCGATGGTTTCTACAACGAAGTTCAAGTGGTTGCCACAGTGATGTCGGTTGATCCCGATATCGATCCCGATATCCCTGCGTTGATTGGAGTTTCAGCGGCGTTGACCCTTTCCGGCATTCCCTTCAACGGCCCCATAGGAGCCGCACGTGTGGGTTATATGGGCGGACAGTACGTTCTCAACCCCAAAGCCAGCGAACTGAAGGATAGTGAACTCAATCTCGTTGTGGCTGGAACAGAGCACGCGGTATTGATGGTTGAGTCTGAGGCAAAGGAGCTTTCAGAGGAAGTCATGCTCGGCGCCGTGGTTTTTGGCCACGAACAGATGCGCGCCGCCATCCAGGCAATTCACGAATTGGCAGACCAAGCCGCGAAGCCTTCCTGGAATTGGACCCCCGCTCCCAGAGACGAGGCGCTAATTTCCAAAATCACTGAACTGGCGCAGGGGCAGCTTCAGGAAGCCTATCGCATCCGCAGCAAGCAGGCCCGAAGCACGAAGCTTTCCGAAATCAGCAAGGGCGTGCAGGCGACGATTGCCAGCGGTCAGGAAAAGGCCCCGGATTCAAATCTGGTGGGCGACATCTTGTTTGGCCTGGAGTCTAAAATTGTTCGCAGCCAGATTCTGGATGGTGAACCTCGGATCGATGGCCGCGATACGCGCACTGTTCGCCCGATTACCGTTCGCGTTGGCGTATTGCCGCGCACCCATGGTTCCGCATTGTTCACCCGGGGAGAGACGCAGGCTTTGGTGGTAGCAACCCTCGGCACGGGCCGGGATGAACAAATCATTGATGCCCTGATGGGTGAGTACAAAGAGCGGTTCATGCTTCACTACAACATGCCTCCCTATGCAACCGGTGAAACAGGCCGGGTTGGAACGCCGAAACGTCGGGAAATTGGACACGGTCGCCTGGCCAAGCGAGCGCTGGTATGCATGCTGCCAAGTGCTGAAGACTTTGGATATTCGATGCGTGTAGTGTCGGAAATCACGGAGTCGAATGGATCATCCTCCATGGCAAGCGTATGCGGCGGCAGCCTGGCGCTGATGGACGCCGGCGTTCCGATCAAGCGACACGTCGCGGGAATAGCGATGGGCCTGATCAAGGAAGGGAATCGATTTGCAGTGCTGTCGGATATTCTGGGCGATGAGGATCATCTTGGAGATATGGACTTCAAGGTTGCCGGCACTGACAATGGCATCACGGCATTGCAAATGGACATCAAGATCGAGGGGATTACCAAGGAGATCATGCAGGTAGCCTTGTCGCAAGCGAAGGAAGGCCGGTTACATATTCTCGAGGTAATGCGTACTTCTCTCGATGGCTCGAGGAATGAGATCTCAACGTTTGCGCCGCGCATTATCAAGTTGAAGATCAACCCTGAAAAGATCCGTGATGTCATCGGCAAGGGCGGCATAGTCATCCGCGGTCTGCAGGAAGAGACAGGAACCACGATCGAGATTGGTGATGATGGCACGATATCGATCGCCTGCATCAGCGCGGAAGGTGGCGAGGCAGCGCGCAAGCGTATCGAGGACATTACCGCAGACGTGGAAGTGGGCCGGGTATACGATGGCACGGTGCTGAAGCTTCTCGACTTTGGCGCCATCGTCCAGTTGCTTCCGGGCAAAGACGGCTTACTGCATATTTCTCAGATCAGCCACGAGCGCGTAAATAGTGTCTCGGATCATCTCAAGGAAGGTCAATCCGTGAAGGTGAAGGTCCTTGAGGCTGACGAGAAGGGCAGAGTTCGCCTTTCCATGAAGGCAATAAATGACCCGGCCGCTGCACCAGGACAGCCAAGCTAGTCCTGAATCGGGTGAGTGAAAAGGGGGCGCTGAGGCGCCCTTTTTTTCGTGTGCAGACATTCCATCTCAGTTCATCCCCGCATCTGAAAAACTCTCTGGAGGGCGCAGTAGCTTGAACATTGTGTGACTGCGGCATAAAGCGTAAAATAGCTCTCCTCGGGGTGTAGCGTAGCCTGGTAGCGCGCCTGGTTTGGGACCAGGATGTCGGGAGTTCAAATCTCTCCACCCCGACCAGAATTTGGCAGGCAACGTCTGTTCGTCAGCGTCGAGCGCAGAAAGAGATGTGCCCGTAGCTCAACTGGATAGAGCACCAGCCTTCTAAGCTGGGGGTTGTGGGTTCGATTCCCGCCGGGCATGCCATGGAAAAGTTGCTTAAAGATCTGTTAACGGTGGCTGTAGCTCAGTTGGTAGAGTCCCGGATTGTGATTCCGGTTGTCGTGGGTTCGAGTCCCATCAGCCACCCCAACTATCCCCTGTAATTGCTCGCGTTAGTTCCGTGCACCTCCCGGCTGGGGAGGAATTCGTACAATCGCCCCCTCCAATCGCTGCATCTCCAGGTCGTTGTGCTCCTCATCGAGCCACTTGGAATAGGTGCTGTGAAACATCTCGATCGAGTGGCCGAGTTGCTTCACGCAGAACGCTGAGGTCATGCCGGCCATGAGCATGATGGTTTCGTAGGTATGGCGCATGTTGTAGGGGCAGGGCATCAGCAGCCACTAACCGTCGTGGTGTGCGTCCACGACCAAACCACGTATTACTGTAGTGGTCAAGTAATTTCGGACACATCGATAGGTTGTTTTGCTGCCATTTTGTGTTCGTAGGTGGTGGGCGGCAGATAACCCAGTTTCGAATGCAGGCGTACGTTGTTGTAGAACCCGACGATGTAGTCGGTGATGTCTCGTATAG
>CANJRC010000037.1 GCA_947476535.1 Betaproteobacteria bacterium
ATGAACGAGCCGCTGAGCCCGAGCTTCGCGCAGCGTTCCAGCTCCTTGCAGGCGACGTCGATGTTGTCCACGTTCACCGCGCCGATGCCCTTGATGCGGTCCGGGTGCACCTTGCAGAATTCGCCCATCCAGTCGTTGAACGACGCGCACACCACGTCGATCATTTCGCTGTCTTCCCAGTGGTAGAAGAAGAATGTGTTGGTCGCCTGCACCACCGCGCCGCCGATGCCGTCCTTCTGCAACGCCTCGAGCATGGGGGTGGGTTCGTACGCGCCCTTGGGCGCGTCCTCCCATAGCGCCCCGTCGGCGATCTTCGATTTGTCCTCGAAGCGCACGCCGGCATTGGTGACGCCCACGTTCTTGATGTATTCCTTGCCATCGATGCACCAGGCGTCATAGGGTTTTCCCTTGTCATCGACCTTGCGTACCACTGTGGGGATGCGGTGCGCCCCGTATTTTTTCTTGTCGATCGACTTGTAGACATCGGGTGGCTCGACCACATGCGAGTCGGCGGAAATGACCGTGTAGGACGCCATGCTTTTCTCCTGAACTGGGTTGGGGCGATCGTGGCAGGGGGTGCGATGTGTGCAATCCCCGCTTCGATCCAAACGCACTTATATCGCAGCCGTTCGCGTTTGCACAAGACAATCATTTTGATGAGGGAAAGGAAGGTTTTTGTTGAATGGCGGCTCATCAGCGAGGTATCGACAGCGCACGATCCGGCCGTCTTTTTAGCGCTCGCGGTGATGACGCGTTTCCCGCTTGGCTGCCTGGGGCGTGCGGCGGCTGCGCAGGACTGATAAGCTTTCCAGCTCAACTGTTCCCGTCACCGCATCGCAACGCCCAAACTCCGGAGGAACCCCATGTCACGCCTCAGCACATTGCCCCTCGACAAGATCGATCCTGAACTGTTGGCCATGCTCAACGCAGACCAGAAGAGCGAGCGCGAGCTGCGCCCATTTACCATCCGCGCGCATCACCCCGAACTGGCGAAGGCGCATGCCGTCTATGGCGCCGCGATGAAAAACGTCGCCGTGCTGCCGGCCCGCCTTCGGGAGCTGGTTCGCCTGCGCATTGCATTCCACAACCAGTGCCGCAGCTGCATGGCCATGCGCTACGCCGACGGCGTGGACGACGGCGTCACCGAGGACCTCGTCTGCTCGCTGGAAAAGCCTTTCGACGCGCCGGACCTGAGTGATGCCGAGCGCGTGGCGCTTCGCTATGCCGATCTCATGGCGAACAATCACCTTGCCATCGACGATGCCATGTATGCGCAGCTCAAGCAGCACTTCTCGGAAAAGGAAATTGTCGAACTGGGCATGGTGTGCGCGATGTGCGTTGGCTATGGGCGCCTGGCGGCGACCTGGAACATGATCGAGGATCTTCCCAAGCGTTTCCAGGAACATGGCGAGAAGCCGGTGACGCCGTGGGGCCCGGATGCCTGGGTGACTGCACGCGCGAAGGCGGCCTGACATCCGCATACCTGCGATGGTTGGAGCCCGCTTAGCCGCAAGTTGGTCGCAGGTGTTGTTGCCCGCTGCCTGAGGGCTATTGCAGCGCGTGTTTGAATTGCACAGGAGGGGCATGCTCATGCATGTTGATGGCGGTTGCCACTGCGGTTTCATCAAGTACGAAGCGGACATCGATCCGGATGCGGTCGGGCTTTGCCACTGCTCGGACTGCCAGACGATTTCGGGCTCGGCATTTCGAATCGTCGTGCAGGTGCCGAAGGAAAAGTTCCGCATGCTCGGCGGAAAGCCGAAGACCTACGTCAAGACTGCCGAGAGTGGCAACAAGCGCACGCAGGCATTTTGTCCCGAGTGCGGCACTTCCATCTATGCGGCGGCAGTGGGTGATGACCCGGCGATGATCGGCGTTCGCGTAGGTAACCTGCGACAGCGCGCGCAGCTGAAGCCTTCGCGGCAGATCTGGTGCCGCTCGAAATTGCCTTGGCTGCCCGATATCCCAGGCCTGGAGTCGCATCCGAAGGGCCCCGTGTCGTGACACGCCGGGTGGGGGCAGGGGCAGGAATTTGAACCGGTGATTGTCACAACTGCCCGGCTGGTACAGGTGCGGGCCGGTGTCCTCGACATTGCCTGCGAAGAGAGCGGGCCAGCGGGTGGCAGGCCGGTCATCCTCCTGCACGGCTTCCCGTACGACCCGCGCGCGTTCGACGAAGTCGTGCCGCGCCTCCTTGCGAAGGGTTGCCGGGTTCTGGTGCCCTATCTGCGCGGATTCGGTGCGACGCGCTTTCTTTCAGCCGAGACCTTGCGGTCCGGGCAGCAGGCGGCGCTGGCACACGACGTCGTCGCACTCATGGATGGGCTCGGGATCGCGCGTGCCGTGCTGGCTGGATATGATTGGGGCGGGCGTGCCGCCTGCGTCGCGGCGGCGCTGTGGCCGCAACGCGTACTCGGCCTGGTGACGGTTGGCGGCTACAATATCCAGGACATTGCACGGGCCGACGTGCCCCTGGCGCCGGCCTTCGAGCATCCGCTCTGGTACCAGTATTACTTTCATGCCGAGCGTGGTCGCGCGGGCCTGGAGAAGTACCGGCATGACCTGTGCCGCCTGCTGTGGCGGCAGTGGTCGCCGGACTGGCCATTCGCTGATGCGACATTCGAGCGCAGCGCCGCGTCCTTCGATAATCCGGACTTCGTCGCGGTGGTGGTTCACTCCTATCGGCACCGCTTCGGCCTGGTGCCTGGCGATTCGCGATACGATGCCTCCGAAGCATGGCTTGCGGCGTCACCCGTCATTACGGTGCCGACCGTCACGCTGCACGGCGCGAGCGACGGCGTCATGCCGGCGGCGGGCTCCGAGCGCCATGGGCGTTACTTCACCGGGAAATACCAGCGCCGCGAATTGCCAAACATCGGCCACAACCTGCCGCAGGAGGCGCCGGCGGCGTTTGCGGATGCGGTGATCACGCTGCTCTAGGGCGGGCTGGATAGTGAGACTTATATCAATACTGATATTAGAATCATCGGTTTTACCAGTACTGTCGGACATCTTGGAAATTATTTTTCATGAATTGTTGCGCATCCGGGAGGAGGGGGCGATATGAATGCTGTCACCAATGTCTATGAAGGACGCTGCCATTGCGGTGCCATTGGCTACGTGCTGCACACGGAGAAGCCGCCGGCGAAGTGGACGCTGCGCTCCTGCCAGTGCAGTTTTTGCCGCAGCCACGGCTCGAAGAACATGGCGGACCCCTCCGGCAGCGTCGTGTTCCGCATCGCCGACGCATCGAAGCTCATTCGCTATCGTTTCGCCAGCCGCTCGCTCGAATTCCTGGTGTGCGCGGGGTGCGGTGGATATATCGGCGCGGTGCATGCCTCGCCTCGCGGCCAGTGGGCCACGCTCAATACCAATGTGTTGCCCGCCATGCCGGAGCTGCCGCAGTCAATCCCGTTCGTGGCCGACGATGCACCGGTGGCGGAAAAGCAGGCCGGGCGCGAGCAGCGTTGGACACCGGTCACCGCGGGACTCACCGCTGTATGCGGATCGTGAACAGTCCATAAGAGGTCATTTAAGCATTACCGAAATGGCCCCTGATGTAGGGGAGTTTGAGGGGAGTCTCCCCTCAATTATGAAATGATTTCGAAGGTGAGCATGAACCAGCAATACGCATCGCAGCCTGGCGGCGGGAATTCCGAAGAGCGACCGTGGGGTGGCGACCCGATGGTGTGGGCCGGCGGATTCGCCGCCTGGCTGCTGTTCTATGCCGGCACGGCCTATCTGCTGGAAGTGTTCTCGATCTTCGTGATTTTCGCTGTGGTCTTCGCCGGGCTTGCCGGGCTGTCGGTATCTGCGCTTGCCATCAAGAAGCAGCGCTCGCGAAGGGCGGTGTTTGCGGTGGTGATCATTCTCGGGCTGTGGTGCGTGTGGCTGTACGCCCCGGTGCGCGATATCGGCCTTTGGGTACGCTTTGCCATCGAGGAGTCCCGCTATAGCGTGGCACTGGAGTCGGTAGTGCAAGGCAGGCCGCCGGCCTGCATGGCCGAGAAGACCTGTGACTTCGAAGCGGGGCCGCCTGCGCGCGCCGTCTTCAGCTGGGGCGGCCTGGTTGACAACTGGGTGGGCGTTGTCATCGATCCGAGCGACGACATCATGAACCTGGAACGCAATCGCGGCGCATTCGGCGGCAAGCTGGTCGCCTGTCGACCGATCCGCAGCCACTTCTACTTGTGCAGCTTCACGTGAGGGGGGATACCCCACTCCTCGCGACTGGCGGCCAACGACGTTGAATTGACTAACGCGCTCAGGCGTCACAAGCGGTTGCCCTCTGCCAAGACCGGGCCCTATAGCGAGAAATAAAGCACGAGGATCGCGGTTGTCACGATTGCGCCGAACAGGGAGATCCCTTTTCCAATGGCCGATTTCCCACCGGAAAACGCCACCCAACATAGCGCCACATAGGGGATGAGCGTCATCACCACAGCGATGGCGGCAAGATCGTTGAAGCGGTTGGAAAACGCCAATAACGCGGCTGCGCCCAGACATGTCACGAGCAACGCTGCGGTGGGGACGCCGCGTGTGGAAAGTTGCGTGGCCCCACGCAGATTGCGCATCTGGAGAACGTCCTGCAGGCAGCGCGATGCTCCGACGATGTATGCATTGAGGGCCGATAGCATGGTGATGATGGCCAACGCCGCGACCCAGGGCCCGGCCCCCTTGAATGCGAGGCCCATTGCCTCTGCGACCGGGGCGGGAGACGACGCCAGTTCCGGAGCGCCCACTGCACCCAGCAGTACGAGGTTCAAGCCGAGGTAGATGGCGCAGACCACGACCATCACAGCGAACAGCGCTGGCGCGATCGAGCGCGAGTCTTTGATTTCGCCAACCGGGATTGCACTGATCTCGAAACCGGTAAAAGGCCAGTAGACAACGATGACGACCTGCAGCAGCACAGGCAAAGGGGCCATGGTTTGAGGCACAAGCGAACGAACCTCAACCAGCGGCGCCAACAGGGCGATGATGGCAAGAATTCCGAGGATCTTTATCACGGACAAGAGTACTTCGGCGATCCCGGAAAATGAAATGCCCTTCAGGTTCAGCGCCAGCATTGCGGCGATGATCAGGGCCTCGATCATGGCAATGCGCGTCATCCCGAAGTACGACAGGTACTGGCCCAACCCGGCTGCGATGGTGGCCACGCCGAAAATGGAGCCGATGACATAGACCGTGACCAGCAGCACCGCCACGCGCTTGCCCAGGATTTGCGTGAACAGGTCGACCAGCGGAAGGCCATGCGGTGTGCGCGCCTGAAGAGTGCCGAGTGCGAATGCGACGGCGCAAGCGGAAATCGAGACGACCAGCCATGCGATCAGCGACGAGGGGCCTGCCAGCTGTGCCGCTACGCCCGGCACCACGAAAATCCCCGACCCTATCGTGCCGCCGACGCCGAGGCACACGAGTTCGGGGAATCCCAAAGATTTTCTGTAGGTGCGCGGGTTCTGCAATCTGATCGGTCGCCAATGTTCAGCGTGTGTCGTGGAGGAATGGGGGAATGCTAGTAGGTCGCAGTTGCCTGCGGTTGACGTAAATCAATGGCCGCTATGGCGGGCGACACGAGGAATCGGGTCTTGCCGGGCACGGGGATGCCGGCTGTCTGGCGGCTTCAGGCCGTCTTGGCCGCAGCCGCAGCCTGCAGACCGAGTTGCTCGATGGCCATTTCGCGCATCTTGAATTTCTGGATCTTCCCAGTCACCGTCATCGGGAACTCGTCGGTGAGGTGCACGTAGCGCGGGATCTTGTAATGGGCAATGCGGCCGGTGCAGTAGGATTTCAGCGTATCAGCCGTCAATGGCTGCGCGCCGGGCCGCATCTTCACCCATGCCATGAGTTCTTCCCCATAACGAAGGTCGGGTACGCCGAACACCTGGACGTCGACAATATCGGGGTGCCCGTAGAGGAACTCCTCGATCTCGCGCGGATACACGTTTTCGCCGCCGCGGATGATCATGTCCTTGATGCGTCCCACGATGTTGACGTATCCCTCAGCGTCGATGGTGGCGAGGTCCCCGGTGTGCATCCAACCCTCGGCATCGATGGCCTGTGCGGTCTTTTGCGCATCGTTCCAGTAGCCGAGCATCACGGAGTAGCCCTTGGTGCACAGTTCGCCTGATGCGCCCCTCGGCAGGGTGGCCCCGGCGACCGGATCAATCACCTTCACCTGCACGTGCGGATGCACCCGGCCCACCGACCCGACGCGCTTCTCCAGGGGGTCGTCCGGCGCGGTCTGGGTCGACACCGGCGAGGTCTCGGTCATGCCGTAGCCGATGGTGACTTCGCTTGCATGCATCTTGTCGATGACCTGCTTCATGACCTCGACCGGGCAGGGCGAGCCGGCCATCATTCCGGTGCGCAGGGACGACAGATCATAGGATGAGAAATCAGGCAGGCCCAGCATGGTGATGAACATGGTCGGCACGCCCAGCACGCAGGTGCAGCGCTCGTCCTGAAGCGCCTTGAGCGTTGCCTGCGCTTCGAAAGTCGGTGAGGGCAGGACGATTGCCGCCCCGTGGGTGGTGCAGGCGAGATTGCCGATCACCATGCCGAAGCAATGGTAGAAGGGGACGGGGATGCACACCCGGTCCCTCTCGCTGTAACGAAAACCCTCGCCGCAGAAGAAACCATTGTTGAGGATGTTGGCGTGACTGAGCGTAGCCCCCTTGGGGAATCCCGTCGTGCCGCTGGTGTACTGGATGTTAATGGGGTCCAGCCGGTCGAGCGTGGCCTCGCGCGAGGCAAGCGCCGCAGGACTGACCGTATCTGACGTGGCAAGAAACGCGTCCCATGCGGGGGTGCCGAGGAAGAGCACATGCTCGAGCTGGGCAAGCCCGCCGCTGACTTCGGCGACCATGGCCTGATAGTCGCTGTTCTTGAAGGTGGTTGCGGAGATCAGCGCTCGGCACCCCGACTGCGCCAGGGCATAGCGCAATTCCTCCGTGCGATAGGCCGGATTGATGTTGACCAGGATCACGCCAGTCTTGGCGGTGGCGTACTGGACGTAGACCCATTCGGCGCAGTTGGGGCTCCACATCCCGACGCGATCGCCCTTCTTCAACCCGAGTGCAATCAATGCCCGCGCCACCCGCTCGACCTGTACGTCGAGTTCGCGATACGTGAGTCGGATGCCCTGGAATGGCACGACCAGGGCTTCGCGATCGCCATGCCGGGCGATGGCGCGGTCGAAATTCTGTCCGATCGTTTCGTTCAGCAAGGGTGTCGTCGTGTCGCCGACAACGTGCGCAAGGTCGCTCATGAATGGCCCCTCCAGGCGTTTCAGATGAGTGCGTGACGGCCACCGGTCCTGGCCGTGGACACTGGCAATAGTAATCCCATCGAACAGACTTGCAGTACTCCCTGGTGGTGCGCCCGGTTCGCCGATTCAATGAGGGTGAGGTTCCGGCCCGCTATACTCGTGCGCGCCGGCCGTCCGATCGCCGCATGATCGATACAGGGGATTGCAATGATTCGCAGGCTTCATCACAACGCCTACCGTTGCCGAGACTCGGAGCGGACGCGCGCCTTTTACGAGGAGTTTCTCGGATTGCCGCTGGCCGGAACATTGGAGATCAAGGAGACGAAAAGCGGCCGCAGGACCGAAACGCTGCATACGTTCTACCAGATGGGCGACGGCTCCTACCTGGCATTCTTCGAGGCGCCCGACATGCCGTTCGAATTCAAGGCACAGCATGATTACGACCTGCATATCGCGCTGGAGGTCGATGCCGCGACGCTCCAGGCGATGTTTGCTCGCGGCAAGGCGGAAGGTATCGATACGCGGGGCATCTCGGACCACGGGTTCATCCACTCGATTTATTTTCGCGACCCCAACGGCTACGTGATCGAGCTGACGGCAAAAACAGCCATCCACGACCAGTCGATGGACCCCGGGCTCAATAGTGCCCGGGAGAAGCTCGACCGCTGGACTGCGGCCCGCCAGGCGCGGGCAAAGTGAGCCTGCGAGGGCTCCGCGGGAATCTGTGACACACGGGCATTCAGGGAAACGGGAGTCCATGGATCGCGAAAGGAAAGTGGCGGTTTTGCTTGCCGACGTGAGCGGCAGCACGAAGCTGTACGAAACCGAGGGTGACAAGGTTGCGTTGGAAGCCATTGCGCGCTGCATCGAGGTGCTGCGGCAAGCCACGGAAACCGGCGGCGGACGCGTCGTGAACACCGTCTGGCGGCATTCCGATGACATGACCATGTCCGTCTCGAGTCGGCAAATGCATTGGTCAGCCTCACCGCCGGCAATCGCCTCTAGGTAGAGGTGATCGTACGGCCGCCTGAATGCTGCTACGATCGCGAATCTCGTACTGTCGGCAAGTGAATCCCCATGAAATCTACCCGCAAGCCCGTCGCCGCGCATTTGCCCGAACATTCGCCAGAGCAGTCGTCGCAAAAATCTGCGGCGCATTCGTCAGATCTGCACCGACAGTTCCACGAGGCCCTGGGCGCCGGGCTGGTCGCCGGCGATCTCGTGCGCCTGTCGCTCAGCAAGTACCACGGCGCGGAGCCGGATCTGCGGCGCGTGCTGGGGCGCCTCGTCACACTGAAGGGGACCAGCCAGTTGTCACTGGTCTACCGCTACAAGACGCGCGACGTGACGAAGAATTTCAACCTGAAGGCGGGGGTGGCGGAAATCATGTCGTGCATCGACGCGGGATTTCACCACGCGCACCTGACCACCAGTGGCGAGGACATCCAGCTGGCCACGAACCGACGCGGGGACTTCCGCATGCAGCGCGGCAGGCTCAACGCTGCCGCTGAATTGCGGGCCGATGAAGGCGCGCATGACCGCGCCAAGCGGCGCCACCTTGAGCTCGACCGCCCGTTCCTTTCCCGACTGGGCATCACCAACGAGAAGGCGCAGCTCGTGCCATCCATGGCGAGCAAGTGGAAGCAGGTGAACAAGTTTCTCGAGATCCTCGACCATGCCATCGAATCCGCCGGGCTCGCCGATCGCAAGTCATTGCGCGTGGTGGATTTTGGCTCGGGCAAGGGCTACCTGACCTTTGCCGTGCACGATTACCTGACGCATGTGCGCGGCATGGCAGCAAGCGTCACGGGTGTCGAGTTGCGACCAGAGCTGGTGACGCTGTGCAACGAGGTTGCTGCGGCCGTCAGTGCGGAGGGGCTGGTGTTCGAGGCCGGCAGCATCCACGAGCGCATGGCCGTGCCCGCAGGCAATCCTGCTGCACAGGCCATCGACGTGCTCATTGCATTGCATGCCTGCGACGTGGCCACCGATGAGGCGATGAGCCTCGGGGTGCGCGCCGGCGCCTCGGTGATCATGTGCTCGCCGTGCTGCCACAAGGAGCTGCGCCCGCAGATGCAAAGTCCCCTAGCGTTGCGGCCCATGTTGAAGCACGGCATCCACTTGGGCCAGGAGGCGGAGATGGTGACCGACAGCCTGCGCGCATTGCTGCTGGAATCCGAAGGCTACGACACGCAGGTGTTCGAATTCGTCTCGCTGGAACACACCAGTAAGAACAAGATGATTCTCGCCGTAAGGAAAAGCGCAGCGCCCGTGCACAGCGATGTGCTGTCGCAGGTGCGCGAGATCAAGTCTTTTTACGGGATTCGCGAGCAGCGTCTGGAATCCCTGTTGCAGGCCGGTGCGTACCCCGCGCCTTGAGCTCGAACGCCACCAGCTGGGCCTCCGATCGGGTTCTTAGATCATTGTTTTTATGCTATTTTCTGGCATGCCTTTGCAGTCCAAGGATATTCTCGTGGTCACAGATCCGGCCGCACTGAGCACCACCGTATCGCTGGTGCTCGGCGCCGGCGGTGCGCGCGGCCTGGCGCATATCGGGGTCATCCGGTGGTTGCTGGGCAACGGCTATACCATCGGCTCCATAGCCGGGTCCTCCATGGGGGCCCTGGTTGGCGGCATCTACGCGGCCGGCAAGCTCGACGCCTACGCAGACTGGGTAGTGTCGCTCGAGCGGCGCGAAATACGGCAACTGCTGGACTGGGCGTTCGGTCGCTCCGGCCTGATCAAGGGCGAGCGCATCATGGGCGCCTTGCGCGAACTGGTCGGGGAGCACCGCATCGAAGACCTGCCGGTCTCGTACACCGCCGTCGCCATGGACATTGCCTCGGGCAAGGAAGTGTGGCTTCGCAAGGGCAGCCTGTTCGATGCTATTCGCGCCTCCATCGCCATCCCGCTGGTTGTGACGCCATTCCTGGATGGTGAGCGGCGGCTGATCGATGGCGGGGTGGTCAATCCGGTGCCGATAGCCCCGACCTTGAACGACACCACGGACATGACCGTGGCGGTCAGCCTCGGTGGCCGCGCCATGCCGGGCGGCGGCCGCGCTCAGGTCGTGCCGCCGGATGCCTCGCCCGAAATGGCCCCGGGGTATCGCGAGCGAATCCGCGACTTCATCGGTGGCCTGATGGGCGGCACAAGCAACGAGCCTGCGGCGCCGGGGATGGTGAGCATCGCCCTGGCTTCGATGGAGTCGATGCAAAATACCATCGCGCGCCTGAAACTTGCCGCCTATTCGCCCGACGTCATGGTGGAAATTCCCCGCAATGCCTGCGGATTCGGTGAGTTCTGGCGCGCGGCGGAAATGATCGCGCTGGGTGAGGAGATCACCGCGCGCGCCTTCGCGCGCGCGGGACGTGCTGCTGGAGGTGCGCAGTGAACTCTCGGCGAGCGCTGGGCGACCTGCGCCGTGACGGGCTTTGGCGGCTGTCTCGCACCGCAGCAGGCGCGCCTGGCTGACGACCAACGGGAAGGGGAAGCGATGGGCAAGGGCAGGCTGGAGGCGTTCAGCGACGGCGTGATCGCGGTGATCATCACGATCATGGTGCTGGAAATGAAAGTACCACATGGCGCCGACTTCGAATCCTTGCTGCCGATGGTGCCGGTGTTTCTGAGTTACGTGCTGAGTTTCATCTACATCGGCATCTACTGGAACAACCACCACCACATGCTGCACGTGGCGCACAAGGTGAACGGCGCGGTGTTGTGGGCCAATCTCCACCTGTTGTTCTGGCTGTCGCTGGTGCCCTTTGTCACCGGCTGGATGAGCGAGAACCACTTCGAGCCGCTGCCGGTGGCGCTGTACGGCGGGGTGCTGTTCATGGCGGGTGCTGCCTACTATGTACTCGCGCACAGCCTCGCCGGCCACCACGGCCCGGAATCGAAGCTGTCGGCTGCGCTGGGCAGCGATACCAAGGGCAAGTTGTCGCTGGTGTTCTATGGGGCTGCCATACCGTTGGCTTTCCTGATGCAGTGGTTTGCAGTCGCCATCTACGTGTTGGTGGCCCTGATGTGGCTGGTGCCCGACCGGCGCTTCGAGCGATTGCTCGCGGATTGAATTCGGTGGACCGGGGGGGATGATGAATGTCGAGTACACGTTGGACGCGTTTGTCGGCGCGTTGCGTGACATCGTGCGGCGCGGCGGCAGCGCGCAGGAGGTGCTCAAGCAAGTTCAACCGCTGGCGCAGCGCCTGGCAGCGTCGCAGGATCTTCGCTCGCGCTGCAACCGCCAGTGCGATCCGGCCCAGGGATTCGGGTTCCAGCTTTTGCACGAAGAGCCCGACCATGACCTTGCCGTTGCGGCACTGAGCTGGCTGCCCGGTCGCGGCACGCCGCCGCACGACCACGGCACCTGGGGCGTGGTCGTCGGCGTCGAGGGCGACGAAGTGAATACCTTCTGGAAGCGCACCGACGACGGCTCGAATCCGAACTTTGCAGCGCTGGAAAAACTGCAGGAGAAAGTGTTCCCGCCGGGTGTGGTCATCGGCCTGACGCCCGATATCATCCACAGCGTGAGGAACGACGGCGCCGACGTCAGCGTGTCGCTGCACGTGTACGGCAGGAACATCAATTTCACGGGGCGCAGCCAGTTCGACCCGGCCAAGCGCACCGTCACGCCGTGGGTCGTGCGGCAGAACTGAATTCAGCAATACCATCGAGGAGTCGGCATGCATGGCATGAATAAGTCTGTCGTGGCGATCGGCATGGCAGTGCTGCTGGCCGTAAGCAGTGGTGTCATGGCGCAACAGACGGGCGAGCAGGTCTACAAGGCGGTGTGCGTGGCCTGTCATGCGAGCGGGCTGGACAAGGCACCAAAATTCGGTGACCGCAAGGACTGGGGCGGGCGCATCAGAGAAGGGCAGGTGGTGCTGACGGCCGAGGGCCTGGTCGGCGAGGGCAAGATGCCGCCGCGCGGCGGCAAACCCGAGTTGACCACGGCGGAATTCGCCAACGCCGTGGCCTTCATGGCGCGTGCGGCGGGCGCCACCTGGAAGGACCCGGACGCGAAGATGGTCGGTCGCATTGCCGCGCAGGAAAAGAAGCTGCTGGACCGCCGCAAGGCGAAGAAGTCCTGATGCGAAGCAGTTGTTATCAGAGAGTTTTGATAATAATAGCTATTTTATTGCATGTAGGATAGATATGATCAACTAATATTGATCACATCTTTTAATCGAAAAAAGCGGGCATTGCCCACTGGATCGAAAGGACAGGGCATGAGCGTCAAGATCGAACGCCTCGACCACATGGTGCTCACCGTGCGCGACATGGATGCGACCATCGCGTTCTACTCGAACGTGCTCGGCATGCAGCCGGTGACCTTCGGCAAGGGCATGCGGGCGCTTTCCTTCGGACAGCAGAAGTTCAACCTGCATCCGGCTGATGCGCCCTACAAGCCGCATGCCGACAAGCCGCTGCCTGGAACTGCGGATATCTGCCTGATTACCAAGTCGCCGATTGCCGACGTGGTGGCGGCCTTGCAGTCGGCTGGTGTGGCGGTGGAGGTGGGCCCGGTGCCGCGTTATGGCGCGTTGGGGCGCATGACTTCGGTGTATTTCCGCGATCCGGACGATAACCTCGTCGAGGTATCGAATTATGAAGAGCAGCTGCCGAGCCGGACGGCCTGAGGCATGACGATCCAGATCTGTGTGCTGTCCGGCCACTGACCATGGCAACGAAGAAGTCTGCCGGCAAGCCCGCGAAAAAGCGCGCTACCCGCACACGCAAATCCGGCAAGGCGGCAAAGCGCAAGGCGCCAAGGCGTTCACCGCGTCACCATCACCACGTGTACGTCATCGAGCTGGCACGCTCGGTGTGGATGGAGCCCGGGTTTCGCAAGGCCAATCCGGATGGCGACATCACCCGAACCGCGGTCTATGTCGGGATGACCGGCCTCACGCCCGATGTGCGTTTCGACAAGCACAAGGCGGGCATCCAGGACGGACGCTACGTCAAGGCGTATGGCCTGCGCCTGCTGCCGGCCCTGTATGAAGCCTACAACCCCATGCCCTATGCAGCGGCGCGCGAGATGGAGGTGGAACTGGCGATCGGGTTGCGCGAAGAGGGGTATGGCGTCTGGCAGGCGTAATGGGGCAGGCGTAATGGGGCAGGCCTGAAGGGGCCGCCGTGACACGGTCGGCTTGATTCAGCCAGCCTGGCCCTTGTAATAACTGTCTCGCGTCAGCGTGACCAGTTCGCGTAGCTTTGTCGTCGCATCGGCTTGTCCGGTGATGCCAATGCCGTAGGCGTCCAGGGTGAGGTGCGTGGCGCCCACCTTGCCCCAGGCCTCGGCGCGGGCGATCAGTCCCTCCTTTTTCAAAGGCAGCACGCACAGCCGCGCATCAATGCCGAGGGCGCGGCCATCACGGCCATTGCGGTCGGCAGTGTCGCGGATGAAGCGGATGGCCTCTGCCGTCACGGTATCCGGCGGTGTTGCCGAGTCGAGGCACCAGCCGTCGCCCAGCCGGCCGATGCGATCGAGCAGTTTGGCTGCTGCGGCAACGCCCTTGGTCAAGCTGGCGCCACCGAGCCACAGCGGAATGGGCTGCTGCATCGGACGCGGCGCGATGCCAGCCGCATTCACATGGTGGAATTCACCCTGGAAGGTGACGACGTCCTCGTTCCAGAAGCGTCGCAGCAACACCAGCTGCTCGGAAAATCGCTTGCCGCGATCGCGAAAGCTCATGTCCATGGAGGCGAACTCCGCGGCGTTCCAACCGACGCCGACGCCGAGGCGCAGGCGGCCGTTGCTGAGAATGTCCACTTGCGCCGCCTGCTTGGCCACCAGTGCCGTGTTCCGCTGGGGGAGCACCAGCACGCCAGTCATCAGGCCCAGTTCGCAGCGCGCGGCCATGAAGCTCATCAAGGTAAAGGGCTCGTGCCACGGGTCCTGCCAGGTGTAGCGCGTGCGGTGTTGGGATGGGTGCATCCACGCCTTGTCCCAGCCGGCTTCCTGTTTTGCGGGCTCCACGCCGAGTACATGATCGTTGACCATCAGGTAGTCCGCGCCGGATTCGGCCGCGGCATCCACCCATTGCGCGAGGGCGGTTCGGGTGGGTTGGATTTCTCGGGTGGGAAACTGCAGCCCGATCTGGATCATGTGTCCTGGTGAAGTCATTGGTGTGGCGCCATGAAAAGGAAGAAATGAATCGGGCGCAATGTATCATGCAACCCGGTTGTGGCATTCAACTGTGGTCGGATGTCATGGTCGATCGAAAGGATTGAATTCCTGGAGCGCCTGGTCGAATTGTTGTCAGGCATCCTCACTACAGCGGAGCGGACATGAAGCAGGTAATGGAGCAGTCATTCCTGAGCACTTACGACCAGGATCCCTATGCGTTTTACCGGCAGACCATTGCTCGCCAGCAGGGTGGCGGGAGCGATCAGGGCGAGGTGTTCTGGGACGAGGGCCTCAAGGCTTGGCTGGTGACATCCTATGAAGCGTGCAAGGATGTTCTCAAGCGCGACGACACCAGCTTCTTCATGCCCGAGCGGCTGGGCGAGAGCCGCAAGGTGCTCGAGCAGGCGCAGGGCGGCCCGCGCCAGATCCTGCTCATGTCGGGGGACGAGCACCTGCGCATGCACCAGCTGTGGCTGCGCATGTTCTCGCCGCGCCGCGCCGAGGAGTGGCGCAAGCGCATCATCCGGCCCATCGCCAATGCGCTGATCGACCGTTTCATTGCCAAGGGGCGTTGCGAGCTGGCGGCCGACTTCACCAACCTCTTGCCGATTCGCGTCATCGCCGCCATTGCGGGACTGCCCTCGGACGACGACGCCTGGCTGACCGAATGCAAGCGGCTGAACGACGCGGTGAACGCATTCTTTGCCGCGCGACTGGGCCTGTCCCAGACCGGCGACCCGGCGGAGCAGCAGCGCGTCAACGACGCGGCGATTGCGGCTTCCACCAGGCTCAACGAAATGATCATGCCGTTCGTCGAGGCGCGTCGCGACAGCCAGGGCGAAGATCTCATCAGCGTGATGTGGCGCGAGGGCAGGGAGGCGTTGGCCGATTTCGGCGCCACCGAAGCGCGCGCCGCGGTGCGCGTGATGGTGCAGACGGGCTCGGACACGGCCACCTATGCCATGACCAATGCCATCCACCTCCTGCTGCAGAACCCGGAGATGCTGAAGAAGGTGCGCGAGGGCGGCGACGAGATTGCTTCGCGCTATGTCGAGGAATCAATCCGGTTGCACGGTACGGTGCACTTTCGCTCGCGCCAGGCGACCGAAGACACGACGATTGCGGGCTGCCCAGTCATGAAGGGCGAGGCGGTGATGCCGCTCATCGCCACGGCAAACCGCGATCCCTCCTACTATGCCAACCCCGACGCCATCGACCTCGATCGCAAGACGCCGCGTGATCACCTCGGGTTTCACTACGGCATCCGCATGTGCGTGGGCGCGGCACTGGCGCGCGCCGAGATCCTCGAGGCGGTGCAGGTGCTACTTGAGCGCGTGCCCGACATGGCGCTCGATCCGGCGGCGGAAGCGCCGCGCATGCGCGGCTGGCTATTTCGCTCGTTCCGTCCACTCAACGTGACATTTACGCCGGGAACACCGGTTGGGAAGTCGGCCTGAGGGCTCAAGAAGCGGTTGCAAAGTAAATTTTGCAACCGCAGGCATAGGGGAGCAGGATTCCGGCTAGCGCTTGTACTGTCGGTTCCACTTGTCGGTGGTTTGCTTCACCGCCTCGGGCGTCCATTCGGCGAAGTTGTAGAACCTGACGTCGGCAGGAACTTCGGTCGCGCCGGGAATGCCCTTCAACGGGCTCGCGCTTTCACCAGTGCCACTCCACACCGTCTGTCCCTCGCGCGACATCAGCCAATCCACGAACAGCAGCGCGGCATTCGGGCGCTTCGACCAGCCGAGCGCGCCCACCACCAGCTGAAAGCCGTAGGCCGGATTGGGGACGGTGAAGTTGATGGGGGCCCCCGCCACGATGAGCGACCTGAGCGTGGATGGATTATTCAGTAGCGAGGCGGCGATTTCGCCCGCGGCAATGGCCTGGGCCAGCGGCGGGCTGCTGATGAAGACCTTCGGATTCTGCGCCATGACTCTGGCCGGGAAATCCGCGCCCTGCGTTTGCTCCAGCCACACGTACCAGGCCAGGATGAGCGTGGACGGGATCTGCGGAATGCCAAGCTTGTCCTTGTACTCGGGCTTGAGCAGATCCTGGTAGCCGCGCGGCGGTGCGCTCACCATCTTGGTGTTGTAGGCGAGTACCCAGGGCTCGAAGGCGCCGGCGATGTAGGAGCCGTTTTCGAACAGGAAGTTCGCCGGCCAGCCGGCCAGCGAAGGTCCCATCGGTTTCAACAGCAGACCCTGGCGCGCGCGCTCGGTCATCCAGCCGATCTCGGAGCCGATGATGGCATCGGCACCGTCCGCTCCGGTGCTGCGTTCCTGGTCCACGCGCTGGATGATGGGCCCGCCATTCATGCGCGTGAATTCGACCTTCATGTCCGGGTAGGCCTTCTTGAACCCGTCGGCGAGGCGTTGCAGCACGGGCACCGCCATGGACCCGTAGAAGAAGACCGTGCCTTCCTTCTTGGCGGCCGCGACGACCGCGGGCCACGGCGTCGAGGCCGCGGGTGCCTGGGACAGTGCCGGCGCACTGAATACGGTACAGGCGAGGCCGATCATTAGGCCGATGCATTGGAGCAGACCGGGTGCGGCGCAGTGGCTGCTCTTGGTGCCGTGGCGCTGCTGGTACCGTATTTCCATGTGGGCTCCTCGTTGACTGGTCTTCGGGTTGTTGCAGGCGCGCAAGGGCGGTGCAATGCCGTGCCGACGGCTATTTCTTGTATTGCTGGTTCCAGCGCTCGGTGTAACGCTTCACCACGTCAGGCGTCCATTCGTTGATGTCGTAGAACTTCACGCTGCCTGGAACTTCTGCGGCGCCGGGAATGCCCTTGAGCGGGCTGGCGCTCTCGCCGGTACCGCTCCACACCGTCTGGCCCTCGCGCGACATCAGCCAGTCGGCGAGTACCAGGCCGGCATTCGGTCGCTTGCTCCAGCCCAGCGCGGCGACCCAGACCTGGAAGCCGTAGGAGGGGTTCGGCACGTTGTAGTTGATCGGTGCGCCCGCATTCATCAGCGATTTCAGGCTCGACGGGTTGTTCAGCAGGGCGACCGAAATCTCGCCGGCGGCGAGCGCCTGCGCCAATGGCGGGCTGGAAATGAACGATTTTGGGTTTTGTGCCATCACCTTGGCCGGGTAGTCGGCGCCCTGCGTTTTTTCCAGCCAGTCGAACCAGGACAGGATCAGGGTGGAGGGAATGGTCGGGATGCCGAGCCTGTCCTTGAATTCCGGCTTCACCATGTCGGCATAGGTCTTCGGGGGATTGGAGGCCAGCTTGGTGTTGTAGGCGAGCACGAAGACTTCGTAGGCGCCGGTGAAGTAGGTGCCGTCGAACAGGTAATTGGCGGGCCAGCCATTCAGTGCCGGACCGGCCAGCTTGTGGAGCGCGCCTTGCTTGGAGCGTTCGATCATCCAGCCGACCTCGGAGCCGATGATGAGGTCGGCGCCATCGGCGCCGTTGCTGCGCTCCTGGTCCACGCGCACGACGATGGGGCCCCCATTCATGCGCGTGAATTCCACCTTGATGTCCGGGTAGGCCTTCTTGAAGCCGTCGGCCAGTCGCTGCAGCACCGGCACCGCCATCGGCGCATAGAAGAACACGGTGCCTTCCTTTTTTGCCGCGGCCACGATGGCCGGCCATGGCGTCGAGGCCGTGGGGGCCTGCGACCAGGCTGGGGTAGCCAGCGTGGCGCTGACCACCCCAAGGCTGATGAAGGTGCTTCGCAGTCGGCGGGCCATGGCACTGGCGGTATCGAGGTGACGGCTAGGTGTTGATTGGTTCATGTGGTCCCCATTGATTGGCATTCCAGTGCGTTACGCGTGGCTGTCAGCGTTGCAGCCATCGCGCATTAGCGCGCAATGCATGGCGGGCAGTATAGGAGGGCGCTCCCCGCAGGGTCAATGCAAATGCGGGCTGTGCAGGGCGTGCAGTTGCTCGTGCAGGCGCCGACCGTGCCACAATGTCGCCCATGCGGCAGCGCATGGGAAGAACAGCAGCGGGCGCTGTTTTTGACGCATCCATCTGACAGGGGGAATGATGAGAGCATTGGTCACGGGGGCGAGTTACGGGATTGGCGGGGCGACCTGCCTCAAGCTGGCAAAGGACGCCATCGCCAAGGGTGAGCCGGCCAAGATCGTCGCCTCGGCCACTGGCCTGCGGCCGGACCTGCTGGAACTGATCGCCGAATTGAAGGCGCTGGGCGCCGAAGCCAAGGCGATTCCCTGCGACTTGTCCGATCCGGATGCCTGCGCGCGCCTGGTCGCGGACGCCGTGGCATTCTGTGGCGGGCTCGATGCACTGGTGTCGAATGCGGCGGCGCGTTACCAGGCGCCGCTACTGGAGATGGACGTGAAGGACTGGAACCGCGTGTACGCGGTCAATACCAGTGCCACCTGGCTGCTAGGCAAGGCGGCGCACCCGGCGCTCAAGGCTTCCGGTGGCGCCATCGTCGCCGTCACTTCCATTGCCGGCTCCAATCCGCATGCCAACTACGGCCCGTATTCGGTCACCAAGGCGGCGCTCATCATGCTGGTCGCGCAGATGGCCGCCGAATGGGCGAAGGATGGCATCCGCGTGAATGGCGTCGCGCCAGGGGCAACCAAGACGCGCTTCAATTCGCCGATCTACGCCGACCAGCAGTTGGCGGCGGCGCGCGCAGCGGTAATACCCCTGGGGCGCGCCTGCGACGCTTCGGAGCAGGCTTCGGCCATCGCCTTCCTGCTCAGCAAGGAGGCCTCCTACATCACCGGGCAGAACCTGACGGTGGATGGCGGCTACGACCAGAGCGTCATGGCCTTCATTCCCGGGCGCCATTCGAAGGCGCTGACCAACAAGTAGCGTGCAGGCGATCGAATCATCACGAAGAGCGGGGGAAGTGCAATGCGGGTGTTGGTAACAGGCGGAAGTTATGGCATCGGTGGGGCGACCTGCCTGCGGCTCGCGCGCGATGCGCTGGCAAAGGGCGAGCCGGCGAAGATTGTCGTCTCGGCGACCGGTGTGAGGCCCGACCTCGCGGAGTTGATCGCCGAGCTGACAGCCTTGGGTGCAGATGCCAAAGCCGTGACGGGCGACCTTGCCGATCGGGATTTTCCGAAGCGTCTGGTCGACGAGGCGGTGGGGTTCTGCGGGGGGCTGGACGCCCTGGTTTCCAATGCGGGGGCGCGCTACAAGGGCTCGCTGCTCGACATGCCGGTCGAGGAATGGGACCGGGTGTACGCCGTCAATACACGCGCGACCTGGTTGCTGGGCAAAGCCGCGCACGCGGCACTCAAAGCATCGCGCGGGGCCATTGTCGTGGTGACCTCCATCGCCGGCAAGTATCCGCTAGCCAATTACGGGCCATACTCAACCACCAAGGCGGCGCTCATTATGCTGGTCGAGCAGATGGCCAACGAATGGGCCGGTGACGGCATTCGCGTCAATGGCGTGGCGCCCGGCTCGACGCTCACGCGCGAGAAGTCGCAAATGAAGGTGGATCCGAAACTGTCGGCGATGCGTGCGGCGGTGGTCCCCATGGGACGCGTGTCCGACCCCTCGGAGCAGGCAGGAGCCATTGCGTTCCTGCTCAGCAAGGACGCTTCGTACATCAGCGGCCACAATCTGGTGGTGGACGGCGCCTTTGGCCAGTCCGTGATGGCGTTCAGTGCGGGAAGTCATTCCAATGCACTGAAGATCCCGTGAATTTTCGCCGCGTGTGACAGATCAAGGAGCCCGGCATGGGGACGCGCAGCGAACATGACAGTTTTGCTCCTATCAAGGTGCCCGCCGAGCGTTTGTGGGGGGCTCAGACGCAACGCTCGCTGGAGAACTTCCGGATCTCCGGCGCACGCGCGGCCAAGGCCCTGGCGCGAGCCACCAAGCTGCCGTTCGTGTCCGCGCCGTGCAAGGTCAACCCCACGCAGTCCGAGGCCCTTACTATGGCTTGCGCGCAGGTGAAGGGCAACGACGTGGCGGTCAACATCGGCGGCGCAATTCGATGCGTGGGTCCGGCCCGAGTCGATGACAGGGCAGGGCGGCGCCGCCTTCAAGCCAAGAACGGGCAAGGTCGATAGGCATGGACCTGCGGCCCATCATCAAGGAAGTCGGTCGCGGGGCGCATGGCGCGCGCGAGTTGCCGGAGGATGTCGCCGAACAACTGTTTGGCGCCATGCTCGACGGTGAGGTGGCGGAACTCGAGCTGGGTGCCATCCTGCTCGCCTATCGTATCAAGGGAGAGACGGTGGCGGAACTGCGCGGCTTTGCGCGCGCACTCGCGGCAAGAACGGCGAGACTCGCCCCCCCGGAAGGCCCCAGGACAGTGCTCTTGCCCAGCTACAACGGCGCACGCAAGCTGCCCAATCTCACGCCGCTGCTGGCGCATCTGCTGGCCCGGCGCGGCGTTCCGGTATTGATCCATGGCATCAGTGCATCCTACGGGCGCACCACCACGGAGGCGATCCTCTCCGAGATGGGCGACGGCATTGCCGCCAGCCTCGACGACGCGGATGCGCATCTCCTGTCGGCGCGCCTGGCCTATGTTCCGCTGCACGTGCTCGCGCCGGGGCTCGACCGGTTGCTGGCTGCGCGCGAGCGCATCGGCCTGCGCGGCTCGGGCCACACGGTGGTTAAGCTACTCGATCCGTTCGGCGGGCAATCGGTGCTGACAGTGCCGGTCACGCACCCCGACTACATTGCGCTGATGCGCGACTACCTGCAGTCGACCGGTACGACCGCACTTCTTTTCCGCGGCCACGAAGGCGAGCCGAGCGCGGGTCCCAGGCGGCCGCTGGAGGTGGATGTTTTTGTTGCCGGCGCACAGTCCAGCCTGAACGCCGATCGTCCGACGGTAGTGGCGCTGCCGGAGGCGATCGATGCGAAGACCACGGCGCAATGGACGCGCGCAGCGCTGGCAGGCGAGGCGGAGATTCCCACGCCGCTGGTCAAGCTCGCCGACTGGTGCGAAGCGGTGGCGCGCGGCAGACTGCCGCAGGCGTGACGGCGCCCGCCGCTGTTCGGCGTGCAATATATGGCAGTATTTATTAGTTTTATACAAGCGGACTGGTGATTAGAATATGAAATTGACAGTATTTGTCTGGCCAATCGCCGGATCACCGTATCGATCATCGGGCGGAATGAGTGCGTGTGGCGCGCCTGCGGCCGATGCAGGGGGAGGGGCGCCCGAGGGCTGGGCGGGCTGAGCATGCTCGACGACGTACTTTCCTTCTGGTGCGGTGCTGGGGAGAGAGTCCACCGTCGAGGAGCAGGCCTTCCTGAAGCAGCCGGGCTCCAGGTTCTGACTGCGGTATTACTCGACGACCTTGCAATCTAACTGTTCTTGAGGCGCCATGAGTGATCTTTCCCCGCTACCCAAGGCAAGACTCGGCCGTTATCGTCACTACAAAGGCGGCGAGTACGAGGTCATTGGTGTCGCACGCCACAGCGAATCGCTGGAGGCGATGGTGGTGTACCGCCCGCTGTACAACGAGACGGGCCTGTGGGTACGTCCGTACGCGATGTTCTTCGGGGAGATCGAGGTGGGCGGCCGCAGGCAGCCTCGGTTTGCGCCCATGGACGTGCCGGGAGCAACGCGCTAGCAGACTTCGAGGTTCGGCTACTTCTTGACCTGCGAGAGCCCGGTTTCCAGCAGTTCGGCGACCACCTCGCTGAGCGGCGCGCCGCGTTGCTGTTGGTGCGCTTGGATCCTGGCGATGAGTTCGCCGTTGAGCTTGACGGCAAAGGGGACCAGGCCCAGCGCCTGGTCGGCCTCGCGGCGCTCGCGCTTGCTCTGCACCTGGCCCGATTGCTGGCCATAGCGCCCGGGCACGGCAGCCTGCTGCATGCGGCTTTGGATCCCGCTGCCCTTGAGTTTCGCCAAGTCGGTTCTTTTCATTCGTGTTCCCCAAAACCGTCATTTTACGCAGTGTGCGCCCTAAAGCGTGGGCGATACCGTCTCCGGGCCGCCGGTCCTTCGGGGTGCCAAGTGCCGCTATCATCCGCAGGCTACCTTTCACAACCCCAGATAGATGGTTCCCATGCAAGCATCCACATCCGTATTTGAAGGCATTCGCATCCTCGACATCGGTCACATCGTGGCCGGGCCGTTTTCGGCGTCGATCCTCGCTGATTTCGGCGCCGAAGTGATCAAGATCGAAAAGCCGGTCGCTGGCGATCCGTTGCGCTGGATCTATCCCCAAAAGGGCCTGGGTCTCTGGTACAAGGTGGGCGCTCGCAACAAGCAGTCCATCACCCTGGACCTGAAGAGTCCGGAGGGGCGGGCACTGTTTCACAAGCTGGTGGCCCAGTCCGATGTGGTGATCGAGAACTTCCGTCCCGGGGTGATGGAGCGACTGGGAAACAGCTGGGAGGTTCTCTCTGCCATCAATCCGCGCCTCATCCTGTGCCGCCTGTCCGGTTATGGGCAGACGGGACCGTTCAGGAACCGGCGCGCCTACGGGCGCGTCGCCGAGGCTTTCAGCGGTTTCGTGAACATCAATGGCGATCCCTCGGGGCCGCCCACGCACCCGAACATGGCGTTGGGAGATACCACGGCGGGCAATTGGGCAGCCATGGGCATCATGATGGCGCTTTACTGGCGCGACGCGCGCGGCGGCACCGGGCAGGTGATCGATCTTGCGCTGTACGAGGCGCTGTATCGCCAGTTCGAGCCGCAGATCGTGCTGGTCGACCAGCTCGCCAAGGTGCAGGGGCGCGGCGACCGCGCCGGCTACGCGCCCTACCAGGATTGCCTGCCGACGAAGGACGGGCATTACTACTCGTATTCAGCGATCACCCTCAAGAGCGCGCTGGCGCTGCTGGAGGCCATGGGCATGGACGAAGACGAGCGATTCAACTCCTGGGACAGCTGTATCGAGAACCGCGTGGCGTTCAAGCAGGCCGTGAGCCAGTGGATGCTGGCGCGGACGGTGGATGAAGTGGATGCGGCTTTCCTGGCGGTGGATGCGCCGGGGGCGCCTGTGATGAGCGGCGCGGACCTGATCAAGCATCCGCATGTGCTGGCGCGCGACATGGTGCTGACGATGCAGGACAAGGAACTGGGCCCGGTGCGCATGCAAGGCGTCGTGCCCAAGCTGTCGGCTTCACCCGGCAAGGTGAATCACACCGGCCAGACGCTGGGCGAGTCGAACGAGCGGATCTACAAGGAACTGCTGGGCCTTGGGGATGCGGAACTGGCCTCGCTGCGCGACAAGGCCGTGATCTAGGGCGCGGCCCCCGGGAGACGCCCGTCCGGGCCTACTTGAAGATCTTTGTCCAGTAGTCGCGGTAGCTTTTTACCTTTTCTGGTGTGTAGGTGGCCGGGTCGTAAGGCGTGATCGTGGCGGCGGACAGAGAACCGGGGATGTTGGCAAGGGGGCTGGCGGTCTCACCCTGGCCATGCCACGCGGATTGGCCGGCGCGCGACATCAGGTAGTCGAGCAGGACGAGCGACGCGTTGGGGCGCTTGCTCCATTTAACGGCGGCGATGGGATACTCGACGCCAAAGGCAGGGTTGGGCACGACGTAGTCGATCGGGGCTCCCTGCTGGATCATGGGCTTGGCGGACGAGGGCAGGCCGAGCGCTGCAATCACGTGTTCGCCGGAGGCCACCGATTGCGCAGCGGGCACGCTGCCTGTCACGATCCTGGGTGCCTGGGCTTTCAGCTTCAGGAGGAAGTCAGCCCCCTGAGTCTTTTCCAGCCAGTCATACCAGGCGATGTTGCCGGTGGCATTCAATTCGCTGGTGCTCAGCTTGCCCTTGAATTCCGGGCGCAGCAGGTCCGCATAGCCTTTGGGCACAGGCGACACAAGCTTGGTGTTGTAGGGAATGACAAACGGTTCGAGCCCCGCAATGACCACGGCACCCGAGCGCACGTACCGGGAGGGCCACTCGGCCGCGGCGGGGCCCGAGGGCCTGAGCAAGTTGCCATCTTTCGCAAAGGCTTCCGTCCATGCCACTTCGGAGGTAATGACAACGTCGGCGCCATCGGCGCCTGCTGCGCGCTCCTGGTCCACTTTGGACATCAGTGCGCCGCTGGTCAGGCGAACGAATTCGATCGGCACGTCCGGGTAGGCGGACTTGAAGCCTGCAACCAGGCGCGCAATGAGCGGCGCTGGCTGCGCGGAATACAGGTTGACCGCGCCGTCTTTCCGGGCCGCGGCGACGATTCGTGTCCATTCGGCGGCGTTGTAATTGCCGGCGAGGGATTGGGCAAAGCACGGGGTGGCGATGGTCGCGGCAACGCCGAGCAGTCCGCCCGCAATGCGCCTAAAGGTGGAGGCAAGGGGTTGGCAACGTGCGGTCATTCGATTCCTCCTGTCGCGTTGTTAAAGCGTGGATAGGGTGTTGCAATGCTGAGCGTTGTGTCCGTCAGGCGGCAGTGGTCAGGCGATCGGGAACCCCGTTTCTCAGGGCGTGATTCGCATTGATGGCAGCGGCGAACAGCAGCACGGCGCCACACTGATGAAGCGCGGCCAGCCAGATCGGCACGCGCAGCAGCACCGTGTAGATGCCCAGCGTCGCCTGCGCCGCAAACATCAGCAGGAGCAGGGTTGCTGCGATGCGCGTGCGCGTGTCGATGGAGCCGAATACCGCGCGCAGCCAGAAGATAGGCACCAGCGCGGCGAGGACCCATGCACCGAAGCGATGGTCGAACTGCACTGCCGCCATGTTCCAGAAGAAGTTCATCCACAGCGGTTCCATGAGGAAGGATTCGAGGGGAAAGAATTTTCCGTTCATGAGAGGGAACGTGTTGTAGGCGAGGCCGGCGCGCACGCCCGCGACCAGGCCGCCGGTGACCACCATGTAACCGATGATGGCGGTAAGCCACTTGCTCATGCGCGCGAGCGAGCGGTCGGGCAGGGTGTCGCCGAGCCGGCGCTGGGGGTAGAGCAGCCCGAGTGCTGTCCAGAGCATCGCGGCCAGGATGGCAAACGCCAGAGCAAGGTGCGCCGTGAGGCGATAGTGCGATACGCGTGGGTTGTCCACGAGGCCGCTCATCACCATGTACCAGCCCATGGCGCCTTGCAGGCCACCCAGTATGAATATTCCCAGCAGCCGCCAGGCGAGCGGCCGGTCGATGCGCTTCCTGGCCCAGAACCACGCGAGCGGGAGGAGGAACGCCAGCCCGATGAGGCGGCCGAGCAGGCGATGGGCATATTCCCACCAGAATATCTGCTTGAAGCCCTCGATCGTCATGTCGTGGTTGACAAGCCTGAACTCGGGAGTGAGCTTGTATTTCTCGAAGACTACCTGCCAGTCAGCGTCGTTGAGCGGGGGCAAGGAGCCGACCAGGGGCTGCCATTCGGTGATTGACAGGCCGGAGTGGGTGAGGCGGGTCACGCCGCCAACCACGATCATTGCCAGCACGAGCAGGCAGCAGACGAGGAGCCAGGCGGCGACGGGTTGCGTTTTTGTCGAGGCTGCCGGCTTCGCCGCAGGCGGCGTTTCGGGAATGGGTGGTGGCATTGCGGGGCCAGAGGGGGTGGGGATCGTCATGCGGGTAGCGGACGTGGTGGGCGAGGCACGATTGTATCCTGCACCAGACGGGGAGCCGGCCGGATTTGCGAGGTATTTCGTGCACTTACGTGAGCGAGGGGCACCCTATATGCGCAACGGAAGCGTCGCGACGCTATGTGACGTGGTGAACCACTATTCCGAGCTGAACGGGGGGCGCCTGCACGCCGAAGGCGAGCGCATCCTCAAGCCCTTGCGCCTGACTGCAGGCGAAAAGAACGACGCTGGTAGCATTTCTCGAGTCGTTGACCAGCGTCGGCAGGGAGGCTGCTGCGATCGAGCGCCCCGCCAGGTGTTCGGCGACACCCTAGCGCTGGCAGCGCGGCTGAACCAGCGCAGCGGGCCGTGCGGTCCCAGGACGGACGCAAGACCTGCAATCAACGCTGGCTGGTCAATCAACCCATTAACACCATGCCTTGGGTAACCACAAAGATCAGCGCCGAGATGGCCAGCGAAATCTTGCCGAGTCGAAAGAGGTTCTTGTCGATGTGCGTATCAATCAGACCGAGCGAAAGTACCGCGACGACGCCGCTGATCAGGGCCAGGTTTTGCATTGAATTCCTCCAGTTTTCAGCGCTCCGAGAAATCAGCGCTGCTGAGGGCAAGGCTACAGGAGGAGGAGCGTCCCGGGTTGTCTGATTACTGACGATTGCCTGATTGGACACTGGCGGCAGCGCTGATGCCCCTCCGCCATGCTGCGCCTATTGCGGCATTACCGATGCGGCCCCGGATACGAATGCGCGTGTTCGCTCGGCGAGCGCGGGATCGCGGGCGTCGCCCGCCTGGAGGAGCGAGCCGCCAATGAGCAGCATGACATCGGCGCCATAGAATCGGACCAGCTCGGGCACACGCTCAACGGTCATGCCGCCTGCGGGCACCGGGGCCGCCGGGCGGATACCCGGCCATGGCGTGAGGGCCGTGCGTGCGATATCCCCGCACAGGGCCTCGGGCCAGGCAAAGCGACCCATGTAATGCGGGTAAATGACTGCGTCCGCACCGAGCAGGCGATAGAGCTTGCCCAGTAATAGCGCCCTATCGATGCGACCCGATCCGCAAAATGCCGGGTGCGCAAGCACCGGGACCTGCAAGTGCCGCCGGACGAGTTCATGGAAGGCCGGTAGGCCCACCAGCATTGGCGCGACCAGCGCCGCACCGACGCCTTCCTCGCGCAGGACGCGGGCATTGGCGGCGAGGGTCTCGGGCGTTCCAACCAGGTTGGGCGCATACAGCGCCCTGCGCCCGGTGTCGCGCTCGGCTTCGACGATGGCCTTCTGGCAGGCACGCACGCGCTCGGCAAAGGGCGCATAGCGCTGGTCGGCAAGTCCGTGGTCATCCTTGATGACATCGATCCCGCTGCGGGCGAACACGCCGCACAGGCGCGCTAGTTCTGCCGTCGGCAGGCCCTGCGGCTTGAGGGCAGCGCAGGTGAGGGGACGCGACTTCGCCGCGCCGACCTGTTCGCGGATGCCATCGATGCCAAAGCGCGGGCCGCCGATTGCTTGCGCAAATCCCTCTGGAAAGTTCACGTCGACCAGTTCCACCCTGTCGTGCATGGAGCTGTTGCCGAAGATCATGTTCAGCGCCTGGGCAATGTCGGGAGCGTCATTGCTGCCGTTACCCTCGTGGGTCATGGTGTCGGTGGCGAGGCTGACATCCACCAGGTAATGCTGCGTGTCGACGGGCGTCACGGCCTCCACGCGCCCGACGATGTGCTCACGGATCCAGGCATCGCGCACCACGTCGAGCGGAACTTCTACGCTTTGCTCGACGGCGACGGCCAGTGCAAAGGCGTCGATGGTGTCCGGGGTGGCGCGAATGCGGTAGCGCACCTTGATGCGGTCTTCGGCGTTCATGAGAGATCAGTCCAGCCAGTCGACGATGGTGTGGGTCTTGCGGTCGAACACCAGCATGATGATTTCGCGTCGGCACACGACGGGCACGAAACCGAGCGTTTCCATGGGCGCGGTGTTGCGCTTGCGAAAGCGCTCGAGGTCGGCGGCAATGGCCGGGTCGAGTTTTGCCAGGTCCTCGATGCGAGGCCCGCGGGCGAATAGCGCGTTCCAGTCGGCATCGGCGAGCGTGTCGTAGTAGTCGCCGCGACTGACAATGGCCGTGCCATCGGTACTGCGCAGCGCGCGAAACAACGACTGGTCCTTCGGGTCGCTCGGCGGGCGCAGGATCACCATGCCGGGGCCGCGGTCAGGTACGAATCGCTCCAGCCGGTCCATATCCTGGGTGCTGCGCCGCACCTCATTCCACGTGACCGAGAAGAAATTGCTGTCGCCATACACGATGAATGCTGGGCGGTACTGGTACATGGTGCCGGTGCCGAAGGCGAGGGCGCCCAATTGCACCGCAACGATGATGGTGATGTCGCGCTGCAGGCCGGGCTTTTCCTGGCGAAACACGATCAGGGTGAGCAGGGGGCCGAGAATGACATCGACCAGGAGTATCAACTGGTAGACCTGCCAGCCGCCATCGTGCATGAACCAGGGTTGCGGGAACCACAAGGACCACATCAGTGCACCGATGCTCCCCACCACGAGCGCGCTCGCGATGATGTGGATGAGGAATGCGCGCAGCTTGCCTGAGGCGTTGAAGCGCTCTTTTGGCTTCATCAGGGACGCGCCTGAGGCGGGCGCTGCGCGTCCTGTGGCATGGTCAGGCGCTGGCCCGGTTGAGCAGGTCCAGGCAATTCGCCGGCAACGCCAGTCGGGCAGCCCCCATCAGTTCTGTCAATTGCGCCAGGCTCGTTGCACCCGCAATGGGGGCGGTGATTCCGGGGCGTGCCATGAGCCAGGCGAGCGACACCTGCGCCTGCGTGGCCTGGAGGCGGGCGGCGACATCGTCAAGCGCCGCGAGGATGCGAAAGCCGCGCTCGGTCAGCAGCCCCTTGACCCAAGGGCTGCGCGTGCGATTTGCAAGGTCTGCATGCGATCGGTATTTGCCGGTGAGGAAGCCGCGCGCAAGGGATGCGAAACTGATCACCCCGAGCCCGTGCTCGCGGCACACCGATTCCAGTTCGCCTTCGTAGCCCGCGCGATCATGCAGGTTGTAGCCGGGCTGCAGTGTTTCATAGCGGGGCAGTCCGCAATCCTGGCTGATCTGCAAGGCTTCACGCAGGCGCGCTGCGCTGAACTGCGATGCCCCGATGGCGCGCACCTTGCCCGCACGGATCAGCCGGTCGTAGGTCTCGAGGGTTTCCTGCTGCGGTGTGTCGGCGTCGTCGATGTGCGATTGGTACAGGTCGATGGTGTCCGTGTTGAGCCGGCGCAGCGAATCCTCGACCGCGCGCAGCATGTAGGCGCGCGACAGGCCCTTGTCGGTTTCGTTCACCTTGAAGCCGACCTTGGTCGCGATCACCACCTTGTTGCGGTTCCCGCGGCTGGCGAGCCAGCGGCCGATGATGGTCTCGGACTCTCCCCCCGAGTTGCCGGCCACCCAGTTGCTGTAGACGTCCGCCGTGTCGATGAGGTTGAAGCCCGCATCAACGAAGGCGTCCAGCAATCGAAACGAGTCAGCCTGGCTGACCGACCAGCCGAACACATTGCCGCCGAAGGCCAGTGGGGCCACCGCGATTCCGGATTTTCCCAGTGGTCGCTTGATCATGCCGCGGGGCAAGTCGTCTGGCGGTTACGGTATCGATGCATCGACGGATTCAGGCAACCCTCACCGGGATGTTGAATTCGCGAATGCGTTTTTCCCATTCGGCGGGGCCGCTGGTGTGCACCGAGGTGCCGTTTGAGTCCACTGCGACGGTGACCGGCATGTCCTTCACCTCGAATTCGTAAATCGCTTCCATGCCCAGGTCGGCGAAGGCCAGTGTTTTTTGCTTGCGAATCGCCTTGGCAACCAGGTAGGCCGCACCGCCGACTGCCATGAGGTACGCCGCCTTGTGCTTCTTGATGGCCTCGATCCCCGTGGGACCGCGCTCGGCCTTGCCGATCATGGCAATGAGGCCGGTTTTTTCGAGCATGGCGTCGGTGAACTTGTCCATGCGCGTGGCGGTGGTGGGGCCGGCGGGACCGACGACTTCCTCGCGCACCGGATCGACCGGGCCGACGTAGTAGATGGTCCGATTGGTGAAATCCACGGGCAGCTTCTCGCCCTTGGCGAGCATGTCGATGATGCGCTTGTGCGCTGCATCGCGGCCGGTCAGCATCTTGCCATTCAATAGGAGGATGTCGCCTGGCTTCCAGCTCTGCACCTCGGCGCGCGTGAGGGTGTCGAGATTGACGCGCTTGGATGTCGGCGCGGCGGTCCAGCCCACTTTGGGCCAATCGTCGAGGGAGGGCGGCTCGAGCTCCGCGATGCCCGAGCCATCGAGAACGAAATGCGCGTGGCGCGTGGCGGCGCAGTTGGGAATCATAGCGACGGGTTTTGATGCCGCGTGCGTCGGGTAGTCGAGAATCTTGACATCCAGCACGGTGGACAGGCCGCCGAGCCCCTGTGCACCGATGCCCAAGGCATTGACCTTGGTGAAGATCTCGATGCGCAGTTCTTCGATCTTGTTGCTCGGGCCGCGCGCGAGCAACTCGTGCATATCGAGCGGACCCATGAGCGATTCCTTGGCCAGCAGCATCGCCTTCTCGGCCGTGCCGCCGACGCCAATGCCGAGCATGCCCGGCGGGCACCAGCCGGCGCCCATGGTGGGCACGGTCTTCATGACCCAGTCGATCACCGAATCCGACGGATTGAGCATCACGAACTTGGACTTGTTTTCG
>CANJRC010000038.1 GCA_947476535.1 Betaproteobacteria bacterium
ATCCGCTGCTTTGGATTGCAGAAAAATGTGCGAAAAGATCTTCCCCGCCTGCGTCCGGGGTAATGAAGCCGAAGCCCTTCGCGTCGTTAAACCACTTTACCGTACCTGTTGCCATGTTCCAAAATCTCCGTTTATGAATGGACCTGCAGACGAAGCGTAACACCGATTTCCCTTGCGGTAGCCATACTTTTGCAGGCAGGGTGCGTGGAGCGCCTCACATTGCGCTATTCCATAGTGGCGACAGCCCCCCGCAAAGCACGCATTCCGCGTTAAATTAACTAAAAGTAGACTAAAACTGCGAAAAATTAGCACTTTTTACTCAGTATTCAGCAGAAACATGCGGTTTCAGACGAATCGAGCAGGAACAGAATGTCATGCCACATTAGCCATCCAGGGGCTCCAGTCAGGGCCAGATGCGCGATACATCCTGTGACCTCAGAACGGATTTGCCATTCGGCGACCTGAAATGGGGAAGTGTGAGGGTGTGTTTCCTCTCGCATTGGTAGCCCGTTATTTCACCTGCTCACGAAGATTCTTCACGCGCTCGGTGGCCGCCGAAAGCAGCAACACCTGATCGGATGCAACCAACAGCCAGTTCATGTCGCGATTGGCAAATCGACGTCCAATGCCCGTCGCTCCGCCAAGGCCAATCCACTTGCCGTGCCGCTTGCAGGCGGTGATGCAATCCGTAACGATGGCCTGCACCTTCGGGTCATCGGAGTTGCCGGGTATTCCAAGGTCGAGGCACAAGTCCTGCGGACCGATCAGGATCCCATCCAGACCCGGTGTGGCGACGATGGCATCGACATTGCTCGCGCCCTCTGCCGACTCTATCAGCGCGTAAAGAACCACCGCCGGCTCCACCATGGCGACGATGTTCGAGCCCGAGGTGCCGCGAAAATACGACTGCGGCGAGAGCGTCGACACCGAGCGCATCCCCACCGGCGGGTAGCGGCAGGCACGAACGAACTCGGCAGCCTCGGCCGCAGTAGCGATGTGCGGCATGATGATGCCCATCACGCCATTGTCGAGCGCGCGGCAGGCCATCGAAAAATCATTTTTTGGTACACGCATGATGGGACTCACCCCGGCATCCTGGCTCGCCACGGCGATCTGCACCGCCTGCTCCAACGACATGGAGTTGTGCTCCTGGTCGAGCATCACGAAATCGAAGTCCGCGGCCTTCATCAGGCGGCCGATATCGACCGTACGCGACTGCCTCAGTACCATGCCCATTGCAGGACGGCCGGCACGCATGCTCTCGAGCATTGAATTTTTGATCATTAAAACTCCATGTAATGGCAGGCCCGTTCCGCCCGCCTCGATTAATAGGGGCGGACGATCAAACGTCCACCAACCCTTCCGGCTTCACGTATTCGGGGTTGCGCTTGGCGAGCAGTAAAAGATCCGAGCCCGGGCGCGCAGAAGGCAGCGCGAACTGCAACATGAGGAGCGCAGCACCATTGACGCCGGCAGCGAATGCCGGAGCAGGACCACCGGCTTCGTTCTGCACCATCGCCAATTCCCCATACTCGAGGCCCGCTTGGATAAGCGATCCGCCGAGCACGAGGTAATACTGCCCACCCGCTGTCGATGCAATGCCATTTCCTCGCGCATTGGCGCCCAGCCGGATGTCCGTGACGCGAACGCCGTCCGGCTGGTTGATGATGTCGTTCACTGTTGACTGCCCCGCGGCGACCGTCGACTGGGGGTCGAAGTAGCCGGTCAGCACTCGCCCCGGTTTGCCGGGTATCAGATGGCGCGAACCGGGCATCGGGAAATAGCCGCCTTCACAGGCGAGCCGCAGCGTGTAGAACGCGATGCCCTCATCGCCCGCGACGATCGGCCCATACGGCGAATAGGCATCGGCGTAATGAAAACAAACGGGTTTGGCGTCCGCGCTGCCCAGCTTTCCCCCTCCGCGCACGATGATCTGGAACTGGTCGACATCGTGGAAATGCGGGTGGATGGTCGATCCCTTAGTCGGCATCTCCACCAGCATGGCCTGCGGGCCCTGGTGAAAGGTTGCCGCCACGCCCAGGTAGCAGCGGGTCAGCGTCATGAAATCTCGGGTCTGGAACGCCTGCCTGTGATCGTCGGTGTCTGCATGCGAGATGTATCTCATGTCATGCCTCATTCAGTATTAAGTGGGAATATTACAGCCGACTACGAGCGCTTTCATTGAGCTTCCCTACACCATCATCAGCACCGACTTCGTTTCGGTGTACAGGTCCATCATCGAGCGCCCCATCTCACGACCGAAGCCGGACATCTTGTAGCCGCCGAACGGCAACGCGTTGTCGAGCAAGCCATGGCAATTCACCCACACGGTGCCCGCCTTGATGCGCGGGATCAGTCGGTTCACGCGCTTGAGATCGTTCGACCAGATGCTTGCCGCAAGGCCATAGGGTGTGGCATTGGCGATGGCGGCGATTTCTTCCACGTCATCGAAGGGCGTCGCGACCACCACCGGTCCGAATATTTCTTCCTGCACCACGCGAGCATCGGCCTTGGCGCCAGTCAACACCGTGGGCCTCATGTACCAGCCGCGATCACCCTGGCGCGCGCCACCTGCCAGCAGTGTCGCCCCGTCCCTTACGCCGACCCTCACGTAATCGGATACTCGCTTAAGGTGCTTCTCCGATACCAGTGGCCCCAACTGCGATAAAGGATCCATGCCCGGCCCGACACGCATCTTGGCGGCGATGGCGGCAACGCCCTCCACGACCGCATCGAACTTGGACGTCTGTACATACAGGCGCGAACCGGCCACGCAGACCTGCCCGGAGTTGAAGAAGATCGCGTTGGCAGCGCCAAAAGCCGCGCTCTTGGGATCCGCATCGTCGAGCACGATCACTGGCGACTTTCCCCCGAGTTCCAGCGACACGCGCGCCATGTTCTCCACTGCCGCCTTACCGATCAGCTTCCCGACTGCGGTGGAGCCGGTGAAAGCGATCTTGTCCACACCCGGGTGCGCCGCCAGCGCCGCTCCGGCCACATGCCCGAGCCCCGTCACCACATTGATCACCCCCTTGGGAATGCCCGCCTGTTGCGAAAGCTCGGCAAGCCGCAACGCGGTGAGCGGTGTGTCCTCGGCGGGCTTCAATATCACGGTGCAACCCGCCGCCAGCGCCGGGCCGAGCTTCCAAACTGCCATCATGAGAGGGAAATTCCACGGGATGATCGCCCCCACCACGCCCACCGGTTCACGGCGCGTATAGGCAACGAACTCGTTCTTGCGAAAGGCCGGCAGCGACACATCGATGGTGCTGCCCTCGATCTTCGTCGCCCAGCCCGCTGCGTAACGCAGGAAGTCAACGGCCGAGGGAAGATCAACCTTTGCCGAGAAGACGAGCGGCTTGCCATTGTCGAGCGTTTCCAGCTCCGCGAATTCCTGGGCATTGGCCTCCAGAAGATCGGCAAGCTTCAACAGCCAGCGCTCCCGATCCACCGGCCTGGCCTGCGACCATTCCCTGGACTCAAAGGCCGTCCGCGCAGCGGCAACCGCGGCATCAACATCGACCGCCTCGCCCGCCGCAACGCGGGCGAGCAATTCCTCGTTGGCCGGGTTGCGCACCTCCAGCGTGCCGCCAGCGCGTGCATCCACCCACTCGCCACCGATGAAGAGCTTCTTCGGTTCGGCCAGATATTTCGCGACGGACGCGCTCATGGCCGGGATGGAAGGCGGTACAGACGGTGGCGTGGCAGACATGGTGGTTCCTCGATGAATGGGAATGGGAATAGAAAAGGCAGATGCTCCGGGCGCTTTCAGAACTCCACGACAGAGCGGATCGACTTGCCCTCGTGCATGAGTTCAAAACCCGTGTTGATGTCTTCCAGCTTCAGCTTGTGCGTGATGAGATCGTCGATGTTGATCTTACCTTCCATGTACCAGTCCACGATCTTCGGCACATCGCGCCGGCCCTTGGCGCCGCCGAACGCCGTACCCTTCCACACGCGCCCCGTCACAAGCTGGAAGGGGCGCGTCTTGATCTCCTGGCCCGCGCCCGCCACGCCGATGATCACCGACACGCCCCACCCCTTGTGGCAGCACTCGAGCGCCTGTCGCATCACTTCCACATTGCCGATGCACTCGAAGCTGTAGTCCGCGCCGCCCTTGGTCAGGTTGACCAGGTAGGCCACGAGATCGCCCTCGACCTCCTTCGGATTCACGAAATGCGTCATGCCGAATTTCTCGGCCAGCGCCCGACGACCCGGGTTCAGGTCCACGCCGACGATCATGTCGGCACCTGCCATGCGCGCACCCTGCACCACGTTGAGCCCGATCCCGCCCAGGCCGAACACCACCACGTTCGCGCCCGGCTCCACCTTGGCCGTGTTGATCACCGCGCCAATACCTGTCGTCACGCCGCACCCGATGTAGCAGACCTTGTCGAAGGGCGCATCCTCACGGATTTTTGCGAGCGCGATCTCCGGCACCACCGTGTAGTTTGCGAAGGTCGAGGTACCCATGTAGTGGAACACCGGCTTGCCGCCCAGGGTGAAGCGACTCGTACCATCCGGCATCACGCCCTGACCCTGCGTCACGCGGATGGCCTGGCATAGATTGGTCTTGCCCGAGAGGCAGAAGCTGCAATGCCGGCACTCCGGCGTGTAGAGCGGGATGACATGGTCACCTTTTTTGAGCGTAGTGACGCCCGCACCAACATCGACAACCACGCCCGCTCCCTCATGCCCGAGTATCGCCGGGAAGATCCCCTCGGGGTCCGCACCGGATCGCGTGAATTCGTCGGTGTGGCAGATGCCTGTTGCCTTGATCTCGACCAGCACCTCGCCCGCCCGCGGCCCGTCCAGCTGCACGGTCTCGATGGTGAGAGGTGCGCCAGCCTTGTGCGCAACTGCCGCGCGAACATCCATGTGTCGCTCCTGTTTCGATGATTGTTTATGACAGCTTTGCTGAATAATAAGGCACGCGGCCGGTTATCATGTACCCGTTGAAGTCGGTTTCTATATGAGGGGATACATCCCCTCATACTCCCCTAAGTCAGCGGTTGCGAAATGAATTTTCGCAACCAGTTCTTAATTCCGCCACAGGAACGACCATGCTCGTTGAGCGCATCTGGACTGGCAATGACTACCGCAACTACAACTACCTGATCGCCTGCCCCGACACCGGCGAGGCGCTCGCCATCGACCCCCTTGACCATGTGAAGTGCCTCGCCACCGCCAAGGCAAAGGGCTGGGAGATAACGCAGATACTGAACACCCACGAGCATGGCGACCATACGGGCGGCAACGCCGCCGTCGTTGCCGCCACCGGTGCCAAGGTCATCGCCCACCATCGCGCCGGGGCGAAGATTCCCGGCATCGACCGCGGCGTGAAAGCCGGCGACGTGATCAAGGTCGGCAAGCGCGTCGAACTCGAATGCATGGACACGCCGGGCCACACCATGTGCCACATCTGCCTGAAATCCCGCTCGAATCTCAAGGCGCTGTTCAGCGGCGACACCCTGTTCAATGCCGGCGCCGGCAACTGCCATGGGGGCGGCAACCCCGAGGACCTGTTCACCACCTTCGTGGAACAGCTCGCCACGCTGCCCGAGGACACGCTGGTCTACCCCGGCCACGATTACATCGAGAACAACCTGAAGTTCACCCTCGATCGCGAGCCCGACAACACCGCCGCCAAGGCGCTGCTGCCCAAGGTGGCCGGCCATGACCCAGCAACCTCGCTCGTCACCACGCTCAAGGAAGAAAAGCAGTTCAACACCTTCTTTCGCCTCGCGAGCCCCGGCGTGATCGCCCGGCTGCACGAACGCTTCCCAGAGCTGCCCGAGCAGCCAGACGCGAAAACCGTGTTCGTGAAACTGCGCGAGTTGCGCAACAAGTGGTAGGCGCCGCCATGATCCCCTTCTCCGTCCTCGATCTGTGCCCCGTTATCGAGGGGGGCAATACCTCGCAGGCGTTTCGCAATTCGCTCGACCTCGCGCAGCACGCCGAGGCCTGGGGCTACAAACGCTTCTGGCTCGCCGAGCACCACTCGATTCCCGGTATTGCAAGCGCGGCGACGTCGGTCGTCATTGCCCACGTCGGCTCAGGAACCAAGACCATCCGCATCGGCTCGGGCGGCATCATGCTCCCCAATCACGCCCCGCTGGTGATTGCCGAGCAGTTCGGCACCCTGGAGTCGTTGTTTCCCGGGCGCGTCGACCTCGGCCTTGGCCGCGCGCCGGGCTCGGACCAGGCGACATCGCATGCACTGCGGCGTCCGCCCACCTCGGGCGACGACTTCCCCCAGGAGGTAGCCGAGCTATTGCATTGGTTCTCGCCCGAGCAGGCCGGCCAGCGCGTGGTCTCGGTGCCGGGCGCCGGCCTGAAGATACCGATCTGGATCCTCGGCTCATCTACCTGGGGCGCGCAGTTCGCGGCGGTCAATGGCTTCCCGTTTGCGTTTGCATCCCACTTCGCTCCCCAGCAGATGATGCAGGCGCTGGAACTCTATCGGCACCTCTTCAAGCCTTCCGAGTGGCTGGACAAACCCTATGCCATGCTCGGCATCAACATCATCGCCGCACCTACCGACGAAGAAGCAAGGCTGCTGTTTACCTCGCGCCAGCAGTCCACGCTGGCCATCCGCACCGGACGGCGCGGCCTCCTGCCGCCGCCCGAAGCCAGTTTCGAGGCCCGCCTCGGGCCCATGGAGCGGGCGGTGCTGGAAGAAGCCATGCCCGGCACCGTGGTGGGGTCCCCCGCCAGTGTGAAAGACGGCCTGGAGAAATTCATCACCAGGACCGGCGCCGACGAGCTGATCATCACCGGGCAAATCTACGACCACAAACTGCGCCTGCGTTCGTATGAAATCGCCGCGCAGGTTCGCGAATCGATGAAGGCCAATGGCCGAGGAAAATCGCACGCTGCCTGACGGCCGGGTCGTGTGATCGTGTAACGGCGTATTATTTCCCGATCAGCGTGCCCGCCATCGGGCGCGTTCCTGCACATCACCTTCGAGGAGGGAACAATGAAACATCGCGGCATTGCGCTCGCAAGAAACTCTGCCATGCTGGCGATTGCCTGCGGGTTGTGCTTCACATCTGTGACCGCCAGTGGCGCCGAACCGCGCTATCCGGCACGACCGATCAAGGTCATTGTGCCAACGGGTGCAGGCGCAAACCTGGACATCACCACTCGCCAGTTCAGCCAGAAGATGGGCGAGATGCTCGGCCAGCCCATGGTGGTGGAGAACCAGCCGGGCGCGAGTTCGCTGGGTGGCACGCGCTTCGTGGCGAAGTCTGTTGCAGACGGCTATACGCTGCTCGCGATGTCCAACACGTTCAGTGCAGCCATGAGCGTAGTGTTGGACCCGGGCTACGACCCGGTGCGCGAGTTTTCCGGCATCGGCCTGATGACCTGGGTACCGGTGCTGCTCGCCGTCGATCCGAACCTTCCCGCCAGATCGGTACCGGAACTGATTGCACTGGCGAAGCAGAAACCCGACGCCCTCTCCTACGGCTCATCGGGCAGCGGCTCCTTCGCCCATATCGCTGCGGCCATGTTCAGCCTGCAGGCCGGCGTGAAAATGCTGCACGTGCCCTACAAGGCCACCGCCCCCGCGCTCACCGATGTCATGGCCGGCCGCGTGTCGCTGATCTTCGATCCCATCGTCACCTCGGGCGCCTACGCGCGCGCCGGCAAGATGCGCGCGCTCGCCATCACCACCTCGAAGCGCTCGCCGCTGTTCCCTGATCTGCCCACCATTGCCGAATCGGGATTTCCGGGCTACGACCTCGTGCTCTACACCGGGTTGGTCGCCCCGGCCAATACGCCGCGCGACGTGCTCCTGCGCCTGAACGGCACCTTGGTGAAGGCCATGTCGATCCCCGAGCTGCGCGACCCCATCCTGCAGAGCGGCGTCGAATTTCGTCCCAGCGATTTGCCCGAACAATTCGGCGACTTCATCAAGGCCGAAGTCGCCCGTTACGCGAAGGTGGTGAAGGAAGCCGGCATCAAGCCGGAGTAGCGGACATCCGGGGGACGCCATGGGCACCGTACCTGCCTGGGCGGGTCACCGGCACACAGGTCCTAGCGCCTCGCCTGCAGCCGCAATGAATGACAGCAATAACACCATTAACTAAGGTAAATCGTGGATTTATTAAATAACTTGTCAGTATAAGTGTCTGGCTAGGAAGGCCCCGAGCAACTACCCTTGGGCAATCCGATCCAGCGCATCCTCGATCGTCTTCACGCTGCGATCCACATTGGCCCACTTGTCCAGTCCAAAGAGCCCGATGCGGAAGGTACGGAAGTCGGCGCCCTCGTCGCACTGCAGCGGCACGCCTGCAGCCGTCTGCAATCCCTGCGCAGCGAATTTCTTGCCGTTCTGCAGGTCAGGGTCGTCGGTGTAGCAGACCACCACCCCCGGCGCCTCGAACCCCGGCGCCGCCACGCTCTTGAAACCATTGGAGGCGAGCATACTGCGAACCCTCGCACCTAATTCCTGCTGCTGGGCCTTCAACATCGCGAGACCGCGCGCCTCCGCCTCCTGCATCACGTCGCGCAGCCGGGCGAGCGCGTCGGTGGGCATGGTGGTGTGGTACATGTGCGCACCGCCCTCGTAGGTCTCCATGATCTGCAGCCACTTCTTCAGGTCGGCCGCGTAGCTGGTGCTGGTGGTGGCATCAATGTTCTTTCGTGCAAGCTCGCTCAGCATCACCAGCGCGCAGCCTGCCGGCCCGCTCCAGCCCTTTTGCGGCGCGCTCACGATCACATCCACCCCGGTCGCCACCATATCCACCCAGATCGCGCCGGAGGCCACGCAATCGAGCACCAGCATGCCGCCCACCGAGTGCACCGCATCGGCCATGGCGCACAGGTAGTCGTCGGGCAGGATGATCCCCGAAGCAGTTTCAACGTGCGGCGCAAACACTACCGTGGGCCGCTTGTCCTTGATGGTTGCCACCACCTGCGCGATGGCGGGCGGCGCGAACGGCGCCTGCTTGTCGTCAGTCGCCCGCTGCGCCTTAAGCACGATGGAATCCTCGGGAATCGAGCCCATCTCGAAAATCTGAGTCCAGCGATAACTGAACCAACCGTTGCGGATGACCATCACGCGTTTGCCGCTCGCGAACTGGCGCGCCACTGCCTCCATACCGAAGGTGCCACTGCCCGGCATGACCACCGCGGACCTGGCGTTGTAGGCGCGCTTCAGGGTGCCGGAGACATCGGTGATCACGCCCTGGAACTTCTTCGACATGTGGTTCAGAGCGCGGTCGGTATAGACCACGGAATATTCGAGCAGACCGTCGGAGTCCACGTTGGGGAGAAGGCCAGACATGATGTGCTCCAGGGACAATAGGCTGGTGTCTGCGGCTCGAGGGTAGCGGCCTTCTAAACACCGGGGGTGGATCAACCTACGCGCAACGACCAATAGTGTCAAACTTGCCGTCCCGGCACTGCTTTCGATAGCCAAAACCACACACTGGAGAAGCCATGCGACTCAAAGGCAAGACCGCAGTCATCACCGGATCCGGCTCGGGCGTGGGCCGCGCAACAAGCCTGCTCTTCGCGCGCGAGGGCGCGACCGTGGTGGGCGTGGATATCGATGCCCAATTCGGCGATGAGACCGCCGAATTGGTGCGCCGCGCGGGCGGGAAGGCCGACTTCTACGCAATCGACGTGGGCGACCCGGAAGCTGTCGCCGCCATGGGCAGGCAGTGCCTCTCGAGCCACCCGACGATCCACATACTCTTCAACAACGCCGCGACGCTGACGCGCGGCGCATTCGAGGAGGTCGACTTCAAGGACTGGAAGCGCCAGATGGCGGTCAATCTCGACGGGCCTTACCTGTGCAGTCTCGCCCTGCTGCCCGGGCTCAAGGCAGCCGGCGGCGCATCCATCATCAACCACAGCTCCATCGACGGCGCACTGGGCAACCCGACGGTGTTCGCCTACTCGGTGTCCAAGGGCGGCCTCACGCCGCTGACCCACATGATGGCGCATGCGCTTGCGCCGCATAAGATTCGCGTCAACGGGATCAACACCGGCTGGATCAATTTCAGCGAAGGTGGGATACCGATCCGACTCACGCCGGAGCTTGCGCGCGGCGGCCTGATCCCCGAGAACAGTGGCATCAAGAAGGCGACTTTGCTCGGGCGCCCCAGCTCGGTGGAGGAATGCGCGCGCACCGTGCTGTTTCTCGCCACCGACGACTCGTCGTACATCACCGGCGCCATGCTGCCCGTGGACGGCGGACGCTCCGCACTCACACCGGGAACGTTCAGTTAAGATCACCCCGATCCTTGAAAATCTCTCTGGAGCAAGCATGATCGGCATTTCGACCTACGGCAATCGCCCCGAGCATCTCGTCCCGGTGGCAAAGCACGCGGAATCCCTTGGCTTTGGCGGCGTATGGGTGGGCGAGCACATCCTGCAGCCAATGGACTACGAGTCGATTCACCCGTATGACCACGGCAAGGAACGGCCGCTGGTCGTGACCTCAAACCGCACCATGTACGACGCATGGGTGGCGGTGAGCGCCATGCTCGCGGCAACCGAAAGGCTCAAGGTCACGACCGGCATCTACCTCCTGCCGCTGCGCCACCCGGTGCTCACTGCGCGCGCAGCCATCACCGCGCACCAGGTTTCCGGCGGGCGTTTCCGGCTCGGGGTCGGCTCCGGCTGGTGGAAGGAGGAATTCGAGAACGTGGGCGTACCCTTCGGCGAGCGCGCTGCGCGCTATGATGAAGCGCTGCGCGTGCTGCCGGGCCTCATGGCCGGCGAAGTAGTCGAGAACGCTGGTCCGCACTACCCGTTCAAGAAACTGAAACTGGTGGATGAACCTGCCACCGTGCCAATCATCTTCGGGGGCGTCAAGCCCCGCGCGCTGCAACGAGCGGCGACGATGGGCGACGGCTGGTATGGTCCGATGGTGACCCCCGAGGAATCGATTGCCATCAAGCGCGACATCGAGCGCCTGCGCGCGGCCAGTGGCCGCACCAACCCCTTCGCCTACGAAGCCCGTGTGCGCGGCGAGCCCACCTACGAAAGCCTGTCCCAATACCGGGACGCGGGATTCGACACACTGGTCATCCCATGGGAGACCGTGCAGTTCGAGCACGGATTCGACATGACGCTGGATCAGAAGTACCGCCGCATGGATGCGCTAGCCAAGGCACTCCGCCTGAAACCCTGAAAAACCATGAAAGAGCCTCGATGACTACCGACGTCGCACCCACTTCCGGATTCCATGGCCGCCTGTTCGGCTTTGTCGCCCCGATCTACGCAAAACTGTGGAAGCCGATCGTGCTGGGCACGCTCTCGGGCGGCGGATTCGACAAGGAGTTGAAAGACATCCTCGCCCTGCACCGCCCGCGCGGCGACGAACTCATGATGGACCTGGGCTGCGGCCCGGGCAATTTCACCACCGCCTTCGCAAAGCTCGCTCCCAAAGGCTTCATGGCAGGACTTGATCTCGCCTACCCGATGCTGCAGGTGGCACGTAACAATGCCGCCAAGGACAATGCATCGAACACGGGCTTCGCCCAATGCAACGCGCAGGTGCTGCCGATCAAACGGAACAGCATCGATTTCGTTTCCTTCTGCGGTGCGCTGCACCTCTTGCCGCAACCCGAGCTCGCGCTGGCCGAAGTCGCCGCCATTCTGCGTCCCGGCGGATCGCTGGTCGGCATGACTTTCGTCAAGGGCGAATGGTGGGGCCAGCGCCTCATCGAGCGCTTCTTCAATCGCTTCCTGCATTTCCGGTTCTTTCCATACGATCAGGTGCAGAAGATGTTCGCCGACGCCGGGCTGAAGATGGAGGACTGCACGCGCGCGCGCCTGATTCTGCTGTTTCACGCGAAGAAGCCGAATTGATCGGGCGACAGTCTTTAGGACGCGCCGTAATGCCCGATTACGAGGCAACACCCCAAAGCACCTAAAAAAGTGCCCTTGCCAGCGCGGCGGCAACAACGCCCGCGGCAACGGCAAGGATCTGGTTCCCGCGCCACGCCATCAGACTCGCGGCGACGGCAACACTCAGCACCGCAACGGGACCGCCCTTGACCACGATTGGCAGCACCATGGCGACCACGATCGAGCCGGGCAGCGCCTCCAGCATCCGGCGAATGCGCGGGGTCATCGTCACATGCGCCATAAGCCAGAACCCCGACGTGCGCATCAGTACGGTAGCGAATCCCATGGCAACAATCGCAACCATACTCATGCCGAAGGACCCTGGCGCAAAGAACTCAAACACGCTCATCGATGAATCCCCCGGTCACGCACCCCGCAACGGCGCCGGCCATGATGTACCACTGGCCGGGAATGAATTCAGCAGCGAGCAGTGCAACGATTCCAGCCACGGCCCAGGGCGTCGCGCGGCGCGGGCCGCGCCACAAGGGCACCAGCACCACGATGAAAAACAGCGGCATCACCAGATCGATGCCGAAGCGCTTCGGATCGCTGAAGAACATGCCGAAGAAGTAGCCCGCCTGCGTGCCAATGATCCAGATCACCCAGAACGCAATGCCGCCGCCCAGCACAATGGCTGCGTCTGCCCCGCCTGAAGCGCGGTAGCGCAAACCGAGCAGCCAGCCCGGCTCGGTCAATACGGCCAATGCGGGATAGGACTGCCATGGGTGAAGGCTACCCAGCCACGGCCGCATCGAAGCGCTCATCAAGAGGAAGCGCAGATTAACCATGGCGGTGAACATCACCAGCGTCAGAATGCCGGCCAGCGATTGCGAATTGCCCCATGCCTCGGTCGCAACGAACTGCGAAGCGCCGGCAAACATGATCGCGCTCATCAGCGTCGCCACCGCCAAGTCGAGCCCCTTTTGCACCGCGAAGGTGCCAAAGGCAAAGGCAAACAGTGCCATTACCGGCATCGCCGGCAGCACCATGCGCACACCCTCCGCCAAGCCGGCGGCCGACCAATATGGCGCCCGAAGGTCGGACCCTGATGTTATTCCAGTGTTCACTCTCATGCCTGGTCAAGCGCGAAATCGCATTCGCGGCAATGCGGGGATGATACTGACACTGCAGCGGCTCGGGACACCATCAGGAAAGTTTCCGCAAACGTGTTGCCGCAACACCCGGGCTTGGACATAATGTCCAGACCGACATCCACTAGAAGACCGGCATGAGCATCCCGTACCTGCACGGCAAGTTCGTCTGATTCGAATTGCTGACCCAGGATGTCGACAGGGCAATGCAGTTCTATGACAGGCTTTTCGGCTGGCGATCAACCCGTACCCCATGTGACTGCCCTACGTGGCGGTTCCCGACTGCTACAAAACCGCAGCACAGGCGACAGCACTGGGTAGCGAAGTGGTGACCTCCCCGCGCGACGTTCCGGGCATCGGGCGATTCGGCACCGCCGTGGATACGACAGGTGCGGCCGTGGCCTACATTACGCTGACGAACCGATAACCAACCAAGGAGTGGCACCATGACCCGACCCGCCGCAATCAAGCAACCGATGATCTACCCGATTGCAGAACTCAACGCGGCGGTTGCCCTCGCCGGTGGCAAGACACGCAGCCACTCGGCGCTGCGCACCGAGCAGGGCATGCTGGCCTTCCACGCATCGCTGCCTGATCAAAGCGGCACACCCGTGCACGGCGAGCACAACCATCCCTACGAACAGATGCTGGTAATACTCACAGGGGCGATGACTGTGCTGATCGAAGGCATCGAACACGATCTGCGGGCCGGGAATGCCATGGTCATTCCCGCCTATGCCTTCCATACAGCGTGGGTCACCGGAACCGAACCCTGCACACGCATAGAGATGTTCGCCCCGGCACGCCACGACCTCGTCCCGGCCGCCGCGCGCCAGACCGAGACATTCACCAACCCCGGTGCGGCGTGGGTGCGTCCCGGTGAAATGACTTGGGAAGACAAACCAGCGTAGTCGATGCTGAATGCCCCGCAGTTCTCACTACTCCGGCTGGATGTTCGATGCCTTTGCGATCTCTGAAAAAATTGCCGCCTCATCCGCAAGTCGCTTGCTGGCAGCCTCAGTAGATCCACCGCCTATATCCACATGGATATTCGCCAATTGCACCCTGACTTCCGGCTGCTGCAAGGCGCGCGAAGCCGCAGCGTGCAGCTTCTCAAATGCGACCGCAGGCATGCCCAATCGCACGTTGAGTGAATAGCCTACTCCCTGGATTCTCGGGTGCCCCAGTTCGGCCAGCGTTCGCACATCGGGCGACACCGCAATGCGTCGCTCTCCCGTTACAGCCGCGCCCGGCTTGTTCTCGATGATGATGGGTTGACCGAGGGACTGCGACATGCCGGGCGCGATGCTGCGCGCAATGATATCGGCCCCGGCGCCGGGGGCAACCGGCACGATGATCCTGACCGGCCTGGACGGATAGCTCTGCGCGACAACACTTCCTGCGAGCGCAAGGCATGCCAATCCGGCAATGGATGCATAGAAACAACGAGATATATATTTCATTGATTGGCCAAATCCGCCAACCCCGTGTACTCAGCCCTGTTCATCGCGCGGCCGGAGCAGCGATAACAACTATGCCGCGATCTCGTAACCGAGTCGGGACGCCGCCTGAACGTCAACCACGGGTCCATTTTCCAAAACGCCTACACGCCTGAGCAAGCGCCGCTGCTTGTCTTCCTCGAACGGCGTGGATCGATGCGTAGTCTGCGCATTGTCCCAGACGACCAGGTCGTCTACGTGCCACCGGTAGGAATAGACGAACTGCGGCTGAGCAATATGAGCAAACAATTCCTTTACCAGCGCCCGCCCTTCCTGCTCAGGCATTCCCACCGCATGGGATGAATGGACGCCAAGGTAAAGCGCCTTGCGCCCCGTCCGTGCATTCGTCCTGACCAGCGGCTGCAATGCCGGTGGAAAACGCCTCTTGTCCTCCTCGCTGATCTTGACGCCGATCTGAAGGCGGCCGTGCTCCCTGCTATGGAATGCCAACAGACGCTCAAGCTCCCTTTGGCGCCTGGCGGGAATGGCATCCCAGGCGGCACGCATGTCGATGAATTCGGTATTGCCGCCAACAGGCGGAATTTCCTTGGCCGCCAGCAATGTGGCGCGATCAGGCGTCTGCTTCCATGAATGGTCGCTGTGCCACAGTCGCGTGTTGTAAAGACCCTCATAGCGAAGGTCCTTTACTGGCCTTGGATTGCCGTTTTCATCAAGGTTGGTGACCGACGCGAGCTGCGGACTGATGTAGTTGAAAAGCCGCTTGGGATCGCCACCCTGGTGATACGAGGTGGGTGTCCCGATCAATCGGGCAACTGCGAGCTGCTGTTCATCCGTGATCTGCTGCCCCGGAAAAGCGAGAACCACATGGCGGTCCAATGCCGCGAGTATCTCGTCGCTTTCCGCAGCACTCAACGGCTGCCGCAGGTCAACACCGCGGATGGCTGCCCCAAAATCCCCTTGCAGCGGCGTGAGTTGCATTTCCAGTTCTCCTCAGTGCAGATTCTTCCCGCATGCTAAATTCAATCGGGAATTGTTGCCACACCAGAATGGAGAACGGCATGACCAACCATCTGATTAAAACACTCTACGCCTGCATCGCAGCTGTCGCAGGCCTGATGTTCGGCAGCACCGCATCGGCCCAGTCCTATCCAAGCAGGCCGGTCACGTTGATCATGCCTCTACCGGCTGGCTCCGCGACCGAAACGCACATCCGCCTGCTCGCGAATGAGGCCGGCAAATACCTGGCCCAGCCAGTGGTCGTGGAAAACAGGCCCGGCGCAGGGGGACGTATCGGCATGCGCGCCATCATGGCCGAAAAACCCGACGGCCAGACGATCGGCATGACCTTCAACGGCATCGCCGTCGTGCTGGCGCTGGGTGATGCGTCGTTCCGCATCGAGCCCGGCAAGGACTACACCCCCGTCATCCTTGCTTCGCAGGCGCCGCTGGTGATGGTCACCGGCCCGACTGCCCCGTTTCGCGACATCCAGGGCCTGGTGGCCTACGCCAGGACGAATCCAGGCAAGCTGACGATATCAGGGAGCAGCCTGGGGTCCAGCGCTCATCTCGGCTTCGAACTGCTCAAGCTCATGACGGGCATCGACTTCGTGCTGGTGAACTTCCAGGGTGAAATTCAGTCCACCCCGGCGCTGCTCAATGGCGATGTCCAGGCCATGATCGCCTCCGCCTCCATCAAGCCCTACCTAGACACCGGCAAACTCGTCGCCATGGGGACCACCGGATCGCAACGCTGGAGCCTGCTGCCTGGCCTGCCCACCATTCAGGAGTCTGGCCTGCCGGGATTCGATATCGCGAGTTGGTACGGCATCGTCGCGCCGCCCAGCTTGCCGCCCACCGTACTGGCAAGACTCAACGAGGCCTTCGGCGCCGCGCTCGCCAGCTCAGCAGTTCGCAAGGCATTCGGCGACCTTGGCATCAACCCGGTGGGCTCCACGCCGGATGAGTTTGCACGACGAATACGCGCCGATCTGGAGCGCATGGCGCCGGTGATCCGCAAGGCGGGATTGAAATTCGACTAGGGCTCGTTCATCGACCAGCAAGACCAGGAATTCACTCTCGCGGAATAGCCGCCCTCGTAACGATCTCGCGCCATTGCTTCACTTCATCCTCGATGCGCGTGCGGAACGCGCCGGACGGCATGCCACCCGGGATATAGCCGAGCGACTGCATTTTCTGCCTGAAGTCCGACGCGTTGATGGTCTCCATGAACGCCGTCTCGATGCGATTGAAGATGTCGTTCGGCGTGCCCGCGGCCAGGAAGAGTCCATACCAGAACATGGCCTCGTAGCCGGGCAGGCCGGCCTCGGCGGCCGTGGGCACGTCCGGCACCAGCGGCATGCGCTGGTCGGAGGCCACGAACAGGATCTTGATCCTGCCGCCCTGCACATGCGGCTGGAAGAGGATGGGCGGGAGCATGGTGAGTTGCGTGTCGTTGGCCAGCACCGAGGCCAGCGCCTGCTGCCCGCCGCCGCGATACGGCACGGCCACGATGTCCACGCCAGCCTTCAACTTGAACAGTTCCATCGCCATGTGGGTGTGCGACCCCACCCCGGCGTGCGCATAGTTCAGCTTGCCGGGATTCGCCTTGGCGTAGGCCATCAATTCGCGCAGGTTGCCGGCCGGAAGCTGCGGGTTGATGGCCACCGACTGCACGCCGAACAATCCGACGGTGAGCGGCCGCAGGTCCTTCAGCGGATCGTAGGCCGGCTTCAGCTTGATAGCCTGGTCGATGGTGATGGCGTTGGACGTATAGAGGATGGTGTACCCGTCCGGCGGCGCATTCGCCACGCTGGTGATGCCCACCGCGCCGCCCGCACCCTGCCGGCTCTCGATGATTATGGGGGACTTCAGTTTCTCCTGCAGCACGGGGATCATGATCCGCCCGGACACCTCGCCCGGCCCGCCCGGCGCGAACGGAATCACCAGGGTGATGGGTTTTCCCGGCGTTTGCGCGAGAACGGCACTCGACAGCGACACAACGGCCGCAGCCGCCCCCAGCCCGATGAAACACCTTTTCAACATGTTCATGGCCCCAGCCCCTCGAATGGAATGACCCCACTACATCAAAGTAGGCAGGGTGTGTCAACATGCGAATGGACGATGCACGGACTGCTGCATCGCAAGCTTCGCCAACCCACGAGAAACAGGCCATGGCCACCGACCCCTACCGCGACCGCGCCCTCAAGCTCTTCCCGTGGATTTGCGCCAAGTGCGCGCGCGAGTTCACCTATTCGCGCCTCAAGGAGCTGACCGTCCACCACAAGGACGGCAACCACGACAACAACCCCCAGAACGGCAGCAACTGGGAACTCCTGTGCATCTACTGCCACGACAACGAGCATTCACGCCTGCTGGATTCACAAGCCGGTGGCGGCGGGGACAAGAAGGCCGAACCGGGGAAGTTCAATCCATTTGCGGATCTGGCAGAGCGCATGAAGCGAAAGAACCCGCGCTAGCGCAAGTTACGGGTGGGAAGCGCACTCGCCGCACCTTGACATCCCGACCGTGGACAACCATAATGGTTCCAAAATGGAACCATGCGTCGGAGTACGCCCTTGCCCACCACACTGACCCTCAAAAACATCCCCGACGAGGTCTACGAGCGCCTCAAGGCTGCCGCGGAGGCACACCGTCGCAGCTTGAACAGCGAGGCCATCGTCTGCCTCGAGTCCGTGTTACTGCCTGAAAGGCTCTCGACCGCGGATCGACTCGACCGCGCGCGCGCGCTGCGTGCCGAATTGCCGCGCGCCAAGTACGCGGTGCGCGACATCGATGCCTTCAAGCGCGAGGGTCGCCGGTGATCGTGGTGGATACCAATGTCATCGCCTACCTTTACCTGCCTGGCGACCACACAGCGAAAGCCGAGGCGCTGCTTGAGCAGGATGCCGACTGGGCCGCGCCGCTGCTCTGGAGGAGCGAGTTCCGAAATATCCTCGGCGGTTACATGCGCCGTGAGGCATTGACCTTCGAGCAAGCGCGGCGGCTCCAGGCCGAGGCGGAAAACTTGCTCGCGAGCGGCGAGCATGACGTCGATTCGCAACGGGTGCTGGACCTCGCCCATCGCAACGACTGCTCCGCCTACGATTGCGAATTCGTGGCGCTCGCGCAGCAGATTGGCGTAAAGCTCGTAACCATGGACACGAAGCTCCTGAAAGCATTCCCGAACCACGCGGTGGCCCTCGCCGCCCGCGCATCGCGCTAGAGGCGGATCAGCCGCATCGCCCCCAACGCAGCCTGCAACCATGGACAAACCAATCGACGTCTCCTTCTTCCCCCGCCTCGCCAAGCCCCTGACCAGCTACCGCAAGTACTGGGCAGCGCGCTTTGGGACGGCGCCGTTCCTGCCGATGAGCCGGGCGGAGATGGAGGCGCTTGGCTGGGATTCCTGCGACATCATCATCGTCACGGGCGACGCCTATGTGGACCATCCCAGCTTCGGCATGGCGGTGATCGGGCGGGTGCTCGAGGCGCAGGGCTTTCGCGTAGGAGTCATTGCGCAGCCCGACTGGCAGAGCGCCGATCCATTCAAGGTGCTGGGACGGCCGAACCTGTTCTTCGGCGTGACTGCCGGCAACATGGATTCGATGATCAACCGCTACACGGCCGACCGCAAGATCCGCTCGGACGACGCCTACACGCCGGGCGACGTGGCGGGCAAGCGCCCAGACCGCGCGGCCATCGTGTATTCGCAGCGCTGCCGCGAGGCGTTCAAGGACGTGCCCATCATCCTGGGCGGCATCGAGGGCTCACTGCGGCGCATCGCGCACTACGACTACTGGTCGGACAAGGTACGTCGCTCCATCGTGGTGGATGCCAAGTGCGACCTTTTGCTCTACGGCAACGCCGAGCGCGCCATCGTGGAGATCGCGCACCGGCTCGCGGCGAAGGAACCCGTGGCACAGATGACCGACATCCGCGGGACCTGCTTCGTTTGCCACAGCACGCCTGACGGATGGTTCGAAATCGATTCGACCAGCGTGGACGAGCCCGGGCGCGTGGACGCGCACATCAGCCCGTACCAGATGATTTCGGAAACAGCCAGGCAACAAGGCGCGGCCTGTGTGACCGAGGATGCGCCCGCATCCGCGCTGGGTGCCAAGGCAAAACCGCTGACCTTCACGCCGAACCCCAACCTCGCCTCGCGCGTCCCGCAAAAACCCAAGCTGCCGCCGCGCGACCACAGCGTGATCCGCCTGCCCTCCTATGAACAGGTGAAGGCCGACCCTGTTGCTTACGCGCACGCCAACCGCGTGCTGCACCTGGAGACCAATCCCGGCAACGCACGCGCGCTGGTCCAGGCGCATGGGGAGGGCAATACGGCGCGCGACGTGTGGATCAACCCGCCGCCCGTCCCGCTCACCACCGCCGAGATGGACCATGTGTTCGACCTGCCTTACGCGCGCTCGCCGCATCCTGCCTATGCCGACAAGCAGGGCAGCCACGACGGCGCGACCAAGATCCCCGCCTGGGAGATGATCCGCTTCTCGGTGAACATCATGCGCGGCTGCTTCGGTGGCTGCACCTTCTGCTCCATCACCGAGCACGAGGGTCGCATCATCCAGAGCCGCTCGGAAGATTCAGTGATCAGGGAACTCGAAACCATCCGCGACTCGGTGAAGGGCTTCACCGGCGTGATCTCCGATCTCGGCGGCCCCACCGCCAACATGTACCGCATCGGCTGCAAGACGCCGGAAATCGAGTCTGCGTGCAGGAAGCCCTCCTGCGTATTCCCCGGCATCTGCCAGAACCTGAACACCAGTCATGCGGCACTGATCCACCTGTATCGGCGCGCGCGCGCCCTGCCAGGCGTCAAGAAAGTGCTGATCGGCTCGGGGCTGCGCTACGACCTCGCCATCGAGTCGCCGGAATACGTCAAGGAACTGGTCACCCATCACGTTGGCGGTTACCTGAAGATCGCCCCGGAGCACACCGAGCCGGGCCCGCTTTCCAAGATGATGAAGCCGGGCGTGGGCACCTACGACACGTTCAAGAAACTGTTCGACCAGTATTCGATGGAGGCAGGCAAGAAGCAGTTCCTGGTTCCCTACTTCATTGCCGCGCACCCGGGCACCAGCGACGAGGACATGCTCCACCTCGCCGTATGGCTGAAGGAAAACGGCTTTCGCGCCGACCAGGTGCAGACCTTCTACCCCTCTCCCATGGCGACGGCCACAGCGATGTACCACTCAGGACGCAACCCGCTGCGCAAAGTCACCAGGGAAAGCGAGCGCGTGGACATCGTGCGCGGCGAGAACCGCCGGCGCCTGCACAAGGCCTTCCTCAGGTACCACGACCCCGCCAACTGGCCCCTGCTGCGCGAGTCGATCAAGAAAATGGGGCGATCGGACCTGATCGGCAACGGCAAGCACCACCTGGTGCCGTACTGGCAGCCGATGACGGAGAGCTACGCCGCACCAAGGCGCAAGAATTCGACGGCCGCAACGCCAGCCCCTGCCATTGGCACAGGGAACACCAGGGGCAAGGCAACAGGAAAGGTCGCCCCGGTGAGGAAGGGCCGCCTGCTCACGCAACACACCGGACTTCCGCCGCGATCGGTCGGCACACGTCCATCCAGCGGCCAGCGGGGCCCGAAGCCTTTGGCAAAGCCCGCCGGCAAACGGCGCTGATCCGCGCCCCGAGTCGGGCACTGAGTCACGGCCACGCCTGGCCCGGGCACCGTCCACCTCCCGATTCGCGAACGGCTTGCGCACGCGATGCCATGCCGCTCAACGCGTGACGTGAATACCCTTTGCCACAAGTCCTCGCCCCACGACGCCGCACATCCACGCAACGGGGATGATCGCTAGGGCGCACGCGAAAAAGATGACCGAGTAGTGCCGGGTGAAGAGCACCAGCAGGGCGCCAACGGGCGGCCCGAGCAGATTGCCCATGAAGCCATAGAAATTGACCGCGCCGGTCATGGCGCCTTCGGCGCCATGGGGTGAGTAGCGCACCACGCCACCGGAATACACGCTGTTCCAGCCGGTGAGCGTGGCCCCCATCAGGATCACCGTCAGCGAAACAAGCCATGCCGGCCATGCCGGCGCGAACGACCCTGCGACCACGCATAGCGCGGCCGATGCCGTCCCCAGCCAGGCCAGCAACTGCAACGGCTCGCGCAACCGGTCGGCAGTCCAGCCCCAGAACAGCCGACTGACCATCGCTGCGCCCTGGGACAGCGCAAAAACGCCGCCTGCAGCGGCTAGTCCGAACCCCAGTTCGAGGTGCAGGTAGCTGACCATGAACACCAGCAGCGCAGTCTGTGCAAAAGTGTAGGCAAACCCGCAAATGGTCAGCGCGCGTAATGCCGGGTGGACCCACAGCGATCGCATCAGCGCCGGCATGCTGGCAGCCGAACCGCCAGCATGCGGCAGATGCGTGCCCTCGATCAGCGGCCGCAGGGGCCGCTCGGCCAGCAGCGATAAACCCAGCAACGCGGCCAACAACGCACACAAGGCCCGCCAGTCGAACACCAGCAACAAGGCGGGCACCAGGAGTCCCGTCAGTGCGGCCCCGATCGGCATGCCGGATTGCCGCACCGACAACACCACCGAGATGCGATGCGCCGGCGTCACGCGCGCGAGCATGTAAGCTGCCGAGGAAATCGACGTTGTCTGGCAGAAACCCAGGGTCAAGGCGAACAGCAACACGAGATACACATTGCCCGATGCCGCCAGCAGCAAGGCCGTCGCAAGCAACAGGACCGAGAGTTGATTCAACCGGAACGCCCCCACGCGGTGAATGAGCCCGCCGGAGAACGGACTGCTCAGCATCGACGCCACGCCAGCCAGCAGCATGAGGAATCCGACCGACTCCGGCCCCACGCCCAGCTGCGGCGCAACCACGGGGGCCATGATCGTCGGCAGGGTGATGGCCATCGACACCAGCGTCTGGACCAGCGTCGTGACCGCCAGCACCAGCGGCAGGCGCTGCGATTGCAGTCCGGCGCCGTCGCTACTCACCACAACACCATTCGGCCCGTACAGCACGTGATCGGCAGTCATCGGTCGCCGCAGGCGCCGCGCGCAACGGTGCCAGGGCCGAATTCAGAGGCGACAAGGCGGCACTTGGGAAGGGAAAAGCGCGTTCATTCGCCGGGGACTTCCACTCAGGGGGAGTGTCGATTGTAGCGACGCGTTCATGAATCGAGAAATTTGTCCGCGGAGTCGGCCAGGACGCAACACAAACCCTGAGGCGTTCGCCCTTCATGTGACAAATGCCCTGTGACGTGCAAGTGTCCGGGGCCTTGTCACACAGTTGTCAGACTTCACGTGCAGTATCGGCATTGCGTTCAGGGCCCCCTCCTCTCCTGGAACGCCCGCCCCGGCGCAGCGATGTGCCGGGGTTTTCTTTTGGAACCGCAGCATATCCTCCCGTGCACCACCGACTGCCGCAGCCACTCGCTGACCGTCATCAATTCATCATGGCAGTGGCGTATGTTTGCCAAAACCGATTGCGATCCACTTCGATCAGGAGCATGCAGCATGGATAACCAAACCATCGAAGAACTGGCCCAGTTTTGTGCCGACCAGTATTACCGCTTCGACGCGGAGCAGTGGCTCAAAAAAACCGCGACGTATCGGCGCATTCCCATCGCACTAGCGAAATACCTGTCCGGTACCAGCTGGTATGGGCACTCCGAGCAGCTCGACAGCATTTCGACGATTGCACGAGCGAACTTGACTGGTGAAACGGACGCAGGCAGTTCAAACGCCCAGGAAGCGATCGACATTGCAAGATTTTCGGGAATCATCCGCTTCAGGATCGCCCAGATGCGACCGCAAGGGACAAAAGGCGATCTGCAACCTAACACGCATTGATGAGATCAGCGATTCTTCCGCCGATGCGTGCGACTTGTTTCACGGCAGCTGGCATTGTAGGTTCATGCTGCGTGGCTACATGAATCTTTTGTTGTAACTGCTTGAAAAGCGAAGTTCATGGGCGCTGGAGTCCGAACCGGAAGCACCTGCAAGTCAAGTAAGCGGCATCACTTCAGGCAACATAAAGATGTTCACAAATTCTGTGGATTACTTTGTGGAAATCCCGGCCAAACAGCTCCAAGTCCATGATTTCACATGCAGCAGTCTGGGCTGGTGAATTATTAATCACCGGAAATATGTGTTGCATTTTCGTGACATTGATGCAGGCGCGCTGACACGGACAATACCGCCGGCGCCGAATCCGGGTTGTGCTTCAAAAGCATCGAATCGACCAAGAGAAGATGCCACAACCGCGACAAATTCCTGTCAACATTTAATGAAAATACGCCCAGAAATTTGTACATTTTTAATAATCTTGTCAGGATTTAATCTCGCACCACATATTTAACGCGTATGGCTTGCAACTCGGTCTCCAGCACCGTAATGCGTTCGCGCAGCGGCTTTGCCGCCCGTTCCACTTCGGCAAGCGTGAAGCGCTGCATGATGTGCTGCGGGCAGTTCCAGTCGAAGGCCTCAATGTCGATGATGGCGACGCGCTCAACGCGCGAGCGCATGCGCTACGCGTGACGTGCGGCTCGCCGGGTAAGATGCGCGTGCTGCGAATTCTCCCCACAACAACATCGGCAAGGAACCCATGACGAAACCTTTTCACGAGCGCATCGCCGCCATGAACGCGATGTACAAGCTGCCCGCCAACGCCAAGCCCGCCATCCCGGCCGAAGTCGCAGACCGCCTGGTGAAGTTCAAGGCCACGCTGATGGACGAAGTGCACGAGATCGACGAGATCGTGGAACTCGCCCGTGGCGGTGCCGACAAGATGGCCATCGCTGTGGCCATCGCCGACCTGCTGGGCGACATCATGGTGTATTGCCGCTCCGAGGCGCTCAAGTACGGCCTGCCGCTGGAGACGGTGCTCGACGTCATCATGGACAGCAACGAGTCCAAGCTCGGCGCCGATGGCAAGCCCATCTATGACGCTAACGGCAAGTTCCTCAAGGGGCCGAACTACTGGAAGCCGGAGCCGAAGATCCAGGCGCTGCTGGAGGCGGCGTCCAAATAGGCGCTCTCGCCCTTACGCACCCGCCTGCGCAAGCAGCCCCTTGGCGATGACCCCGGCCTGGATTTCCGCCGCACCCTCGAAGATGCTGAGGATGCGCGCATCCACCAGCAAGCGGCTGACGGGATATTCCTCGGCGTAGCCGTTGCCGCCGTGGATCTGCAGCGCGCAGTCGGCATTCGTCCAGGCCACGCGCGCAGCCAGCAGTTTGGCCATGCCCGCCTCGATGTCACAGCGCCGACCGCTGTCCTTGGTGCGGGCAGCAAACAGGGCGAGCTGGCGCGCGATCATGGTCTCCACCGCCATCCAGGCGATCTTGCCCGAGATGCGCGGGAATTCGAGGATGGGCTTGCTGAACTGCAGACGCTCCTGGGCGTACTGCATGCCGAGTTCCAGCGCGTTCTGCGCCACTCCGACCGCGCGCGCCGCCGTCTGGATGCGCGCCGACTCGAAGGTCGCCATCAGCTGCTTGAAGCCCTGGCCTTCCACGCCGCCCAACAGGCTTGCTTTCGGCGTCGCCAGGCCGTCGAAGGCCAGTTCGTACTCCTTCATGCCGCGATAACCGAGCACGCGGATCTCACTGCCGCTCAACCCTTGCACGGGAAAGAGATCCGCCGGCGTGCCGCGTGGCTTCTCGACGAGGAGCATCGACAGGCCCTTGTAGCCGGAGTTGGGCGCGCCGGTGCGCGCGAGCAGCGTCATCAGGTCGGAGCGCGAGGCGTGCGTAATCCAGGTCTTGTTGCCGGTGATGCGATAGGCGTCGCCCGACAACACAGCACGCGTCTGCAGGCTGGCGAGATCCGAGCCGATGTTGGGCTCGGTGAATACAGCGGTCGGCATCACTTCGCCCGAGGCGATGCGCGGCAGCCAGCGCGCTTTCTGTTCGTCGGTGCCGCCGCTGCCGATGAGTTCGGCGGCGATCTCCGAGCGCGTGCCGAGCGACCCCACGCCGAGGTAACCGCGCGAGAGCTCCTCGGTGACCACGCACATGGCCACCTTGCCCAGCCCCATGCCGCCATGCGCCTCGGGCACGGTGACGCCGAACACGCCCATCTCGGACAAGGAGCGAAGCACCGCATCGGGAATCAGCACATCGGCCTGGTGCCATTCCTGCGCGTGCGGCGCGATGGTCTCGTCCGCATAGCGGCGGATCTGGCCGGCCATGAGCTCCAGCGCCTCGTCGCCCAGCGCCACCTCGCCCCAGCCGTGGCGCTCAATGGCCAGCGCGCAGATGCGGCGCCCGAGCTGCGGCTCGGCGCGTGCAGCAACCAGCGCCCTCACCGTGTCGGTGGCCAGTGCCGGCGCGCCACCGACGAGGCCCAGCTCGAGCGGGCGCACGATTTCCGTCTGTGAGATGGCGATGCCACCCGAAAGCTGTGCCAGGTATTCGCCCAGCCCCGCGATGAGGATGCACTGCTCCAGCGCGTGAAAGCGCCCGTCGGCTTGCAGGCGGCGCGCCCAGCCCAGCAGCGCCCGCATGGCGTACACATAAGTCGCGCACCAGGCGTAGCCGTGTGCGGCCACCTGTTCCCGCTCAAGCAGCGTGTTGTCCACGCCCTTGTCGCCGGACACCCTGGCGCGCACGGCCTTCGCCGCAGCATCCAGGTGGCTCTCGGCGGCGGCGAGCGCGGCGGTCGCGGTGTCGAGCAGGCCCTGGGACGAGCTCAGGTCCATGAACGTCCGGGCGCCGGCTCGTCGCAATTGACGGTGCCCATCTCGCCCAGGTACACCTCGACCAACTCCATGTTGTCCGAATTGCGCACTTCGTTGTGCGGCATTCCCTTGGGTATGAGGATGCAACTGCCCGCCGTCAGGCGCGTCAGCTTGCCTGCCTCGAAATAGACATCGATCCAGCCGCTGACGTAGTAGGCAATCAGGATCTCGGTGGTGTGGTAATGCCAGCCGGTGCTGATGTCGCTTTCCTTTTCGATGCGCGCGCCGATGAACTTCATGGCGCCTCCGGTTGCCGCGCCGATGCCGAAGTCGCGATAGCCGATGTTGGAGCGACGACCGGCGCCCTGCTTGAAGCTGTCGGGCTTGAGATGGTCGAGGACAAATGGGAGCTTGTCAGGGTCGAAGAGGGTTACGCTCATGTCGGGAATCCATCCGTGACTTATTTAGATTTCGTGTCGTGACCGCAATCGAGACCGTGATCGAGACTACTGCGGGACGTAGCCGACGCGAGCGGCGACATCGCTGAACAGCTTGGCCTGCGCCTGCAGGTCCCGGTTGGCCGCTTCCGCGCTGGTGACCTGCACGTCAACTTGCAGCTGTGCAAGGCGCGTCTTGACCTCCGGCTGGTCGATCGCGATTGCCACCGCGCGGTTGAGCCGCGCAAGGACAGGTCCCGGCGTCCCCGATGGCGCATTGACCGAATAGCCCAGGCCCGGAATGTGCGGCAGGCCGAGTTCGGCGAAAGTCGGCGTGTTCGGAAACAGGGTACTGCGCCTGCCGCCCGAGATGCCCAGCAATTGCACGCGCGCAGCAATGGCCGGCACCGCCGTCTCGCCGACCCAGACCATGTGGTTGGTGCCTGCAATCATGTCGGCAATCAGCGGCGTCGCATTCGAATACGGCACGAGAATGCCCTCAATGCCGACGTCCTTCATCAGCGCATGGGCCAGCAGCACCGTGTTAGGCGCCGAAACGCCGAAATTCAGCTTGCCCGGATTCGCCTTGTAGTAGCCAACCATCTCCCGGAAGCTTTTCCACGGCACGTTGGCCTGAGTTGCGGTCAGCACGACCTTCGCGTCGCCGATCCCGATGAAGGGCGGCAGGTCCTTGAGCGGGTCGAAACGCAGGTCCTTCGTCGACGCGGGCAGGCTCGCCAGCTGCACCACCGACACCACCGCGACGGTGTAGCCGTCGGGCGGCCGCTTGGCCGCGAATTCATAGCCGATCAAGGAACCGGCGCCGAGCTTGTTCTCCACCACCACCGGCTGGCCGAGATTCTGCGACATGGCCGGCGACAGCGTCCGGGAGATGATGTCGACCGGAAGGCCGGGTGCACCGGCCGCGATGATCGTGATGGGACGGGAGGGAAACTCCTGCGCGCGTGCCGGGAGTGACGTGGCCAGCAACAGCGCAGACAGGACTGCGGACAAACCGGACAGCGATAGGCGTGGCACGTGCGGGGCTCCTCGGCTAGGATCGACTGCATAACGATCTGCTGACGCAGAAGTGGGCGCGAATCGTAGCATGCGGGTTATTCCAAGTACACCAAACGCAACACCCGACGCAGAGGGCCCTGCGCGTTCACAACATCTGCACCCCGCTCACGCCGCACGTTTTTTCCCGATCCGCAACAGGCGATCTATCGCGGCCTCGATGGTGAGCACGCCGCGTGTCGCATCGGCCGCGGGGCTTGCGGTCTGGCAGACGATATAGCGATGCTCAGCGCGGACCAGATCGGCCGCGCGCTCCAGGCGCGCGAGATCCTGTCCCGAGACGTTTGCCGAGAGTTTCATCTCCAGCGCCACGCGGGTTGCGCCGAACGCGAGCAGCAAGTCGATCTCATAGCCGTCGCTGGTGCGCAACACGTTTGCCTGGGTATCGATGCCGTGGGCGGCGAGCGTGCTCAGTATCTGTTCGATCGCGAATCCCTCCCAGCTCGCGCCGGCGGCCGGGTGCCGCAGCAACTCGGTGCGCGACTCCAGCCGTAGCAGGGCGTGCAGCAGTCCGGAGTCACGCAGATAGACCTTCGGACTTTTGGCGAGGCGTTTGACGATATTTCCGCTCCAGGGTGCGAGCCGCCGGATGAGGTAGGCGCCCTCCAGGTGGTCGAGATAGCCGTTGACGGTGTGATAACTCAAGCCGAGGCTTTTCCCGATGCTCGAGGCATTCCACATCTGCCCATGCAGCGCGGCGAGCATGTGCAGCAGGCGATCGGTGACCTGCGGACGAGCCGGCAGTCCCCAGGCGGGAAGGTCGCGCTGCGCCATCGAGGCCAGATAGTCCCGCTGCCACACCGGAAATCCGCCGACGCGCAATACGCCGCCATCGGGATAACCGCCGTCAAGCCACAGGCGGGCGAGCGACTTCGCCCCCAGCTCGGGCAAAAGGAAAGGTGTCATTTCGATCCTGGATATGCGCCCCGCAAGCGACTCCGCCACTTCGTGTGTCAGGGCGGGCGACACCGAGCCCAACAGCAGAAAGCGTCCCTGGCGCCGCCGCTGGGCATCGATGGCCGCCCGCAGGCGCGGAAACAATTCGGGCCAGGTCTGCGCCTCGTCGATGATCACCAGTTGCCGGCCGGCGGCAAGCGACTGCCAATCGAGGTCGAGACGCAGCCGCTCGGCGGGCTGCTCGGCATCGTAATAGCGCCCGCCCAGGGCGCGGGCGAGCGTGGTCTTGCCGCATTGGCGGGGTCCAAGCAGCGCGACGGCGGGGAACTGGCGCAAGCGCGCGCGCAGCAGGCGGGTGACAAGGCGAGTACGCACAATCCTTGCATTATAGAAGTTTATTTCTATTTTACAAGAACCGATGGTGGACCAGCGCTCAAGGTCGAGGTGAAGGTCGAGGTCGAGGTCGAGTTCGAATACGCTCCGGGCGTGGCAAGGGCGTCGAAGAAGGGACGTTCAGCCACGCAAGCAGGGATCGATGAATTCGATCGACCTTGCGAGCGCGCGTCAAGCCGAATTTGCGCACCCGGACACCACCATGACGAGCGAGCGGTTGGGGAACCCCTGCGCACCGGCCGCTGCCGCGGCAAGCATTAGAATGATCGCAAGAAGCCAATTCAGACCCGGGGAGATTGCCATGCGCATCCACAACATCTACGCCGACGAGCAGGGCGTGTCCCACTTTCGTGACGTCGAAGTCGAATGGGTAGAGGTGGTGCGGGCGAGCAAGCGCTCGAAGGTCTTCCCGGTGACCGGCATGGTGTTCCGCCAGAACGGCGCCGATTACGCGCTCGACTGGCACCCGGCGCCAAAGCGACAGTTCGTGGTCAACCTGGACGCCGGGGTCGAGATCACCGTCGGCGACGGCGAGACGCGCGTGATCAACGCCGGAGACATCATTCTTGCCGAAGACACCCACGGCAAGGGACATCTCTCCAAGGCGCTCGCCAAGACGCTGCGCCACACCCTGCTCATTCATTGTGAGTAAGCGTGCCCAACGCAAATGAGGGGACCACAATTTCCACAGAGGTGGATTCGTGACGGACTCCAAAAGCAGGGGAAGCCGCCTTGTTCGGCGATCGCTGTGTGTATTGACCGCGCTGCCGATAGCAGGGGTTCGCGGCTGGCGATTGTCCGATCTCGCCAAGTATTGTGCCTTGGACACAGGCACGACCCATCGGATTCTGCAGGATTTCCTGGAGCATCGACTGGCACTCCAGCACCATTCGACGCGCCGGTATGTGCTCGGTCCATTGGCGTCGGAACTGGCCGCTAGCTTTCCTGCTACCGCGGAGTCAGAGCTACAGATAAGAGACTCGCTGAAGCTCCTCGCCCAAGAGACAGGGGCCTCCGCATTCTATTCGGCTCGAAGCGGAGGGGAATTTGTCGTCACCCACACCTACGGCCCCAAGATCAGCCGTTCAGTCATGGAACTCAACGGACTGAGGCGCCCCCTGGTATGGACGACTTCGGGGGTGGCAATACTCCTCGCGCTGCCCCCTCGAGCCCGCGAAGAAGCCATTTCGCTCGGTTTTCAGCAGATGGCGGTCTACCAGCGATCGCGGTTAAAAGCGTGCAAGCAGTTGGTGGCCGACTCGAAGAAGCACAAGCGCGCCATCAACATTGGAGTCACCGTGGCGCTCGTCAACTCTTACAGCGTCCCGATTTTGCGGGGCGCCGAACCCGTGGCTTCGATCACCCTCATCGGGCATTCCGAGCGGTTGCCGCAGAAAAACGCGGC
>CANJRC010000039.1 GCA_947476535.1 Betaproteobacteria bacterium
GACACGTGGCCGTTGGTCAGGCCGCCGGGCACCGCATAGAACAGGCCCTTGGGCTGGCGCTTGGCCATGGCAACCAGGTCACCCAGCGACTTGGCCGGGAACTCCGGCGGCACCAGCAGCACACCGGGCATGCGCGCGACGAACGAAACCGGTTCGAAATCCTTCACCGCGTCGTAGGGTAGATCCTTGGCGACAAACGGGTTGACCGCGTGCGCGCTGATCACCATGCCGATGGTGTAGCCGTCCGGGGCCGCCTTGGCGATGGCGGAGGTGCCGATCACGGCATTGCCGCCCGGCCGGTTTTCGACCACGAAGGGCTGGTTCCACGCCGCCGCAAGCTTCTGCGAAATGAGCCGCGATGCCGTGTCTGCGCCGCCGCCCGCCGCATAAGGCACGATGACCTTGACCGGCTTGTCCGGATACGCGCCAAACACCTGGGCTGCAGCGAGCAGCATGCCCACGACCGCAACCGCCTTGACCGCACCTGCCTTGAATCTCAGTTTCATTGCCGAGCCTCCCCCGAGAAAATAGCCTGCCAACGTCCGATCAAGCCGCGCCATGCGCATCAACACCCCGCCACGCACTTCGCCTTGCCATCGAACGCCATGGTGCGCCCGCTGAGTGACAGGTGCACCTTGCGACCCTTCACGAGGCGGACGAAGTCGGCGGTGCGGCCGCCCGGCTTGAGCTTGCCCCCCACCGTGCCCTCCTCGCTCGAGTGGGAAGGAATCACCGCAGCCGGACGAATCAGGGTGTTCACCGCATAGGCCGCTTCTTCAGACGGCATGGTGGTGGCGCCCAGGTTGATGATGGCGAGGTTGGGCCGGTAGAAGTCGCCGATGATGGTCTTCATTTCGCCCATGACGCTGGTGTCGCCCGACAGGTACACGCGCAGGCCGTTGCTGAACGAGAGCACGAAGCCGTTGGCGTGGCCGACGTAGGCATTCAGCTCGTCCGACGCCAGGGGTGCGCGGCCGGTCTCCGACAGCATGGCGCGCGAGGCATTGTTGCTGTGCTCGGCGTACACGGTCGTTACCTGCACGCCGCGCGCCTGGCCGGCGATCTTGAAGGTGCGCTTGCCCCCGAGCTGCACGCCGGCACGACAAGGGGCCTGCAAAGGGACGATGGTGTCACGGCTGAGGCCGCTTTCGGCGCAGTTCTCGACAGTGCCACCGCGTATGGTTTCGACCTTCTTGGCGAGAAATCCCGTCATGTCGATGCCGGTCATGATGGCGGCGTTCTTCGTCGCGATGATCTCGCCGGTGTTGGTGGCCGGCAGCGCGCTGACCGTCTCCGGCCGTGCGCAAGTGCCGGCGTTGGCGCCGGCAGCCTTGGCGGCGCCAATGTGATCGCCGTGGGCATGGCTGAGCAGGACCACGTGCACGTCGCCCAGGCGCGGGTCGCTGCCGCCCGCCACCGATGCGCCGACGTCATAGACGAGGCGCACGCCGGTGGGATCCTCGAACAGCATGGCGCGGTCGGTGGCGCAGTACTCGCCCGCGTGCGAGCCGAGCGGTGTGATCTTCACCGTCGGCACCGACGTGCCGGCTGCCATTGCCGTCGTCATTGCCGCCGCCGTGATTGCCGCAGTGAATACCGTCGAAAACAGTGCACTTGATTTCATCGCCCCTCCTTGTTGTTCCACTCAGATGAACCCGGCACGGCTGCGCAGGTCGCGCGATTCGCTGTCGGTGATTTTTTCGACAAAACGCATGGCCTCGATGGGAGCGCCAGTGACCGCGCCGATCGAGTACATCGTCGAGAGCTCAAACGCCTTGGGCAGCAGGCCCACCAGTCTGACGCCATCGGTGTACTTGATTTCGGTGACCTGGGTCACGCCGATCAGGCGCTCGCCGCGCGCCTGCGCCAGTTCGCGCATGGCCGTGGCCCCGTTGGGCCAGGTGCGCAGGCGGTCCGCAACGCGCGCGCGGATCCCCAGTTTGTCGATTACGCCGGAAAAATGGATTCCCGCCGTGGCTTTGAGCGGATCGGGGAAATAGATGCCCTCTGCGGCGAGCAATGCCGCGCCGAGGCTTTCCGCGGACGACACATCCGGCGACGAATCGGCATCGCGCACGGCCACGCCCGTGGGCACCGCGCCGATGTCGGCGACGGAGTCCGCGCGAATGCGGCCTTCCCTGGCGAGCTTGTCGATCATGGGCCGCGTAAGGATGATGAGGTCCGCCGCCTCGCCCGCATGGAGCTTTTCTGCAATCGCGCCCACAGCGCCGAATGTCGACTCGAGCGTACAACCAGTTTCATCACGAAAGCTCGCGGCCAACGCATTGACCACGCCCAGCGCCGCACCCGCGCTCAGGATACGCAGGCTCTGTGGATGTATCGTCATGCTCGTGGTTACGCCGCCCCGCTCAATCCGCAGTAATGCCGGCTGCCTTGACCACGCCGGCCCACTTGGTGATGTCCTCGCGGATGTACTGCCCGAATGCCTCCGGCGTCATGGTCATGGGCACGGCACCCTGCTTGATCCAGCTCTCCTTGATCTCGGCATTGTTGGCGACCCGGCCGATCTCGGCATTCAGCCGATCCACCACGGGGCGTGGCGTTCCGGTCGGCGCCATGATGCCCAGCCAGATCACGGCCTCGTAACCGGGGACGCCAGCCTCGGACACGGTCGGGACTTCCGGCAGCACCGGGGAGCGCGTCTTGCCCGTCGTGCCGAGCGCCTTCAACTTGCCCGCGCGCACATTGGGCGCCATGGTGGTGATGGCATCGAACATCATGTGCACTTGCCCGCCCAGCACGTCGGTTCGCGCGCCTGCACTGCCCTTGTAGGGAACATGCACGATGTTCACGCCCGCCATCACCTTGAAGAGTTCGCCCGCGAAGTGGTACGGCGTACCCGGCCCCGAAGACGCGTAATTCAGCTCCTTCGGTTTTGCCTTGGCCATGTCGATCAGCTCCCTTAGCGAATTAGCCGCCACCGACGGATGCACCACCAGCACGAGATCGGAATAGTTAACCGGTGCCACGGGAACGAACTCCCGCATCAACTGGTAGGGCTTGGTCGGGATGAGCGACTCGTTGACCGTATGCGCATTGGACATCATCAGCAGCGTGTAGCCGTCGGCCGCGGATTTCGCCGCCACGTCGGTGCCGACCACGGACCCTGCGCCCGGACGGTTTTCAATGACGAAGGGGTGCGCCATCGATTCCTGCAGACGCTGCCCGAGCACGCGCGCGAAGATGTCCGCCGGGCCACCGGAGGCGAAAGGCACCATGATGCGCACCGAGCGCACGGGATAGGTCTGCGCTCTCGCCGGCAAGACAACCAACGCCGTCACTACGGCAACCACGAACGCAAAAAATGATCGACTGGACAGGCAATGCATGGTTCCTCCGGGATCAAACACGCGTCGAGCCATCTGCAGCGGCGCAGTATAGCCCCGCCAAGGAGAATCGTTCTCGGTGAAGCCTGTCCTGAAACACCGGCGGGCGACAGAGCCTGCGGCGCGGAAAAACGAACCGAAGAGCGTGCTGGGCGGCAATGTGTCGGTTGCAGCAGGAGAGGATGAGGTATAAAGATCCTGTGGGCGCAGTTGCCCGGGGGCGAAGATGAATCTGTTTGATGTATGCACCAGCGACCTGGTCATCCTGAAGGCTTCGGCGACAGTCGCGGACGCCGCCAGGCTGATGCGCGATCGTCATGTAGGCTGCGTGATCGTGTTCGGAGACACCCTGCCGCGCCGCCCAGTCGGAATCCTTACCGATCGTGACATCGTGATCAAGGTGGTGGCGGACAGACTACAGCACGCGACGACCACGGTCGGCGAAGTCATGAGCACCGAGCTGGTCGTCTCACCGGGAACGACCGGGATCTACGAAGCGGTGACGCTGATGAGCGAGCGCGGCGTGCGACGCCTGCTGGTGATGGACGAATCCGGGCATCCGAAGGGCATCGCCTCGTTCGACGACCTGCTGCCGTTCATTGCCAGGGAGCAGAACACCATGGCACAGGCGATCGCCAGCGGCCTGCTGCGGGAGGAAAAAAAACGGGTGTGACGGGCGGCGGGCGCACAAGCGCATTGCCGCGACGGCACGCCCGTGGTCGTGGAAGCGCGTCCCGGCGCGAACCTCACCATCGCCGCCAATTTCACGGCCAAGGCCGATCCGGACGGCTACACCCTGTTCTATTCGCCGGCCTTCGTATTCAACCCGATCTTCGTGAAGAACAACCCCGTAGACGCGCTGAAGGCCTTCGAGACGGTATCCATCGTGTCCTCGACCGAGTACATGATGTTCGTCACCGGCAAGCTGCCCGAAGTGATCGCACAGCATCGCAAGCTGTTCGGCGTCGACCCCATCGGCAGCACGCCAGAGGAGGGCCGCCGCACCGTGGAGCGGGAACTGGGCGCGTGGGGCAAGCTCGCGAAGATGGCGAACTTCCAGCCGCAGTAGCCGACAGAACGACCCGAAAAAATCGGGGCTGCCCGCGAGTTCCCGCCTCAAGCAGCACCGCCGAGCCTGCGAAGCAGGCGGCGCGGTCCATCTACCTCTGCGAGGGCGCCGTCTCGAAGGCCATCCAGCAGGTCCATAGCGCCTCGGCAGTGCCAAGGATGGTGTTGTACACACGCTTCAAACCGGCGTCACTCGGATTGCCGATGGCCACCACCTTCTGCGACTCGTCGCCGTGGCCCTCATCCGCCTTGATGTGCATCTCGAAGAACAGGCGCGCCTTGTCATCGAGGCCATAGTGTTCCTTCAGGCCGTCGGAGACCTTGCGAAAGGTGACCGGGATCTGCCGCTCGCCGCCATAGCCCATGCCAGCCAGGCCCTCGGTCCAGTGGCGATGGCACAGCGACAACTCCCAGTGGTTCAGCATGGCACGCGTGCCGGGCAGCGCCTCGTTGGAAGAGAGCTTGGCTCGCGGCGACCCCATGGCCTCGGCGAAATCCGCCATCAGTTCGGGATGCGGCTTGGTGCCAGACAATTGCCCGGTCGCCTCCTCGAGCAGGCTCTCCCAGATGTGGCCGCGCGCCTCGGCATTGTCGCAGTTGCCATAGGCGACGCCAATCCACGGCACCACCGCATCCACATAGAGATAGGTCTGCTCGCCCCATACGCGGACCTGGTCACGCGACAACGTGCCGTTGGCCACGCCTTGCACGAACGGGTGGATCGACAGGTTGCGCCCGGGCTGCTGCAGCGCCCGGTCGGCCTGCTCGAACATCGCTTTGATACGGCTATCCATGTCACTGCTCCTCGTTCGAAATGAATACTGCTGTTTCAGCGCTGGCGCAGGGCGCGGAAAAATGCCCGGTACTCCGGAATGACCTGCTCAGGGTGTTCGGAGGGCGCGAAGTGCCCGCCCTTCGGGAACACGGTCCAGCGCCGTAAGTTGGTCCGCTCCGCGCACCACGACTTGGGGAGCATGCGCAGCTCCTTCGGCGATATACCAAATCCCGTGGGCACGGGAATGCTCGGCTTGCGGTCATGTTGCAGGTTCCAGCCTCGCGTAAAGGTCTCGTTGTAGAGCCGGAACGATGTGCCAATGGTGTTGGTGAGCCAGTAGATGGAAGCCGTGGTGCACAGGAAGTCGCGCCCGAACTTTCCCGCCACGTCGCCGCCGCAATCGCTCCAGGCGCGGCGGCGCTCCCACAGCCAGGCTGCGGTACCCACCGGGGAATCCGCTAGCGCATAGGCCAGCGTTTGCGGGTCATGGATATGCACTGCCGAATGGCTGGTGATGGTCGGCATGGCTTCCTTGAGACGCGCCCACATCCATGCCTCGTCAGGCGCGAAGTCGCTCTCCTTGAGCGTATTGGGATCGATGCCGGGCAGGCGCGCCATGGTGAGGTAGATGCCAAGCAGGTGCTCGGCATGCGCGTGCCCCAACTGCGCCGTGACGATGGCGCCCCAGTCGCCGCCGGCTGCGGCAAATTTCTCGTGGCCCAGGCCGCCCATAAGCTTCACCCACAGCTCGGCCACGCGCGGCGCGCTCACGCCGGTGGTGCGCAACGGCTCGGAGAAACCATAACCGGGGAGCGACGGGACGATGACATCGAAGGCGTCGGCCGCATCGCCGCCATGCGCCGCAGGATCCGACAAGGGCCCGATCACGTCCTTCCAGTCCCAGAACGTCCACGGCCAGCCATGGGTGAGGATGAGCGGCATGGGTTTCATGCCGGGCGCCCCTTTGCCCTTCACATGGATGAAGTGGATGGGCACGCCGTCGATGACGGCCTTGAATTGCGGGAAACGATTGATCGCCGCTTCCTGGGCGCGCCAGTCGAAGTCATCGGCCCAGTACTTGACCATAGACTCGAGCCAGCCGCGCTCGACGCCGTAGGCCCACTGGTCGTTGCCGAAGTCGTCCGCCCAGCGCGCGCTGCGCAGGCGACGACGCATGTCATCGAGCAGGATTTCCGAGATGTCGATGCAAAACGGCTGAATGTCCATGGGCTCATGCTACCGGAATGGGGCAGTAATCGGAATAACCACCGGTAGAATGACAGTAATATATTATTTCATCAAGGTGTATTAGAACTTCTATATTTAACTTGTCAGTATATTTAATCCGCGATGGCGTCGCCCAACCCAGTCCCAGGTCCGTATCTTTTTGGCCGGACGCTGCGATAATTGACTTCATCGGCAATCTGGCCGTCAAAATTTCGATGGGGACCAATATGCTGGGACATCCACAGGGGCTGGTGCAGATCGCCGCGTTCATGCGCCGCAACGCACTGCGCTATCGCAACCGGGAAGCCTTCATCGAAGGCAATCGGCGTATGACCTGGCTGGAGGCCGACCAGGCCACCGACCGTATCGCCTACAAACTGCGCGACCTGGGGCTAGGCCGCCGCGACCATGTGGCGATCCTGGGAAACAACACCACGACCTACATCCTCGTGCAGTACGCCATCCTCAAGCTGGGTGCCTGTGCGGTCATCCTGAACGCCGGGTTGCAGGCCAAGGCATTGGAGACCCAGCTCAATCACGCCGACTGCAAGGCCGTGGTCACGGGCGACGGCCTGCAGCCAGTGGTGAACGCGGTCCGCGCCGGCGTGCAATTCGATGGGCGCGCACCGGTTTTCCTGACCTGGGACGCCAATGACCGCTCGCCCGACACCGTCAATCTCGACCCGGTGCTGAACGCGACCGGCCCCGACGAGCCCTTCCCCATTGCCGCCGTGGAACACGATGACATCGGCTGCCTGGTCTTTTCGTCGGGGACCACGGGCACGCCCAAAGGCGCCATCAACACCTACTGGAACCTGCTTGCCAAGACCGTATCGCTGGGCTTCAGCCAGGAATTGCGCAACACCGACATCGGCATGCTCGTTACCCCGCTGTGCATGGGCGGCACGCAGCTGATGAGCATCCACCCCTACGTAATGCTCGGCATCCCGGCCGTGGTGGTACCGCACTTCGAGCCCGGCGAGACGCTTCGCCTCATCGAGGTCGAGCGCGTGACGACCTACTTCGCCGTGCCCACCATGACCAATGCCATGACCACGCACGAGGACTATGCCGGCCGCGACCTGTCCTCGATCGATCGCCTCATCTCCGCCGGCGGGCCCCTGCCGCACGAGGTGTACGAGCGCGTCCAGGCGCGCGGCATCGGCGTGATGGAGTGCTTCGGCACCTCGGAGAGCGGCGGGGGCATCATGATCTGCGATGCGGAAAAGAAGACGCATCCCGCCAGCGTGGGCCGTCCCATGGCGGGGTTCGAAGTCATCATCGCCGATGATGCGGGCAAGGAATTGCCCGACGGGGAAATCGGCGAGTTCCTCATCCGCGGTGATGCCGTGGCGAGCGGCTACTACAAGCAGCCGGTCATCCAGGCGGAAATATTCGCCAACGGCTGGTTCCACACCGGCGACTACGGCCGGCGCGATGCGGAGGGCTTCCTGTACGTGATGGACCGCAAGAAGGACATGGTAAAGACGGGCGGCCTGAACGTGTTCCCGAAGGACGTGGAGGACGCCCTCTATGCCATGCCGGAAGTTTTCGAGTGCACCGTGCTGGGACTGCCGCACGAGCACTGGGGAGAGGCGGTCACCGCCTTCGTGGTCAGGCGCAAGGGCGTCGAACTCGACGAGGCGAAGGTAGTTGCCGCGCTCCGGGTCACGCTATCCAAATACCAGGTGCCCAAGGCCGTGGTATTTCTCGACGAGCTGCCCAAGACCATTTTCGGCAAGCTCTCCAAGCTCAAGCTGCGCGAGGACTATGCGGGCTATTACAAGGATGGCGTGGCGCGCGGGAAGTAGCGACCCGCAGTCCCCGCAATGCAAAAGGGCAGCCGCACGGGCTGCCCTTTCGTGGTTTGGGGGAGCGGAATTACCGCTTCTCGACCGCCTCGGCAAACCGCTTGTCGAACAACTGGTCGTAGGTCAGCTTGATCGGCGTCTCGGCGGTGACGTTGTTGATGGCGACCAGCACGTCGAGTTGCGCCTGGGTCGGCGTCATCGGGCCCTTGGTGATGTACACGACGCTGTCCAGCAGGCTGTTGAAGGTCGGCAGCGCCATGTCGCGGAAGAACTTTTCCTTGAGCTTGTCGCGCTGTGCCTGGGTCATCCCCTTGCGCACGATGTTCTTCGCCTCAAGGTGCGCCGTGAGGTAGCGACGGATGGCCTCGCCGTTGTTCTTCATGTAGTCCTCGGTGGCGAACAGCACGTGCTGCGGCGCCACTTCCAGGCCCTTGTCCTCCTTCTGGAACTCGATGAAGATGCGGCCGCTCTTGTCGGTATCGATCTGTAACGGACCAGAGCCGTGCGTGCCCATCAGCCCGTCCACGGCGCCCTGGCGCGTGGCGCCGATGATGGAAGCCAGGTCCGGCAGCGGCTGCATCACGACGTCGCGATTGGGATCGATGCCGAACTGCTTGAAGGCATAGCGGATAACCTGGTCCGTCGAGGAACCCGAAGCAGGCGATGCGAATCTGAGTCCCTTCAGCCCCTCAAGGCGTTGCTTGAACGGCGATTCGGGTGTGATGCCCTTCTTCGCCAGCGTTGCCAGTGCTGCGTTAGTCAGCCCGATCTCGGCCTCGAAGGTCTGGCCGATGACGGCGACGATCTTGACCGGACGCTTCTGCTGGATCAGGGAAATGATGGCCGTCGCGCCGCCGAAGCCGATATCGGCCTGGCCCTGCATGACTACGTTGGCGATGCCTGCCGCGTTGAAGATCGGCGGCAGCACCTTCAGGTCGACGCCGTGCTTTTCAGCCAGCCCTTCGGATTGCACCAGCAAGTTAGTGACTGTATTGATGCCATTGCCGAAATCCTGCTGGCGGACGGTGATGGTCTTCTGGGCCAGGGCTGGCATGGCCACAGCCGCCGCCACGAGCAGCGCCGCGGTGGTGGTAAGGCCACGTGCTTTGAACATTTTCATGGTTAAAACTCCTCTTCGTTGGAAGCGGCCCGATTGGCCGCCCGCTTTGCAGCCGGGATATTACGGGGGTTTTCCCCCGATTGCACATTCGAATGCCTTGGCGGACCCGACTATTTCATGATCCGGGTCCAGCGTTCGCGGTATGCCTTGACGGCAGACTCGGAATACGCCGTCACATCCACTGGAACGATACTGTCGGCAGCCAGCGCGCCCGGGATGTTGGGCAGCGGGCTGGCGCTCTCGCCAGAACCGTTCCACGCTGTTTGCCCGTCGCGAGACATCAGATAGTCGAGAAACACCTGGCCGGCGTTGGGGCGCTTGCTCCAGCCGAACACGGCAGCCGCATGCTGGATGCCCAGGCCGGGGTTGGGCACCACGATCTCCAGAGGCGCGCCCGCATCGATCAGCGATTTGACCGCCGTCGTGACGTTGAAGGCACTCACAGCCACTTCACCGGAGGCCGCCGCCTGCGCCCCCGGCACGGCGCCAACATACAGCTTGGGATTCTGCGCCCTGAATTTTTGCAGGAAATCGGCCCCCTGCGTCTTCTCCAGCCAATCGTACCAGCCGATCACCGTGGTGGACGCCAGCTCCGATGTGCCAATGCGACCACGGAACTCCGGCCGCATGAGGTCGGCGTAGCCTTTGACCGGCGCACCTTTCACTTCATTCTTGTTGTAGACGATGACGAAAGGTTCCAGGTCAAGGATGGGTATTGCGCCTTCATAAAGATACTTTGACGGCCAGTTGCGCGACTCCGGCCCGGAGACCTTGATCAGCTTTCCTTCCTTGGCCCGGCTCACGTACCAGTTGATCTCGGTGGAGATCATGATGTCGGCCCCATCCGCATCATTGTTGCGCTCCTGGTCGATCTTGCTCAGCAGTTGCCCTGATGGCCCACGCTGGTAGATCACCTCGATATCCGGATGGATTTTCTTGAAGCCGGCGGCTGCCCGCTGGATGGGTGGCAGGGGCACCGAGTTGTAGAGCACCACCCGGCCCTCCTTTTTGGCTGCCGCGACGATGGCGGACCAGTTCGGGGCAAGCTGCTGCGCCGCCGCCTGTCCGCCGGCCAGCAGCGCGGCGACCAGCGCCAGGGCGCAGCCCACTGCCCTGCGGCGAATCTGAATTGATATACGTGTCATTGTCGCTCCTTCAATCATTGAATCTGGACTTAGCGCCGTTTTCAATATGAGGGGATACATCCCCTCATATTCCCCTACATTGGAAGAGCTACAGGAACCGCAGCGGATTGGTGACCAGCAATCGTTTCTTGTAGTCGGCGCTGAGATCGGTGCGCTCATCGATGTAGGCGAGGCCCTTCTTGGCGTGGACGGAGGCGATCGGATGCGGCCAGTCGGAAATGGCGAGGATCGAATCGGGTGCGGCATCGAGGGCGGCGTTGATGATGGTGTCTTCCGGGAAGGCCGCCACGAAGCAATTGCGCTTGAAGTACTCGCTGGGCTTGAGGCTCAACTTCATTTCTCCTGACTTGTCGCTCCAGATCTTCTGGCCGGTGCCGAACTGCTGGTCCATGAAGGCCATCCAGCCAGCCACCCAGTGGATATGCGCTTCGGCGGCGCCGATGCGAAGCTTCGGAAAACGCTCGAGCGTGCCGCCGAGGATGACATCGGTCAGCGCCAGCGACGCTTCCACCACGTGGGTGCAGTAGTACACCATCGACCAGTGGTTCGAGTAACGATGGATGCCCGTCGCGTTGGGCGGGCATCCCGTGGTGGACTCATGGAAGGTGACGACCAGCCCGAGTTCCTCCGCGGTGCGCCACATCGGATCCCGGCTGGGATGACTCCACGGGATCTCGCCCGGGGCGCTGGGGTTGAGGTACACGATGTCGAGCTTGTTTTTCTTTGCCCAGCGCATTTCCTCGGCCGCCACCTCGGGATGATTGGCAGGCACGATCATGGCGCCGCGCAGCCGGCGCGGGTCGGTGGTCACGTACTCGGCCATGTAACGGTTGTAGGCGCGCGAGAAGGCGCCGGCCAGGGCGCCATCGGGCACCGAGCCGGAAAAACCGTGCATGCCCAGCGTGGGAAAGATCACGTGAACATCGACATCGCGCTCGTCCATCCACTTGAGCCGCACCGCGGGGTCGTTGCCCGAACGGTCCACCTTGGAATCGTCGGCATAGATCTTCGCCATGCCCGGATGGTTGGGCACGCTGGGGTATAGTTTTCCACCGACCTCCACGCCCAGGCTGCCCTCGCCGTAGGTCGTCCACTTCGGCGAGCGGTCGCGGAACTTCGGGTCCAGGTAATCGGTCCAGACGCTGAGCGGCTCATAGACGTGCGTGTCGAAATCGATGGCGGTGGCGGTGGCCATGGTGTGCTCCTTCGAAATTAAAGAGGGTCAGGGCCGCAATACGCGACCGGCTTCGGCACCCGGAAGATTCTTTCCGGAGCGCTTGATGAACTTTCCATTGACCATGACGTGATCGATGCCGATCGGGTCCTTGATCAGTCGGTCGGCGCCAGCGGGCAGGTCGAAGACGCGCTTCTCCGGGCCCTCGGCAATGGTCTGCGGATCGAAGACACACAGGTCGGCGAAGTAGCCATTGCGCACCAGGCCACGCTCCTTCATGCCATAGACCTTGGCCGGATGGCCAGTCATGCGCCAGACACCGAACTCGAGCGGGAAGTCCCGGCGCGTGCGAACGTAGTGGCCCAGCATCCGCATCGGGAATGAGCCATCGCACAACTGGCTGGCATGCGCGCCGGCATCGCCCAGGCCGAGGATGCTTGAATCCTGCTGCAGCAGCCTCGCCACCTCGTCTTCGTCGTAATTGAAGAGTATGAGCTTGAAGCGCGTCTTCAGGTCTTCGGCCTTGGAGAGTTCAACGCACACCTCCAGCGGCGGACGACCGCCGGCAATCTCCTGCATGGTCTTGCCGACCAGATCGTGGTGCACGGTGGTTTCGACGAGATACACGCGGTCCCAGCGGATCTGGAAGGAGCGCTTTTCTTCGTTGGCGTCCATCTGGCGCTGCGCCTCCGCCTGCCAGGTCTTGTCGGACAGGATGGCCAGCCGCTCCTCGTGCGGCAGGCTGGCGATCTTGCCGAAGGCCGGAACACCGTTGAGTATGTACGGCGTGCGCAACATGAACTGCGCGTTGTTCGCCATGCAGGTCATCTGCGCCCACAAGTCCGCGCCTTCGCTGCGCGCCTGCGCCGTGGCCTTCGAATACTCCCAATGCCTGCCGCCATCCACGCCCTGGTGCAGGGAGCACCAGGTCACTGGCCGGCCGCTCTTTCGCGCGAGCTGCGCCCACTGCGGTATACCCAGGCCGGGTCCGCCCACGCCCTGAATGACGCCCGCCCCGGCATCGGCCAGCGCCGAGGAAATTTCCAGCAGTTCACTGAACTCGGCCAGGCGACTGGCCACCGGTTTCCCGCCCGCACCCACCTGCGCCGGCGACTTTGACGTCGACAGCCCCCAGGCGCCTGCGCGCATGGCCAGATCGAGCTGCTTTTTCATGCCGCGCACCTCGGCGTCGGTCGCAGCGCGCTGCGTGTCTTCACCCATTTCGTGCATGCGCAACGTGGTGTGACCCAGCATGACGCCGACATTCAGTATCGGCTTGCGACGTTCGATCGCCGCCATGTATTCGGCGAAGCTCTCGAACTCCCAGCTGATGCCCTCTTCCAGCGCCTTTACCGACATCGCCTCGACGTTGCCGAGCATCTCGATGCAGGACTTGCGGGTTTCCGGCCGCATGGGCGCCACGCTGAAACCGCAATTGCCGAGCATGACGGTGGTCACGCCATACCAGCTCGAGGGCGTGAGGTTCGAATCCCACAGGATCTGCGGGTCGTAGTGCGTATGGATGTCGATAAAGCCAGGCGACACCACGCGCCCTGTGCAATCCACGCGTTCTCCGGCCTGCGCCGCTCCCAGGTCACCAATCGCGAGAATCCGCTCCCCGGTCACCCCGACATCAGCGCGACGCGGCGCATCACCCGAACCATCGACAACCGTACCACCAGAAAAAATCACGTCGTATGCCATACCACCCTCCTCCAAGAGGCTGCGAATCTACTATGCCGCCTGAATTAGGACAACCGACATCGCATCAATTTTCGGTAACTGCGGAGCGCAGGGAAATCCCGCACACTTGGCGGCATCATCCAGGGATCAGATCGCAGCCTTGGCATGCAGTGCAGAAAGCTCCTGCATCGAATAACCCAGCTCCATGAGGATCGCATCGGTCTGCTCGCCCAGCGCCGGCACTGCACCCATGTGGGCCGAAAATGCGCTAACCGACCACGGCGGTAGCAATGCGGGGAGGGTGCCAACGGGGGAATCCACCTCGGTCCAGCGGCCGCGCGCCCGCAGTTGCGGATGCGACCACACATCGGCCATGGTGTTCATCTGCGCATTGGCAATCTGCGCGCGCTCGAGCCGTTCCATGATCTTCGCCGCGTCGAGGCGCGCGAATACCGAATCGATGATAGGGCGCAGGGCGTCGCGGGCCGCCGCACGCTTGGGCGTCGAGGAAAAGCGCGCGTCCTTCAACAAATCAGCGTCTTCCAGCACCACCTCGCAGAATGCAGCCCATTCGCGCTCGTTCTGGATGCCGAAGATCACGGTCTTGCCGTCACCCGCCCGGAACGGCCCGTAGGGAAAGATAGTGGCGTGGGACGCCCCGGCACGCACCGGCGGCTCGGCGCCATCCAGCGTGTAGTAGAGGGGAAAACTCATCCACTCCACCATGCACTCGAACATCGACACGTCGATATTGCATCCCTTATCGGTGCGGCCGCGCTGCAGCAGCGCCGAAAGAATGCTGCTGTAGGCATACATGCCGGCGGCAATGTCCGCCACCGAAGCGCCGGCCTTGGCCGGCTCCTCCGGCGTGCCGGTGGTCGACACGAATCCGGATTCGCTCTGGATCAGGAGGTCATAGGCCTTCTTGTCCCGGTAAGGCCCGTCCGGCCCGTAGCCCGAAATGCCGCACACGATCAGGCGCGGGAATGACTTGCTCAGTTCGGTGTACGACAGGCCCAGTCGATCGGCGGCACCCGGCGCGAGGTTCTGCACCAGGACATCGGCACTGGAGAGCAACTTCAACAGCACGGCGAGCGCCTCGGGCTGCTTGAGGTCGAGCGTCAGGCTTTCCTTGGAGCGGTTGGTCCAGACGAAATGCGAGGACATGCCGCGCGCACGCGTGTCGTAGGCGCGCGCAAAGTCGCCTCCGCCCGGACGCTCGACCTTGATGACACGCGCGCCGAGATCGGCCAGGTGTCGCGTGCATAACGGCGCGGAGATCGCCTGCTCCAGGGAAACGACGGTGATGCCGTCAAGCGGTCGCAATGCTTCGGTCATGCGGCATTCCAGAATAATTGAAGGTTCGTCGCATTCTGTCGCGGAGTGAATGGCCAAATGTGGGGACACATCACCCCATGCGCCCCTGCATCAGCGGTTGCGGGATTCATTTTGCAACCGGTTCCTAAAGCGTCCAGAATTTCCCCTCGACCGGAACGCCGGGCATGTCCGGTTGTTGTTCAGACACACCGTCCATCCAGACGCGCCCCTCCGCAGCATCCCTTTGACCGCCGCCGATGCGCAGCAAAACCAGCGGCTCATCCCCGGTGGCACAAAAGCGGTAGAAGTAAGTCCCCGGAATCAGCATGCCCTGACCGCGCCGCAGCACCATCGTCTTGCCGTCGCGATCGGAGAACGTCGCCTCGCCGGCAGTCACGACGAAGATATGGTCTTCTCCCGGGTGCGCATGCAGCGTGTTTTCGCCGCCCTCGGCATAGACCTTGACGGCGAGACTTAACGACTCGGACCTCGCCACAACCTTTCGGCTGCGTCCTGCCGACAGCATTTGCGCCGTCACCTCGAAAACCTGCGCCTGTGCCGACGACCCCGGTTGTTCAACGTTCGCCTGTTTGCTTCCCATGTTTCCTCCGTCTATGACCGCAACATGATCACATGCCGGACCGGGCAGTCGCCCCGTTCGGCGGCAGTGAGATTTTCGAGACATCCATACCGTAGATCCTTGCCGCATTGCCGCACACGACCTGCTCCAGCACTGTCGGCGACAAATGGCCGAGGTGGTCGGCAATCGTCGCGCGCGAATTCGGCCAGGTCGAATTGGGGTGCGGAAAATCATTGGACCACATCGCGCACGCCTTCCCCCAGGTGTCGAGATGCCTCGCACCGACACGGTCATTGAAAAAGGTACCGTACACCTGGCCTTCCAGGTAGTCGGACGGCAATTGCCGCAACGGCGCCGGGTTCGCAGCGCGAAACTTTGCGCAGTAGTACTCCCATTGCTGGAACAGGAACGGCATCCAGCCGATTTCATTTTCGACAGTGACGACTTTGAGCTTCGGATGGCGATCCAGGGCGCCGTAGAAGATCAGGTCGAAGAGCGCACCCGCCGCCTCCATCAGCTTGAGATTGACGGCACGTCGATATTGCTCGATGTTGTTGCCGGAGCCCTGCATGCCCAGCAGCGCCTTGCCGTTGCCGTGCCCGGTGAGGATATGCAGGCTGATCGGCATGTCATGATTCTGCGCAGCAGCCCAGAGCTGATCGTAATTCCTCCCTGAAAATGGCAGTGTCTCATGCGGCGACTGCCACACCAGAGCGCCACGCAGGCCGGCCCTGCGGCAGCGCTCCAATTCGCGCACCGCCGCTTCGATGTCGTACACCGAGATCGCCGCAACACCCACGAGGCGACCGGGCGCCACGCTGCAGTAGTCGATCAGCCAGTCGTTGTAGGCGCGAAAGCAGGCCTGTTGGAGAGCGGCATCGTCGAGCCCGAACAGGGAAAGCGCCAGCGTCGGGTACAGCACCTCGGCCGCCACGCCATCGATTGCCATCTCGGCGAGTCGCGCATCCGGGTCATGTCCGCCGGAATGATGTTGAAAGCCGGCCCCGAGCTTGTGTGCGGGAAACTGCGGCGCCTTGCTTCGAAGCGCGGCGGGCAGTCGTTGCGCCCACAGGTCCACGGGCTCAAGCACATGCGAGTCCGCCGAAATCAGCGTGACATTCTCCAACAATGGCGCAACGGACATTGAATCGTTCCCTTCGTCTTCATTTCGATATGAGGGGAGACATCCCCTCATATCCCCTGCCCCAGCGGTCACAAATTTCATTTTGCAACCGGCTCTCAGTCAAGTTTCGCGCCTGAAGCCTTGACCACCTTGCCCCAGCGCACGAGTTCCTCACGAATGTAGGCAGCGAACGGCACCGGCCCCAGGGTGCCGACCTCTGCCCCTTGACCCTTGAATTTCTCCTGAATGTCCGGCGACTTCAGGGCAGTCTGCAATTCTGCGTACATTCGCGCCACGCGATCGGCCGGCGTTCCGGCGGGCGCGAGCAGCCCGTACCAGACCACTGCCTCGAATCCCGGGACAGCCTCCGCCATTGCCGGGACATCCGGCAGGACGGCGGAGCGCGTGCGTCCGGCAACGGCGACGGCGCGCAGCCGTCCCGAGCGAACCTGCGACAGGGTCGTTGGCACGCCGGTAAACATCAGCATCACATGCCCGCCTGCAAGGTCCGCGATCGCCTGCGTGGAAGAGTTGTAAGGAACATGGCGCAGGTCCAGCGAGGCCGTCTGTTTCAGCATCTCGCCCGCGAGATGCGTCGAACTGCCGTTGCCCCCCGAAGCAAAATCTATTTTTCCGGGATTGGCTCTTGCATAGGCGATGAATTCTTCGAGCGACTTTGCAGGCAGCGACGGATGCGCATTGAGCAGCAGGGGGGCCGTGCCGATCAACATCACGGGCGCGAAGTCCTTCACCGGGTCGTAGTTCGCTTCGGCCGACAAATGCGGGTTGATGGACAGACTCGCGTTGCCGGCAAGGAGGAAGGTGTAGCCATCGGGCGGTGACTTTGCACCCGCTGCGGTACCGACATTCCCGTTGGCGCTGCCGCGATTCTCGATGACCACGGCCTGCCCCACCTGCTCGGCTACCTTGGGGCCGAGCAGCCGCGCGAAGATGTCACCGGTCGACCCCGGTTGGTAGGTGACGATCCAGCGGATGGGCTTGGTTGGGTAGGCTTGCGCGAGCGCATTGCCGGTCGCCTGAATGCCCGCGAATGCGGTAACCACGAATGCAATGCCAAAGCGCGCCATTGCGGCACCCGCGCGCTTCGGTTCACCGGGGCGCGTCACCGCCTTTTTCGCAATGCTCCATTTCATGTTTCCCCCCTTGTTCAGACAAGATGCGAATGAATGGCTCCCAGCCGCATTTGCATAATTGATCGACGCCGGACCAGCGGCTACGTCGAAGCTACTCGGCCTTCAAGCCCGCACTCTTCACGGTTTTCGCCCAGCGTTCGATATCTTTCACGAGCACTTCGCCAAACTGTTCCGGCGAGCCCGGCAAGGGATCGACCCCAATGGCCGAGAAGCGCTCCTTCATGGCGTCCGAGGTGATGATCTTGTTGATCTCGGCATTGAGCCGCGCGATCAGGGGGCGCGGTGTGCCGGCAGGCGCGAACAACCCAATCCAGAAATCCGCTTCGAACCCGGGCAGGCCCGACTCGCCTGCGGTCGGCACCCCGGGCAGCGCCGGCGAGCGCTTTGGGCCGTTGATCGACAGCGGGCGCAGGCGCCCCGCCTTGATGAAGCCGACGGCCGATGCGACGCCCGTGAACATCAGGTCGGTTTCACCGGTCAGCGTGGCGCTCACGCCCGGCGTGCTGCCCTTGTACGGCACGTGCAGCATGTCCACGCCCGCCATGTTCTTGAACATTTCGGCCGACAGGTGCGGGGAACTACCGACGCCAGCCGATGCGTACTTGAGATCGCCGGGCTTCGATTTGGCCAGCGCAATCAGCTCGGCGACATTCTTCGGCGCAAGCGACGGATGCACCACGAGGACGCTGGTCGAGTAGCCGAACATCGCCACCGCGGCAAACTGCTTCACCGGGTCGTAGGGAATCTTCGCGTACAGGCTCGGATTGATCGCCATGGTGCCGGTGCCGCCGACCAGCAGCGTCGCGCCATTGGGCGGCGCCTTGGCGGCCAGTTCGGTGCCGATGATGCCGTTGGCGCCGGCGCGGTTCTCGATCACCACCGCCACGCCCAGCGCATCGGCCAGTTTCTGCCCGATGGTCCGTGCCAGCGTGTCCGTCGATCCGCCCGCGGCCTGCGGCACCATGAACTGGATCGATTTCACCGGGAAATCTGCCTGCGCCATCGCGGCCGTCGCCGGCAGAACAGTCATCAGGCACGCCACGCATCGTATCGCGCGATCAAGGAATTTCATGAACCGCTCCTCCAGAAACAACCGGCCCTGCCATCGGGTTGAACCGAGACTCGCCGCATCCTAACCCTTCACGCCCTGCCCAAGGCGCTTGCGCAGCACAAATTTGACGATGCCCCCGTGGCGCCAGTAGTCCAGCTCGGGACGCGTATCCAGGCGAGCAGTCAGCACGAGCCGAAGTTGAGACCCATCGGCACGCGTAATCGTGCAATTCACCGTTGATTTTGGTTCACGCATGGCCTTCGCGCCTTCGAAGTCGAATCGTTCGCTGCCATCGAGCCCGAGGGTCTTTCGCGTCACGCCCGCGGGAAGCTGCAAGGGGAGCACCCCGACACCGACCAGGTTGGCGCGATGAATCCGCTCGAAGGACTCGGCGATCACCGCGCGAATGCCCAGCAACTCGGTTCCCTTGGCGGCCCAGTCACGCGATGACCCCGCCCCGTATTCCCTCCCCGCCACCACGACGAGCGGAACGCCCTCGGCCCGGTATCGCTCTGCCGCCTCGTAAATCGACAGAGGCTCGCCGGCCTTGTTACCCCCGGCAAAGCACAGCGTCGATGTGCCCTCGACGCCCGGCGTCATTTCATTGCGTAGCCGCACATTGGCAAAGGTGCCCCGAATCATCACGTGATGATTCAGTCGCCGCGCCGCGTAATTGACGAAATCACGCGGCGCAACACCCAGCGACTGCAGGTACTGTCCGGCGGGCCCGTTGGCCGGAATGCTGCCGATCGGCGAAATGTGATCCGTCGTCACCATGTCGCCCAGCATGGCGAGAACACGCGCGCCGCGAATGTCATCGACTGACGGTGCCTTGGCATTCATTCCCTCGAAATACGGCGGCCTCACGATGAAATGGCTTTGCGGACTCCATTCATAGAGCATGCTGTCGGGCGCCTCGAGTTCGCGCCACTCCGGGCTCCCCTCGAAGACACCCGCGTAACGCTTGCGGAACATGTCTGCGCTCAGCGTGCGCGCGAGGACCTCGCGCACTTCCTGCGTGTCGGGCCAGATATCGCGCAGGAACACGGGGCGGCCCTGCGGGTCCTGCCCGAGGGGCTCCGCAGTCATGTCGCGACTGATCGAGCCCATGAGCGCGTACGCGACAACCAGGGGCGGGGAGGCCAGGAAATTGGCGCGCACGCTCGAATGAATGCGGGCATCGAAATTGCGGTTGCCGGACAGCACCGCAACCGTAGACAAGGCGCCGCTTGCGATGGCATCGGCGATGGGTGCGGCCAACGGTCCCGAATTTCCCATGCAGCTCATGCAACCGAAGCCCGTGACATGAAAACCCAGCGCGTCGAGGTCCTGCTGCAGGCCGCTTGCCGCAAGATAATCGGCCACCACGCGCGAACCCGGGGACAGCGAGGTCTTCACCCAGGGTTTCGGCGCAAGGCCCCGGCGCCGCGCATTGCGGGCCAGCAACCCTGCCCCGATCATCACCATCGGGTTGGAGGTGTTGGTGCAACTGGTGATGGTGGCAATGACGATGTCACCATTGCCCAGGCTGAAGTCCCGGCCGGCAACAGGCACGCGTGACGGTGGCTCGGGACAGGCAGCCGCAAACGCCGCTGGCGCACCTGCCAGCGGCACGCGCGCATCCGGCCGTCCGGGTCCTGCCACGCAGGGCTCGACGGCCGCAAGATCGATTTCGATGATGCGCCCGAAAGACGGCACGGGAGTCGATGCATCGCGCCATAGCCCCTGCGCGCGTGCATAGGCTTCGATCAGGGCCAGTTGCTTCGCGTCGCGCCCGGTGAGTTCGAGATAGCGCACAGTCTCGGCGTCCACCGGAAAGAAAGACATCGCGGCGCCGAATTCGGGCGTCATGTTGGAGACCGTGGCGCGCTCGGGAAGCGTGAGCGTATCGACACCGTCACCAAAGAACTCAACGATCTTCCCGATCACGTCGTGCTTACGAAACACCTGCGTTACCGTGAGCACAAGATCCGTCGCCGTCACCCCAGGCTGCAGGCGCCCCTCGAGCCGGCACCCGACCACTTCGGGGATGAGCATCGAAATGGGCTCACCGAGCGCCACCGTCCCGCCCTCCAGGCCGCCCACACCCCAACCGACGACGCCGAGCGCATTGACCATCGCCGTATGGCTATCCATCGCGATCACGGAATCCGGGTACGCAAGCCGCCGCCCCTCCGCCTCCTCCACCCAGACCACGCGGGACAGGAATTCCAGGTTGATCTGGTGCAGGATGCCGGAGCCAGGCGGAAAGACACGCATGTTCCGAAACGTCTTGCTGCCCCAGCGCAGGAATTCGTAGCGCTCGCGGTTCTGCGCCATCTCGAGTGCCATGTTGTGCGCCAGTGCGCCCGGGCTGCCGTGCGCATCCACCATGACGGAATGATCGACGATGAAATCGACGGGGATCATCGGATTGACCTGCTCCGGATCGCCCCCCAGTGCCTGCATCGCATCGCGCATCGCCGCCATGTCCCCCAGCAGGGTGATGCCCGAGGATTCCGGCATCATCATGCGCGCAGGGCGAAAACCGATTTCGCAGTCGGCCGCGTCCTTCCCGTATCCGGACAGCCAGCGCGAAAACGCAGTCAGGTCGTCGGCCGAGGCTTTGCCCGTCTCACGCTGGCGGAGCAGGTTTTCCAGCACCACCTTGATGCAATGCGGCAGGCGTGAGACATCCCCGAGCCCGGCTGCCTGCGCCGCGGCAAGGCTGTAGTAGTCATAGGTGTCCTCGTCGACACGGAGCGTGCGCAGGGTGCTCAGTGTGGACAGGCTGCTTTCGAACGCACGGGTCATGGAGCCTCGCATTGCTGCCGTTACAGGTTCTTTTTTATCGGCATTGTGAATACAATGCTGCGGCTGCGTGCATTGTCGGTTTCGGTATTTTTCATGTCAAGGATATTGCACGCCGACGACCCTGCCGGCGCGAGACACCATCGCATACGATGGCCTGCAAAGGCCCATTCAGGATATGGAGCTCAACATGGCTGATCAGACGTTGAAGCGCACCACGCGGCTGCGCAATCTCATCAAGGCCGGCGGCCCCGGCATCGTCCCCGGCGCAACCGACTGCTTCACCGCCCGCATCATCGAAGAAGCGGGATTCCCGGTCATCTACGTGACGGGCGGCGGCACGGCGAACACCTATCTGGGCGGACCGGACATCGGCCTGGTCACGCTCAATGAACTGGCCGGCCAGGTCGAGCGCATTTCGGATGCGGTGTCGGTGCCGGTGATCGCCGATTGCGACACAGGCTTCGGTGGCGTTGCCAACGTCAAGCGAACCATCCGCGCCTATGAGCGTGCAGGGGCGGCGGGCCTGCACATCGAGGACCAGGTCTTCCCGAAGCGCTGCGGGCACTTCGACGGCAAAGCTGTAGTGTCGATCGAGGACATGCTGTACCGCCTGCAGGCGGCGCTCGATGCCCGCACCGACCCCGACTTTCTCATCATCGCCCGCACCGACGCGCGCGGCCCGGAGGGTTTCGATTCGGCACTGGAACGCGCCCATGCCTACCTCGAGCTGGGCGCCGATGCGATTTTCGTCGAGGCGCCCTCCAGCCGCGAGGAACTCGAGCGCATCGGCCGCGAATTCCGCGGCACGCCGCTCATCGCCAACATGGTCGAGCGCAGCCGCACGCCCCTGCTGCCGGAGAAAGAGCTGCTGGCCATGGGCTTCAACATCATCCTCTACGCCAATGCCGCCCTGTACCTGGGCTCGTTTGCCATCAGGAAGGGTCTCGAAGTGCTGAAGAAGGAACGCACCACGGAAAGCCTGCTCGATCGCATGACCACGTTCCAGGAACGCCAGCAGCTGATCGGCCTGGCCAAGGTCGATGCCGCCGAGCGCGAGCTCGTCGAGCGGGTCAAGCGCCGCCTCAAATCCGGCGCGTGAGCATTGGCGGACGTCCCGCTTTACCTGTGGAAAGGCCCGGCTTTTTCACCGAGCCTGGCTGAGAGAACGCGCGCAGCGAACGCTACTTCGAGCTGATTGATACGGCGAAGCTCAGCGTGTCGGACTTGAGCGGCGCGGGCGGGTAGTTCAGGACGCGACGAACTTCCTTGAGCCGGCTCGCCTTGCATAAGCGCTTCCTGCTGAAGCCTACCAGCAAAGCGGGGGGATACTGACTGGGTGATACCAGAAGCGTGCGCCACGGCACTGACCGCTAGCTACTATGTCAATAAATGGTTGAAAAAACTACGGCAGGGACGAGATCGGTTCGCGGCGACTACGGTAAAAACAAAACGCCTGGCACGTTGGCCGGGCGTCGCGAACCCGAAGCGATCGAAACGCCGGCTACTGCCTACTATGCGCTCGGCAAATGTCCCAGGTAATGTGCGATGACTTTTTCGTCATGCAGCAGGTCAGCGCTGTTGCCCTGGTAAGCAAGCTCACCGTGCTCTAGGAGATAGGCGCGCTTGGTCACCTGCAGGGCGCGGTTGGCGTTTTGTTCCACCAGCAGGATGGTCAGGCCGGCGGCGTTGAGCGCCTGCAGTGCATCGAAGACCTGGTCGGTGATGATCGGCGATAGACCGAGGCTGGGCTCGTCGAGCAACAGCAACTTGGGCCCACCCATCAGCGCGCGGCCAATGGCGAGCATCTGCTGCTGGCCGCCTGACAGCGTGCCACCGCGCTGCAGGCGGCGTTCTTGTAGGATGGGAAACAGCTTGAAAACCTCGCTCAAGCCGTAATCGGACGTGCGCGAGCCGCGCGCAAGCTCGCCAAGCAGGAGATTCTCCTCGACGGTCAGCTCAAACAGGATCTGCCGCCCTTCGGGCACATGCAGCAGCCCCATGCGCGACACGCGATGCGGCCGGGTACCGACAATCTCGCTGCCATCGAAACGGATGGATCCCCTCTTGGCTCGCACAGTGCCCGACAGGCAGTTGAGCAGCGTGGACTTGCCGGCGCCATTGGCGCCGATCAGGGCCACCATCTCGCCCTGTTCGATATGGAGGCTGACGCCGCGCAGCGCCTCGATGCCGGAATAAGCCGCGGCCAGGTCTTTCACCTCGAGCATCATTTCTTGGTACCCAGATAGGCTGCTACGACGGCGGGGTTGTGCATGACTTCCTGCGGCGTGCCCGAGGCGATCATGGCGCCGGAATCAAGCACGTACACCTGCTCGCACAGCTGGTTCACGAAGCGGATGTTGTGTTCGATCAAGAGGAGGCCGATGCCACTGGCCGCCAATTCCTTGAACACGTCACCGAGCTCGGTGGCCTCGACATCGTTCATGCCGGCCACTGGCTCGTCGAGCAGGAGGATCTTGGGATCGGTGGCCACAGCACGCATCATTTCCACACGACGCTGGTGACCGTAGGCAAGTCCCCCGGCAGGATGGTCCGCATATCGGCTCATGCCGAAACGCTCGAGGAGTTGCCGCCCCCGCTCGAACAGTTTCGGCGTCTCGCGGACGGACGAGGGCAGACCAACCAACTGCGCAAACAGCGACGATCTCACGTGCACATGAAAACCGATGACGACGTTCTCAAGGACCGTGGCCTCCGGCAACAGGCGGATGTTCTGGAAGGTGCGCGACACACCGGCGAAGGCCACTTCGTGCGCTTCCGCCTCGCTGATGTCCCGGTCGCCCAACTTGATGCTGCCCGTGGTCAGCTTCAAAAGCCCGGTGATCATGTTGACCACGGTGGTCTTGCCCGCGCCGTTGGGGCCGATCAGACCGGTGATCTTGCCCGGCGGCACTTCCATGTTGACGTCCGACACGGCCAAAAGGCCGCCAAAGCGCTTGGATACGTTACTCAGTACCAGGGAGGCCATCAGTGAGCTTCCTTGAACAGCTTGTCGCGCGCCGCGGCGCGCCGCTTGCGCAGGTGCAGCACCAGTCCGTCGAACACGCCGTGCGGCATAAAGGCGATCATCACCATCATGAGGATGCCCTGGAAGAACTGGCGGTTGTCCGCCAGCGGCCGTGCCAGTTCCGGCAATACCGACATGATGAGCGCGCCGATGATGGGGCCGGTCACGGTGCCACGGCCGCCGAGGATGATGTAAGTGAGCGCGGCGACCAGAAAGGTGAAGCCGAACATCTCCGGTTCGATGCTGAACGTGTACAGGCTCTGCATGCCGCCGAAGAACCCGGCCAGCGCGCCGCTCAGCACGAAGGCAATCATGTGGTACTTGCGGATGGAAATGCCCAGGGTCGCGCCCACGGTTTCATCCTGCCTCAGCGCATCAAAGGCGCGGCCGATGGCCGAGCGGCTGATGACGTACATGAAGTAGATCGTCACCAGAACCGCCGCCAGGAGGTGCCACGTGCCCACCAGCTTGGGAATGTTGTTGAACCCCTGTGGCCCCCCCGTCAGCTCGTCGAAATACAGGCACAGCGATACCACGATCTGCACGAAAGCAAGCGTGGCGATGGCCTGGAACACGCCGCGCAAACGCGCCAGCGGGATGGACAACAGGAAGCCGCCAACGCAACCCAGCAAAGTCGCGATCAGCAACGCCACAATGGCGTTCATGCCATGGTCTTTGACCACGATGGCCACGAAGTACGCCCCGATCGACGCGAAGCCCGCCGAGCCGATGGAAAACACGCCGGCCCGCAGCACCATCTGCTGGCTGTAGGCAAATCCCACCGCCAGCAGGAAATAATCGAACAGCGGCTGGTAGGTGTAAACGAGGTTCATCATCGCCGCGCCACTCCCACTTGCACACCCTCACTACCGAAGAGGCCGCTCGGCTTGACCAGCAGCACCACGAACAGCAGGCCGTATATGATTGTTTCAGTGAGCGCGCTGGGCAGGTAGGCCACGGCCAGGTTCTGGAAAATTCCCAGTAGCATCCCGGCCACGACAGCACCGTGCACGCTGCCCAGGCCGCCCAGGACGACCACCACAAAGGCCTTCAACAGGTACGGCTCGCCCATGTAGAAGTGAATGGAATTGAACGACAGCCCGATCATGATGCCGGCGACACCGGCCAGGGCGCCGGAGATAAAGAAGGTCTGGAAATACACCAGCCCGGGGTTGACCCCGAGCAGCGAAGCCACGCGCTCGTTGCCGCTCACCGCACGGATCTGGCGACCGAAGCTGGTCTTGTAGAGGTAGAACATCATCGCCATAAGAAGCACCACCACCACGAGCAGGATGATGACCTGGAGGAAAGAAAACCGCACCGGCCCGAACTCGTAGAACTCCACCGGGAAAGTCTCGAAGGGAAAGCGCAGCACCTTGGTGTTGGACAGGCGCTGGCCCAAGCTCATCAGACAGAGGTTGGCGCCGATGGAGGATATGAGCGCGCCGAATTCGATCTGGCCACTGCCGCGAATGGTTGCGAACGCGCCCAACTCGACAATGTAGGAAATCAATCCGGAGCCGATCATCGCCAGCACGAGCGCGAGCCACAACGGCAACCCGTTCAGCACGGCGAAATAACCGATGAACGCACCGGACATGAACACGCCGGCATGTGCAAGATTCAGTATCTTGAACGTGCCGAAAATCAGCGTGAAGCCCAGTGCGAACAGCGCGTACACGGAGCCGGTAACGATTCCATTGACCAACTGCTGAGCGATCATGGTTTAACCATGTAAATTAATGGGTGAGTTTGTCGGCCACGGGAGGTCTGCCGGATTTCAGCTTGGAAAGTACAGCACGGCTAGCGCGACCGCGGCGGGCCGAAGTCCGGCGCGCCGCGGTCATCCGGCTGGCTACTACAGCTTACTGCGCCGGAACGGGTTTGTTGTTGCGCACCACCATGACGGCCGGGCCATACTCGGGGATACGGTCGGCCTTCTGGGTCCACTTGCCGCCACCGAGCACCACGTCGGCGCCTTTCATTTTCATGATGGCGTCGAGCACCTTCTCGCGCGTCGGGTTGGGCATCGAGTCCTTGATGGCACGCGCAGCAATCATGGTCTCCGAATAGCCCACAGCCGCCCAGTTGTCCGGCGGAGTGTTGAAGCGCTTCTGGTAGTTCTGGGCAAACCTGACGTTCATCGGGTTGGTTGACTGGTCGTTGTAGTCGATCGAGAAGTAGGTATTCTCGACCGCCTTGCCGCCGACCTTCAGGTAATCGACCCCTAGGCCGGCCGTGCCGAACAGGACCACGTTGGATGACACGCCCGCCTGCTTCAGTTGGATCACCAGGTTGGCCGCCTGTGCCGCATTGGCACCCAGCCAGACGGCATCGGGTTTTGCCGCGGCGATCTTGGTTGAGAGCGCGCCGAAGTCGGTGTCCGAGATCAGGATGGTTTCCTCGGCAATCGGCTTGAAGCCCTTGGCTGCCAGCGGGCCCATGAAGGCCTTCATGTTGTTGATGTGGCCGTCATTGTCACGACCCCAGATGGCGGCCAGGCGCTGCGGCTTGATCTTATCGATCGCATACTGAGCGAGCGGGGCGACCTGGAGTTCCGAGGATGCGGTCACTTTCAGATACCACTTGCTGGCGGCCAACGGCGCAGCCGTCTGGGCAGTGGAGATCATCGGGATCTGCAGGTCGTTGAGCAGCGGTGCCACGGCGATCATCAGCACGCTATTGGCGCCACCGAGCACGATCAGCGCATTGTCGACCTTGGCGGCACGCGTCAGCAACGTGGTGATCTGCGCACGATCGTTCTGGTCGTCGTTCGACACCAGCTTGATGGAGTTGCCGGCGCCCAAATAGTTGGACGCGTTCAACTCGTCGACAGCCATCTTGACGGCATTGGCTTCGGGCACGCCAACGAAGGCCAGGGGGCCCGTCAAGGCTTTGACTGAAGCGATCGTGTATTCAGCAGCTGCAACCGGAAAAGAGCCGAGCACTGCACCCGCCAACAGCAATCCCCTCAGTTTCGATATTCCCCTCATTGCATCCTCCTCAATTAGATACGAGACACTTTAAGAACACCATTCGCCCATCGAAATTTGGACCCAAACCATGGGTACAAATCCATATGTAAGCGATTCTTAATAAAGCTTACACGCCAATCTGGCGCCCGTCCATCTTGGATCGGGCGCAAATTACCACGAATTCGGCTCTTGCGGAAAGCCGCTCAGAACGCCATTCCGTCGTGTCCCCGGCTCGTTCGAACCTCAGAAGGTCGCCGGACCGCTATCCGGCACTACGGGGCAGCAAGGCTCGGCAGGATCGGAGCGGCCGATATGCCGGCGTGGACGCGGTTCGCACTGCCTCCCCGCTCGCCCCCGCTAGGGCCGAACGCGCTTGGTGAACTTGACCTTCAGTTCCTTCATTGGGAACTGGGCAGCGCTCGGAGAATGCACTGGGTGCGGCAACGGCGAGGCTAGTTGAAAGTCGTCCATTCGATCAAGAAATACCGAATACGCCGCCGTCAGCTCGGCCCGCGCCAGGGCCGCCCCAGGGCAGAAATGCGTGCCGCGGCTGAACGCCATGTTGTGGGCGGCATTCTTGCGGCGGATATCGAACTTCTCCGGTTCCGGGAACATGCTGGCATCGCGGTTTCCCGCCGCGTAGCGCATGTTGCACAAGGCGCCCTTGGGGATGGTGGTGCCGGCGATCTCCACATCGACCTTGGGGATGCGCCACAGCCCCTGCACCGGCGACTCCCAGCGCAAGCTTTCATTGATGAAGCCGGGCAACAGCGTTCGATCGGCTCGCACCTCGGCGATCACCTCCGGAAAACGCACGAACTGCCACATGCCGTGGCTGAGCGCGCTCTTCACCGTCTCGTAACCGCCGCTGATGAGCTGGTGCATGATGTTCTGCAGTTCGTGCATGCTGAGCGGTTCGACGCCTTCGTACGCCGTCACCAGCGCGGACATCAGGTCTTCGCGCGGGTTCTTCCTGCGGTCCTCGAAGACCCCGGCGAAAAAGTGCTGCATCTCGATTTCGGTGCGCGCCGCCTGCTTCAACTCGTCCAGCGTGAGGGTGCGCGTGCCGTAGGTGACCAGGTTGTCGGCCCAGGCGCGGAAGATGCGGTAGTCGCGCGAGTCCAGCCCGATCAGCTCGGCGGCGATGATGCCGGGAAAAGGCAGCGCGAATTCCTCGATGAAATCGGTCTCACCGCGGTCGATGAAGGTGTCCACCAGCTCATTGGCCAGCGCCTCCAGGCGCGGCTGCATCTCGCGCACCTGGCGCACGTTGAAGGCGCGGTCGATGATCTTGCGGTGGCGCGCATGCTGCGGCGGGTCGGCGCGCTGCAGCGTCGGCACATGGTCCCACCCGCCCTCGCGCAGCATCTGCTTGAACACTTCGCCGTTGGCCCCCTGCAGCAGCAGCGCGCGCTCCATCACATTGGAGAACGTGGCGTAGTCACGCAGCGCCTTGTCGAGGTCGTCGTAGCGGCTGACGATGTAGATGTCCTTGTCCGGCACCTTGTAGACCGGGCACTTGGCATGCAGGGTCTCGTAGAACGCGTAGGGATCGCTTTGCACTTCGGGATCGAAAAAACTGAAGTTCTCGATGGGCTGCACGCCCGCCGCAGGCGCAGGCCCGCCACTCTTGCTCGTCATATCACTCCCCTTTTCTGTATGGCCGCTAGGCAGCGGCGCGCTTGCGAAACTTCAAATGAATTTCCTTCATCGGCGACAGGGCAACGCTGGGCAGGTGCACCGGATGGGGCAAGGGCCTGGCCAGCTGGAAATCTTCCATGCGATCGAGGAACACCGTATAGGCCGCCATCATTTCGGCGCGCGCCAGCGACGCCCCCGGGCAAAAGTGCGTGCCTTTGCCGAAACCGAGGTGGTGCGCCGCGTTCTCGCGGTGCAGGTCGAATCTGCCTGCATCCGGGAACATGGACTCGTCCCGGTTGCCGGCGCCAAAGCGCACCGAACACAACGCCCCTTTCGGAATCGTGGTGCCCGCCACCTCCACATCGTTCTTGACGATGCGCCACAAGCCCTGCACCGGTGATTCCCAGCGCAGACTCTCATTGATGAAGCGCGGCAACAAGGTTCTGTCCGCGCGCAGCTCGGCCACCACATCAGGAAACCGCACCATCTGCCATACGCCGTGCGCCAATGCGGTCTTGACCGTCTCGTAGCCCGCGCTGATCAGCTGGTGCATGACGTTCTGCAGCTCGTGCATGGACAGCGGCGCGTCGCCCTCGTAGGCCATCAATAGGGCCGTCATCAGGTCTTCGCGTGGATTCTTGCGGCGGTCGGCGAAAATGCCGGCGAAGAACTGCTGCATTTCGACTTCCATGTGCGCCGAGGCCTCGATAGACTCCCGCGTCAGCTTGCCTCCGCCGTACATCTGCAAATTGTCGGCCCAGGCAGTGAAGCGCTTGTAGTCGCGGGCATCCAGGCCGATCAGTTCGGCTGCGATGATGCCGGGAAACGGCAGGGCGAATTCCTCGATGAAGTCCACTTCGCCACGGTCGATGAACTTGTCAACCAGTTCGGTGGCGAGCACATCAAGCCGCGGCTGGAGTTCGCGCACCTGGCGCACGTTGAGGGCGCCATCGATGATCTTGCGGTAGCGCGAATGCTGCGGGGGGTCGGCACGCTGCAGGGTAGGCACATGCTCCCAGCCGTGCTGCTTCAGGATGCCGACATAGGCCTTGCTGTTCTCGTCGTCCTGCAGCAGGGTGGCCCGCTCGATGGTGCTGGAGAACGTTTCCGGCGCACGCAGGCAGCCTTCCACATCGGCGTACTTGCTGACCAC
>CANJRC010000040.1 GCA_947476535.1 Betaproteobacteria bacterium
AGGGATCGAGCTTCAGCATTGTGACTTTGATGCCGCGCGACTCGAGGATGGCGGCCAGGGAGGCTGCGGCCATCCCCTTCCCCAGTGAGGAAACTACGCCGCCCGATACGAATACATATTTTGTCATCAAATTACATGGGGATCGGATGGGCTATGTTACCGCAAAAGAAATGCGCGCTCAATGACTGACCCCCGTATGTCAGGTAATTTTTTATCGTCAGACAACGAAACGTCCTTGACAAGCGGAAGCAGTCAGTACAAGGCCTGGTCGCCTGGCGAGCACATCTTAAAAATGGAACCGCTGCAACGCATCCGAATGCCCGGATGATTGGCATAGAATGCGACCCAGCGATGCACGGAAAAAAGGCACGATGAGAACAATTTACGCGCCCGAGGCGCTGCTGGCCGACGGCTGGGCCAGGGATGTACGAATCAGCATCAGCGACGCCGGCGATATTGAATCGGTAGAAGCCGGAAAATCCCGTGGTGACGCCGAAGATGCCGGCGGCCCGGTAATCCCCGGCATGGCGAATGTGCATTCGCACGCGTTTCAACGCGCCATGGCGGGACTCAGCGAGCACCTGGGATCCCCCGAAGACAGTTTCTGGACCTGGCGCGAAACCATGTACGGCTTCCAGAAGCAACTGAATCCCGAGCAAGCTCAGATCATCGCCACGCAGACGTACATGGAGATGCTGAAGCATGGCTACACCGCAGTGGCCGAGTTTCACTATCTGCACAACGCCCCGGACGGCAAGCCCTACCCGCGACGGACGGAAATGGGCCTCGCACACTTGCGTGGGGCGGAGCTTGCAGGTTTGGCGATCACGCTGCTGCCCTCACTGTATGCCTATGGCAATTTCGGCGAAGAGGCCATGCTTCCCGCACAGAAGCGCTTTCGCATCAGCACCGAAACATTGCTGAGCATGGTCAAGGAACTGCGCGATGCGGCCGGGGGAAATCCGGATATCCGTATTGGTGTGTCGCCGCACAGCCTGCGCGCCGTGAGCCCCCCGATGCTCAGGGACTTGCTCGCAGGCCTGGACAGCATCGATGCGGACGCCCCCATCCACATGCACGTTGCAGAGCAGGTCAAGGAAGTCAATGACTGTCTTAGCTGGAGTGATCAGCGACCGGTGGAATGGTTGCTCAACAACATGCCTCTGGACAAACGTTGGTGCCTGGTGCATTGCACGCACGTCACATCGACTGAAGTTGAACGATTGGCAGGCAGCGGTGTGATTGTCGGCCTGTGCCCCACGACCGAAGGAAACCTGGGTGACGGCATATTTCCGTTCTTGCGGTACCGTGACAAGGGCGGCCTCTATGCAGTCGGCGGGGACAGCCATCTCTCACGCAATCCGGCCGAAGAACTGCGCTGGGTCGAATATGGACAGCGGCTGACATTGCGCCGGCGCAACATCGCTGCATCCCCGGAAAAACCCTCGGTGGGAACCAACCTGTGGAGCGAAGCGGCCTCCGGCGGCGCCCAAGCCCTGGGACGGAAAATGGGCCGTGTCGCACCGGGTCTACGTGCCGACTTGGTCGTTTTGGACGCAAACAACGTGAACCTGGTTGGACGCAGCGCAGATCGCATCACCGACACCCTGCTTGTGTGTGCGGGTACGCAATTGGTGCGCCATGTCATGGTCGGGGGCACTTGGGTCATTCGGGACGGATGCCACGCGAGCGAAGATGCGATATCCGCTCGTTACAGGGAAATTGCGAGAAAGCTTGGGGAAAATCCGGCACGCTCCTAGCGCATCACCTTTTGCCCGTCCGGCGACACGCGAACTGTGAGCAACCTGGGAACCTGCAGGCGCGAAATCAGCGTTCCCCCAGCAATGCCTTGACGACAGAAGGAAGCGGGATGGATTTCTCCAGCTTCATGTCTATCCACACTGCCTTGGCGCTGCCCTCGGCATACACCACATCGATATCGTGAACGGGGCGCAACTCGTAGAGAGTCATGACGCTTGCGCGCCCTGGATCGCCCACGAAAAGCCTGACCTCGACATCCCCAGGGTACCGCAAAGGCTTGAGAAAAGTGCAACTGGCATTAATCACAACCGGCCCGCAGTGGGGTGGCAACGCCGGGCCATTGTCGTTAATGCCCATGCTGTCATACCAATGCGTGCGTACCTCCTCCATGTAACGGAAGTAAAGGGTATTGTTGACATGCCCCATGGCATCCATGTCGCCCCATCGGATGGGAATACGGTGCGTATGTACAAGCATTCTTGCCATTGATGGTGACTCCCCATAGCCAGCGCGCAGCGCTCCTACCCCCTGAAAATGGCTCCCACGTTCGCGCGCACTCGGTGAGCCATGACACTGAACCATTATAATGGCCGGGTTCGTCCCGATCTTGATCATGACGCTGCGTTGCGGGGCGATTACAGGTAGTCGCCCCCAACCAGGGCCTCTTGGGTACATCCAGGCATCGGTCCCAGGAAAGCCCTGATACGTCCCGAGGCGGCCGGTTAAATATCACAGTCAGACGCGAAGGAGCTCCAGTGGCAGAAGTCGTGCAGCGCGATGTAATGGAATACGACGTCGTCATCATTGGCGGTGGGCCGGCAGGCCTTTCCGCTGCCATCAGGCTAAAGCAGCTGGCCGCAGAAGCCAATGCCGAGCTCGGCGTGTGTGTGATCGAGAAAGGCTCGGAGATCGGCGCCCATATTCTGTCAGGCGCAGTGATGGATCCTCGAGGGATCAGCGAGCTCTTTCCCGACTGGAAGGAAAAGGGCGCCCCACTCAACACACCTGTCAGCGAAGACCGATTCCTTTTCCTTGGAGAATCGAGCGCCAGGCGCCTCCCCAATGCACTGCTGCCCGATTGCTTCCAAAATCATGGCAATTTCGTGGTCAGCCTCGGCAATGTTTGCCGCTGGCTTGGGCAGCAGGCAGAAGAGCTCGGCGTAGAAATTTTCCCAGGCTTCGCCGGCGCCGAAGTGCTTTACGACGAAAAAGGATCTGTTAAGGGGGTCGCCACCGGCAACATGGGTGTTGGTCGAGACGGAGCGCACACCGGCCAGTTCCAGCCTGGCGTTGAGCTGCACGCAAAGTACACGTTCTTCGCCGAGGGTTGCAGGGGCCACCTTGGCAAGCAAGTGATGGAAAAGTTTCGGCTTCGCGAAGGTTCGGATCCGCAGGTATACGGCATCGGCCTGAAGGAGTTGTGGGAAATCGATCCGGCCAAACATCAGCCAGGATTGGTCATTCATACGGCAGGATGGCCCCTGTCTTCCGACACCTACGGTGGGTCGTTCCTGTATCACCTGGAGAACAATCAGGTCGCCGTTGGGTTCGTCGTCGGGCTTGCCTACGAAAACCCGTGGCTCAGCCCTTTCGAGGAGTTCCAGCGCTACAAGACCCATCCGGAGATTCGCAAGTTCCTTGAAGGCGGCAAAAGACTCTCATACGGCGCGCGCGCCATCACCGCTGGCGGCGTGCTCTCATTGCCTAAACTCGTCTTCCCCGGGGGGTGCCTTGTCGGCGATGACGCCGGGTTCCTGAATGCATCGCGGATCAAGGGCAGCCACGCCGCGATCAAATCGGGCATGCTGGCCGCCGAGGCTGCATTCGCGGCCGTCCAAGCGCAACGCTCGCACGATGAACTGTCTGCCTATACAGAGGGCTTTCGCAAGTCCTGGCTATTCGATGAGTTGTGGCGGGCCCGCAATTTCAAACAGTGGATGGCCAAGGGCCTCTATGCAGGCTCGCTGATGGTAGGCATAGAACAATGGTTGCTTGGTGGGAAATTCCCATGGACGCTGCATCACCAGCACTCCGATCATGAAATGTTGCGCCTCGCCTCGGAATGCAAACCGATCGATTACCCAAAACCCGATGGAAAAATCAGTTTCGACAGGCTTTCTTCGGTTTTCCTATCGAGCACCAATCACGAGGAAAACCAGCCGGTGCACTTAACGCTGAAGAACCCGGCGATTCCAGTCGGAACCAACTTGCGCGATTACGCGGGACCTGAGAGTCGTTATTGTCCTGCCGGTGTGTATGAATTCGTGAAGAGTTCGGATGGCGACGACCGGCTCCAGATCAATGCGCAGAATTGCGTGCATTGCAAAACCTGCGATATCAAGGATCCGACCCAAAACATCGTCTGGATCGTGCCGGAAGGTGGTGGCGGCCCGAATTACCCAAACATGTGATCTGGGAACGCAATGCGGTAGCCTGATTCGCATGCGTTACAAGATGAATAAGTAAGTAGTGAATTTTGATATTTTTTTCAAGACCAGGTCAATGGGGCGTCACCGCCTCTGATTTACGAACGTTCGTACTATTATTTGTCGCATGAACAAGGGTGCGTAAGCCCGAAACGCAACTCTCGACAAAGCGGTCGACCTTGCCAGCCAGCTAGGCCTCGAAGACATCAGTATCGGCGCCTTCGCAACTGATGCGGGCATGTCCCAGAGTGGGCTCATCGCACATTTTGTGCAGCAAGGAACAGCTACAGGTCGCAGCGCTGCAACACTCCCAGGAACGATTCCAAGCCGCCGTGATAATGCCCGCCCTTAGGCAGGCCCACGGCCTCCCAAGAATTGAAGCACTCCTGCACAACTGGTTTTACTGGCTGGAACACAGCTACATGCCCGGCGGCTGTGTCATGCTTGGCGCCGTCGAGGAATATGATGATCGCCCCTGCCCAGTTCGGGACACCGTGGCATCTAGCCTCCGGGAGCTCCGCGGAGTGATCGCAAAAGCGGTCCGCATGGCCATTGAAGAGCAGCATCTTCGAGCTGACACCGACCCTTGGCAATTCGCATTCGAGTTCCTTGGAATCGTTATTGCCGCAGCTTCGGAGTGGCGGCGTTCACCGTCACCCCGGCTGAATTCCATTACAACCCCCATCGGCGTCGTCCACTGGACGGCCTCGCAGCCACGCTCATAGATTCGGCGATGTCTTGCAGGGTTCAAACCTCGTGCGCGCAGAAAGAAAAATCATTCATTCCGGCAGTCGGGTCGGTACAGCCGAAACCGGCTGGTCGATGCGGAGGGTCGTGTGTATGCCCATGGCACTACGACCTGCATGATCTTTGATCTACCCGCTGCCTAGCCCCTTGCCGCTCGACTCCCCGACACAACGCAAGACAGGTGCTGGGGCAGAAAGAATTCGCATGTGTATTGTTTGAAGCAGGTGCTGCAACGAGCAATTAACACCGCTCGTTGCAAGTGGCGATTAACTCACCCTATTACAGTTGCTCCTCGGAGAGCTGCAGGACGCCACGCGCACCCTGCATGATGCTGGTGCGCAATCCGCTCGCCTGGGAAAGCACGTGCTCGGAAAAGAAGCGGGCAGTGACGATTTTTGCCTCGTAAAACGCCTTGTCCCCTGCTCCCTTGGTCACCTGCTCCTGCGCGATCAGCGCGGCACGTGCCATCTGCCATCCCCCGGCAACAATGCCGGTGAGCTTGAGAAACGGCACGGAGCCCGCATGAACCGCTTTGATGTCTTTCTCGTAATTCACGGCAATCCAGTCAACGCAATCCGAAAAAGCCGTCAACCCTGCGGAAAATGCACCGTGAATGGCCGCTAAGTCATCGCCCGCAGCCTTGGAAAGTGCCGCCTCAGTCTGGCGCATCACTTGCACGAGCGCCTTAGCGGTGACGCCCCCCTCGCGGCCAAGTTTTCGACCAACCAGATCGTTAGACTGGATTGCGGTAGTACCCTCGTAAATGGTGGTAATTCGCGCATCACGCAGGTGCTGCGCAGCACCGGTTTCTTCGATGTAACCCATGCCCCCGTGCACCTGAACGCCTGTCGACGCTACTTCGACCCCGCTCTCCGTGAACCACCCCTTGACGACAGGAATCATCAGATCAGCAAACGCCTGATGCTTAAGTCGCTCGGCCTTGTCCGGATGACGGTGCGCGATATCCATTGACGCGGCCACCGTGCATGCGAGCGCCCGCATGGCCTCGATATTCGCCTTCATGCTCATCAGCATGCGACGCACATCGGGGTGCCGCACGATTGGAACCGACTCTGCCCCCCCCGCCAGATCCCTGCTCTGAACGCGTTCCTTGGCATAGGCCAGCGCCTGCTGATAGGCTCGATCGGCAATTGCGAGACCTTCAAGGCCAACCGCGAAGCGCGCTGCATTCATCATGATGAACATGTATTCGAGGCCACGGTTCTCCTCGCCAACCAGATAACCCACCGCCCCTTCCTTCTCCCCATAGACCAGCACCGCCGTCGGGCTGGCGTGAATTCCCAGTTTGTGCTCGAGGGAAGCGCACTGGACATCATTGCGCGCGCCCAAGGTGCCATCTGCATTGACGAGGAACTTGGGAACGATGAACAGCGATATCCCCCTCACGCCGGGCGGCGCATCGGGCAGGCGCGCCAAAACGAGGTGGATGATATTCTCGGTCAGGTCATGCTCACCATAGGTGATGAATATCTTCTGGCCGCGAATCCGGTAATGGTCGCCCTCGCGATCAGCGCGCGTGCGCAGCAACGCAAGGTCTGTGCCGGCCTGGGATTCCGTCAAATTCATGGTCCCCGTCCAGGTTCCGGCGACCATCTTGGCCAGGTAGGTTTTTTTCTGCGCTTCGGTACCGCGCAACAGCAATGCTTCGATGGCGCCATTGGTCAGCATCGGACACAGCGAGAACGCCATGTTTGAGGACTTCCACATTTCCATCACAAGCGTTGCTACAAGCTTAGGCAAACCCTGTCCGCCATGCTCGGCCGGCGCCTGAAGCGCGCTCCATCCACCCTCGGTGAATTGCCGGTAGGCATCCTTGAAACCCTTGGGCGTGAAGACCTTCCCGTCTTCCCAGCGTGATCCCTCCACATCCCCGGTCTTGTTCAATGGCGCAATCACCTCGCGGCAAAAACGAGCGCTCTCGTCGAGAATCTGGTCTACAAGTTCGACATTGACCTCCTCGCAGCCAGGCAGGCTTGCGACCTGCTCCAATCCAACCAGCTCCTTGAGGACAAAGCGCATGTCGCGCAACGGCGCCGTGTATTCATTCATTCGATACTCCAGTTTCTTAGAGTTCGTAACAAAAAAAAAATACCGTTGGGAATCCCTGCCGTTGCCCCCAAAATTTCGAGTTCATAACGGCATTTAGAACGCGCCTCATTTAACAAATGAGAGGATACGCCCCTCAAACTTCTCTACACCGAAAACCAATTCGGCAATTTGGAAAATTGCCCCAGGATCAGGCCCACTGGAACCTGATCCTGACTGAACAATACTTCAACTAGCCCAGCTCCTTCACGAGCTCAGGTACAACCTGGAACAGGTCACCGACAATCCCATAGTCAGCGACAGAAAAGATCGGCGCCTCTTCGTCCTTGTTGATGGCGACGATGACGCGGCTATCTTTCATGCCGGCGAGATGCTGGATCGCACCTGAAATGCCCACCGCAAAATACAGCTCCGGCGCCACGATCTTTCCCGTCTGTCCGACCTGCCAGTCGTTCGGCACATAACCGGCGTCTACGGCGGCGCGCGAAGCACCCATGGCCGCACCCAACTTGTCTGCAAGCGGCTCGAGCACCTTAAACGCCTCGGCGGAGCCCATGCCACGTCCGCCGGAAACAATGACCTTGGCCGCAGTGAGTTCCGGACGATCCGATTTGGTCAGCTCACGCCCCACCAAGACGGACTTCCCACTGTCAGGCCCTGCGGGGACCGATTCCACCGTGCCAGTGCCACCGGTCACTGCGGCAGCATCAAAGCCTGTGGCGCGGACCGTAATTACCTTGATCTTGTCCTTGCTTTGCACCGTGGCAAACGCATTGCCCGCATAAATTGGCCGAACGAAGGTATCGGGGGACTCAACGGAAATGATCTCGGAAACCTGTGCCACGTCCAACATAGCGGCAATGCGCGGCGCCACCGACTTCCCAAACGCGGTTGCTGAAGCGAGAATATGGCTGAATTGACCGCCGCCCGTCAATCCGACCACGAAGTCAGCAAGGCTCTCAGGCAATCCGTCCTTGTAGTGCGGGGAGTCGGCCAACAAGACCTTGCTAACGCCGGCCACTGCGGCAGCCGATTGCGCGACTGCCTGGCAGTCGCTTCCGGCCACCAGCACAACAACATCGCTACCCAGCATGGACGCTGCAGCAATCGTATTGCGCGTTGCGCCCTTCAGCACCTGATTGTCATGATCTGCGATAACGAGAGTACTCATTAGATGTATCCAATCTGATAATTTTTATGCGTTCAATCTCTTGGCTATCGCTACGAAATGACTTTGGCTTCGTTCTTCAGCTTATCCACCAATGCCTTGACGTCCGGCACCTTGATGCCGGCCTTGCGGGCCGGGGGTTCGGCTACTTTCAGTGTGATCAGGCGCGGGGTCACGTCCACACCGAGTGCTTCAGGCGTGAGTATTTCCAAGGGCTTCTTTTTGGCTTTCATGATGTTTGGTAGCGTGACATAGCGCGGCTCATTGAGACGCAAATCGGTTGTGATCACTGCCGGCAGCGTGATGTTGATAGTCTCCAGTCCCCCGTCCACTTCACGCGTCACAGTCAGTTTGTCCCCATCCACCTTGACCTTCGAGGCAAATGTCGCCTGCGACCAACCCAGCAGTGCAGAAAGCATCTGCCCGGTCTGGTTGCAATCATCGTCAATAGCCTGCTTGCCCACGATGGCCATCTTTGGCTGCTCCTTGTCGACCAAGGCCTTGAGTAGTTTTGCCACGGCCAGAGGCTGTAACTCGACATCAGTCTGCACCAGAATTGCGCGATCGGCGCCCAATGCCAGTGCCGTGCGCAGGGTTTCCTGGCATGCCGCAGGCCCGCATGACACCGCGATGACCTCGGTCGCGGCACCTGCCTCTTTGAGGCGCAAAGCCTCCTCAATCCCTATTTCATCAAAGGGATTCATGGACATCTTGACATTCGCCGTTTCAACACCAGTGCCGTCGCTTTTGACACGAACCTTAACGTTGTAGTCGACGACTCGCTTGACCGGAACCATTACTTTCATTGCGATTCACCCTCTGAGGATATAGCACCAACGGAAAGGGGAGAATTATACGTGATCAGAAAGTCCTCACGGGGCGTCAGGCGGCATTCCGATCTGTGAAAATCGCGCAAGCGAATCGCTCAGCCCGCATCCTTGACGCCTGCTTCTGCCTCAAGCGCAAGCCAAACGCAGCGGCCCCTGGACTCCTTGTCGATTCCCACGAGAAAATGACAGTGCTCCGCAATTTCAGATTCGCTCGCCTTCAGGACCCGCAAAACCGGCTTTTTCCCACCTCCTTCACTGGCCTGCCCCTTGCTCTGTATCACAGGCTCCTTGAGGATTTCAGGTTCGATGGCTAGGCTATTTTGCCCGCGTGTCATTGCAAGATAGATCTCAGCCAGCAATTCCGCGTCGAGTAGCGCGCCGTGGAGAGTGCGATGGGTGTTATCGATCTGATAACGATCACACAATGCATCCAGTGAATTGCGCTTTCCCGGGTGAAGCTGTCGCGCCATCTTCAGCGTATCCGTTACCCTGACGCCATGTCCGGCGAGAACGGGCTGCCCGACGCGCCCAAGCTCCGCATCCAGGAATTCGACGTCAAACGCTGCATTGTGAATAACCAGTTCGGCCCCGCGGATGTAATCCAGGAATTCCCCTACGATCTCAGCGAACTTGCGCTTGTCCGCCAGGAACTCGTCCGTAATCCCGTGCACGGCCTTGGCGCCCTCTTCGATCCTCCGCTCAGGATTGACATACGTATGCCAATTGCTCCCCGTGAACCTCCGATTGACCATTTCAATGCAGCCGATCTCTATGATCCGATCTCCCAGCCGTGCATTCAGGCCAGTCGTCTCGGTATCCAGGATGATTTGGCGCGTCATCATCAGCCCCTGAATGCGCTCGCAACGCCGCGATTGGCAAGCTCGTCAGCGCGCTCGTTCTCTGGATGCCCGTCATGGCCGCGTACCCAATGCCATGTGACGCTGTGACCGCTTGCAAGCTTGTCAAGGCGCATCCACAGGTCGACGTTCTTGACGGGCTTCTTGTCTGCCGTCTTCCAGCCTCGCCGCTTCCAGTTAACAACCCACTCGGCAATCCCCTTCTGGACATACTGGGAATCCGTGTACACCTCTATCCTGCAAGGTCGCGACAGCGCCTCGAGCGCGCTGATCACCGCCATGAGCTCCATGCGATTGTTTGTCGTATTAGCCTCACCACCAAATATTTCGCGCTCCCGCCCATTCCACTTCAGAATAGCGCCCCACCCTCCTGGACCTGGGTTGCCCTTGCACGCGCCATCCGAGTAAATCCGGACTTCCGCATCAGAAATGGCGTTACCTACGCTAGATTGGTCGGACATGAATGACATTGTCGCGACGGGCAACCTGCACGAGCGCAGGCCGCTTGGCGCGGGCATCGCGCCATTGCGGGGTAACCAGGCGCAAGCCATGATGCCGCTTGACCGCGCGTATCACGTACGTGCCTCCTACGATCGGCCAGTAGCGATCACCCGCTGTTTCCATGAACCGAAACCGCTCGAGCCAGCGCGCCTGCGCGAACGGCGGGGCGTAACAGCCAAAGCGGCCCCCGTTTAGCTCAAACCCCAGCAAGGTCAGCCAATCCTTGAGTCGAAGCAAGCCTATGAAGCGCCCGCGCCAAGGGAAGCGGGTATTGTCCCAGCCAAGTGTCGCGCCCAATCGGCGCTTGAGGCCCCATAGCGACAAAGGGTTGAATCCCGAAATCACGATCTGCCCCTCGGGGATCAGGACCCGTTCGGCCTCGCGAAGAATCTGGTGGGGGCGTCGAGAAAACTCCAGCACGTGCGGCAGGACAATCAAGTCCACGCTGTGTGTGGCCAACGGCAAGTGTTCGGGAGTCGCTCTCAACGTACAGCCCTCGATCGATCCGGCATGAATTTTCAAGGGAATGCGGTTCTCTCGGAGAAATTCCGCTTCCGGCAATCCGATCTGAACGGCATGGAATCCGAAAATGTCATCAACTGCATTGTCATATTGTCGCAGCTCCCAATCAAGGACATAGCGCCCCTGGGGCGTCGAAAACCATCGCGACACTTCCTCCATCGCGTCGATGTCATCGTTGTCAACTGCCAAGTCTGTCATACGTCAACTCAGTGGTTCACTTTGGTTCCAGAACATCCGGTGTCGCGGTCAATCGCGCACCTCAAAATGCCACCCGCAATTCCGCCGCCAGCGGCTCCAAACCAGCTATGGCCAATCCCGATGAGCGACTTGACCCCTAACGATTGCCCATTATGGCGTGAATGGGTCACTCTGTGGAAAATTGAAGGCTCGTACTATCGTACGATAGTAGGTATGTACCGCCACAGTTGTGAACCGCCGCATGCGATACGCAGCAACCCCAGTGTGCCACCCCAATCGCGATATCGCATTCGTGGCCGACAGGTAAAATTATGGTCCGAATAGCTGACCTCGCTTGACCCTCCTGTATCCCTCCGTTACCATCTCCCTGCTACTTCTTGCGCCATGCAATGAAGGGGGGATGCGCGGTGCCGTAAGCGTGATTGATCCTGCGTCCCCGACAATCTCAATAAGCCCGTTCCGGGTAAAAGGCCTTCCCTTTTGACCCTACGCACACTTCCCGTCCTGATAGTCTTGCTCGTGTTCCTTGCGGGCTGCGGCACTGCGCCGACGCGAGAACCCGCCGCTGAAGCAGCAAGAGTGGCGTCAACTTATAGTGTGAACGTGCCCGTTTTAGACAATGGAGCTGTCGTCCCCGCATCGACTGCACCCGCTTTCGTCACCCCTGGCGCCAGTGCAACGCGACCGCCTGTCGCCACCGTGGCGACAACTGCACCGACTCGCCCCCCTGCACCGGCCTTGGCCAACCGCGTTCCTGTAGTTCCGGGGCCGCCAATCGTTGACGTAAGGGAGATCAAGGACGAATTGCCGATCGTGCGCATGATCGATCTCACAACGCCCCCCGATGACTTGTGGGACCGCATTCGCAATGGTTTTGCCATGCCGAATCTGAGCACGCCACTGGTCCTCGATCGACAGATCTGGTACGCGAGCCGGCCGAGCGGAATCCAGCGCATGGTGGAACGCAGCAGGCTATATCTCTACCATATCGTGGACGAGCTCGAAAAGCGCGGAATGCCTACTGAACTCGCCCTGCTACCCATGGTCGAGAGTGCTTTCAATCCCATGGCGCTCTCGAGTGCCCGCGCTTCCGGACTGTGGCAGTTCATTCCTTCGACTGGAAAGAGCTACAACCTGAAGCAAAACTGGTGGTACGACGCGCGCCGCGACATCGTCGCATCAACGACTGCAGCTCTCGATTACCTGCAATTTCTCTATGAGATGCATGGCGACTGGCACCTGGCCCTTGCCTCATACAATTGGGGCGAGAATGCAGTTGCGCGCGCGATCGAGCGCAACCGAACTCGCGGCCTGCCCACCGATTACGCCAGTCTGACCATGCCGCAGGAAACGCGTTATTACGTTCCGAAGCTACAGGCATTGAAAAATATCCTTGCCAATCCCGAGGCGTTCCGCATCAACCTCGACCCCATTCCCAACGAGCCGTATTTCGTCACGGTCCGGACCAAGGATATCGACATCCGCCTCGCAGCGAGGTTGGCCGAGATGCCCGTTGAAGAATTGCTCGCGTTGAATCCGGCTCACAATCGTCCGGTCATCTCGCAAGGCGAGTGGTTGGTGCTTCCCGCCGATCGAGCGGGCATTTTCCGTACGAACCTTGAGAGTCACAGCAAGCCGCTTGTGTCATGGCAGCCCTACACCCTCAAGAAGGGGGACCGCCTTGAAAAACTTGCCGCTGATCATGGCATTGCGCTGGCCAAGCTGAGGCAGGTCAACAGTATTTCTGCGAAAACCAAGGTAGGCCCTGGCTTCCAACTCCTACTCCCCCTCAAGGGGACGACGGCCGAACCTCTCCCGACCATGTTTTCGCCTCCAGCAGCGCAGGAGCGCACCGTGCGAGAGACACGAACGATAACCCGCCAGGTAACGCACATCGTTTCCCGCGGAGAAACACTTGCCTCGATTGCGGAACACTACAAGGTGTCACTCGAAGACCTAAAGCGCTGGAACAGGATCGGCCGGCTCAGTGCGGGGCAGAAATTGACGGTAGAGCAGCAAGTCACTGTTCCGACCCTGCGCAAGGTTCCAGTTCACAAGGCGGCTTCGCGAAAAACCGCATCCAAGAAACAGACGAAGGCTACGCGAGCATCAGGGCGAGTCATCGCCGCGGCAAAAATTCGGCCCGCAAGCAAGGCTGCAAATTAGCTTCCTACGCCGCAAGTCGCGAGCCCCTCCGCCAGCCTCACACCGCTCGAGTCGTATGAGGCGATGACCGCCGCCGCACTGACCCTAGATCCCGTGAAGCCAGCAGTTCACAGTTCGCGTTTCCGACAAGGCTACGGCCTCCGGATACTTGCTGCGACAGTCATCCCTGACTTGCGGGCAGCGCGCGCTGAAGTGACACCCCTTGGGTGGGTTCACCGAAGAGGGTAGCTCCCCCCCTAACCTGACCACCGGGTGCCCGCCTGCAGCGTCTATACGTGGAACGGAAGAAATCAGCGCCCTTGTATATGGGTGTGCAGGCGCACCAAGAACCTCCGCGACCGTCCCCCGCTCGACGATTCTTCCGAGGTACATCACGGCTACTTCATGTGCGATGTACTCTACAACCGAGATGTTGTGCGTGATGAAGAGGTAAGACAGCTTCAGCTCGCGCTGCAGATTTTTCAGCAAGTTCAGTATCTGCGCCTGAACAGAAACATCGAGCGCACTGGTCGGCTCATCGCATACCAGCAGCTTGGGGCGCACCGCCAACGCTCGCGCAATGGCAATCCGCTGGCGCTGCCCGCCTGAAAACTCATGCGGATAGCGGCCGAGCGACTCTTCCCCCATGCCCACTTGACGCAATAGCTCGGCAGATCGATCCATTACGGCAGCAGGATCACGATTGTCACTCAGCGCCACTTGCCCTTCCGCGAGGATGTCGCCGACCCTCATGCGCGGGTTGAGTGACGCATAGGGATCTTGGAAAACGATCTGATAGTCTCGCCTGCTGCGTCGCAATGCCTCGCCGCGCAGTTCGTTAAGCGCTACCCCATCCAGTTCAACACGACCGCCCGTGGGATCGATGAGCTGGATGATCGCCTTCCCCGCAGTCGTTTTTCCGCACCCTGACTCACCGACCAGCGCCAGCGTTCGCCCCGCGGGAATGCTCAGCGCAATCCCATCTACCGCCTTCACCTGACCAACGGTCCGGCGCAGCAGCCCCTTGCGAATCGGGAAATGCACCTTGAGCCCGGAAACCTTAAGCAATGCGTCCGGTTGAGGTTCTTTCCCGAATTCTGCCGCGTCCCAATGCGCTGCCGCGCCTCCGTAAGTCGTTGCCGGTTCCGACGCCCTGACGCAACGGACCGAATGCCCTGGGGCCAGTACCGTCATTGCCGGCTCACCCTCACGACACGCCGGAATGGCCACGTCGCAACGATCGACAAATCGACAACGCGTGAAATTCTCGGTCAACGCCGGCACCTGCCCGGGAATGACGGCCAGCTCGCCGCCACGACTGGCAGCGCCCGGAAGCGATTCAAAAAGCTTTCGTGAATACGGATGTCGCGGCGCACCGAAAAATTGGGCGCGATCGGCCACTTCCATCAACCGTCCGGCATACATCACAGCCACCCGGTGCGCCATGCCGGAAACGATCCCCAGGTCGTGAGTAATAAGAAGCACTGCCATTCCACGCGTGCGCTGCAGATCCCGCAACAAATCGAGTACCTGTGCCTGAATGGTCACATCAAGGGCGGTTGTCGGCTCATCCGCGATCAACAGGTCCGGTTCAGCAGCCAGCGCCATGGCGATCATCACCCGCTGCTTCATGCCACCGGAGAGCTGGAAGGGGTATTCTGCCGCCCGGTGAGCAGGGGAAGGCAGCCCCACCCCCTCGAGCAGTTGCACCACTCGGCGTACAGCCTCCGCTCCCGTAATGCGCAGATGGCGCGCCAGCACCTCCCTGATCTGCGCACCAACGGTCATTACGGGATTCAAGCTGGTCCCGGGTTCCTGAAAGATCATCGCAATCCGCTTGCCGCGAACATCGCGCATTTCGCTCTCGGGCAAGCCCATCAATTCGCGCCCATCCAGCATGACGCTTCCGGAAACTATCTGTGCCGCGTCGGGGAGTAGTCTTAGAATGGATAGCGCGGTCATGCTCTTTCCGCTGCCCGATTCTCCAACCACAGCGAATGTTTCGCCTCGATGGATATCGAAGTCAATGCCATCCACCGCACGCAATGGCTCTGCCCCGGCATCTATCCATGCACGCAGGTTCTTGACGCTGAGCAGCACTTCGGACATGGGGATCAGTTCCCTGCCCGCTGCGATCGAAGGGCGAAACGCGTCTTTCGTGGCACCACCGAGACACGAGGATCGAACGCATCGCGCACCGCGTCGGAAAACAGGTTCGCAGCCAGAACCACCAACAGCATGAACCCGAAAGCACTGGCCAAGGACCACCACACCATCGGTTCACGCCCCATTTCCAGCCGCGCCGCGTTGATCATCGTCCCATAACTGATCATGGTCGGATCGACCCCGACACCGACATACGAAAGCACGGCCTCGGCCAGCACCAGGCCCGAGAAATCCATCACCACGGAAATCAATATCACATGCATGACGTTAGGCAGGATATGGCGCATCATAATGCGCCAGTTCGACACACCAAACGCGCGCGCCGCCTGCACGTAGTCGAGCTCACGCAGCTTGAGCGCCTCACCCCGCAGCAAGCGACACAGGCCGGTCCAACTGGTCACACCAAGGATTAGGCACAGGAACAGCAGCCGGAAATCAGCCCGCTGCGCCGCAGTCGGAAAGAGCTCGGGGCGTGCCTCCATTTGTACTTGCAGGACAAGCACCGAGGCAGCGATCAAAAGCACGCCAGGAATGGAATTGAGCGTCGTGTATGCATACTGGATCAAGTCATCGACCCAGCCGCGAAAAAATCCCGCCATCATGCCCAGCAACACGGCAAACGGCAGCATGATCAATGTGGTCAGCGTTCCGATCACCAATGCTGTGCGGATGCTCTTCAAGGACAAATACAACACGTCCTGCCCCACCTTGTCGGTACCGAGAACATGGTAGTTTGCAGACAGATGCCACGCTGGCACGGCCACGAGAAGCACGATACCCAGGGTGACCAGGACCGCGCGCCAAGGAATATCAGTGCTCCCCTTCCATGTTGCGTCGGCGAATTCGCCGATATTCAGCGTGTTGCTTGGCCGGACTGCAACCAGCAGCAGGGCCGTGAATGCACACCAGATGACCAGCGCCAGTGCCACGCCCCGAAGCAAGCCTCTCAGAATGTCACCTGACCAGTCTTCCGCCGGATCCGCTAGATGTGCCCCGCCAAACTGCAGACGCGGAAACTCACGGGACTGCCCTCCCCCAGGCAGTTCGATCGTTTCCTTCGAAAAAGCGTGCGTTGCCAAGGGTGCCGAATAGGTCCGTTCCTTGCGCGTCGCCATACGCTCCAGAAGCTCGTCCAGGACACTCTTCACTTCAGGCGCCCATGCCTGCGCTGGCATGCCCCCCTTGAGGCGCGCCACCATCTGCGATTCGGTTCCCACCGCGAGTGCTGGTCGAAAGTGCAACGAGTCAAGGATGCCGACAAGAAGGAACGCCGCCAGCACAACGGCTGAACTCATCGCAGCCGGACTCCGCAATACTCTGCGCCAAGGAGCGCGCAGGTGTTCATGTCGCGACGCGTGAACTGCAAACGTTCCTGCAACGGCGATCAGCAGGAATACCAAGGCGTCGGTCCAGAGGAGGGTGGGAAGGAACATGCCAGCTATTCGAACCGGACTCTAGGGTCCACGAGCGTATAGGAAATGTCGGTCAACACCAGCCCGACCATGTACAGAACCGATCCGATGAACACCATCGCGCGCACTACGCCGAAGTCCTGCGCCTGAATGGCTTCGATGGTGTAGCTTCCCAGCCCGGGGATGCCAAAGAACGACTCGGTAAGCAGGCTGCCCATGAACAACAGCGGAATGGCGACGACCGAACCCGTAAGGATCGGAATCAATGCGTTGCGAAGCACATGTCCATAAAAAACAGCAAACTCTCCCAGTCCCTTGGCCCGAGCGGTTCGGACGTAATCCTTGCCGACCTCTTCGAGAAATATGGTCCGGTACCAACGAGCTCCCGAGCCAATTCCACCAACCACGCCTACCGCTATAGGCAAAACGAGAAACCGCACGGAGTCAACGCCACCGGCGTAGCCGGAAATCGGCACAAGACTCCAGATCTTGGCAACGAGGTACTGGCCACCAATGATATAAAACAATGCGGATACCGACATCATTCCCACGCAGATTGCAACGCCCCAGAAATCCAGGTAAGTCGCACGAAAGAACGCCATCAAGAGCGCGAATGAAATGTAGACAAGCAGACTGAGCAGGAACACCGGGACTGCCAGCATAAGGCTTGGCCACATGCGAGAACGGATTTCGAATGCAATATCACGCCCGTCATCGGCCCGACCGAATTCCAGGCGGAACATTTCCAGCGATTTCGTGAAGTACAGCGTATCCGTCAGCCTTGCGACGCCTTGCGCTTCGGCGTTGAATATCAACGGCCGATCGTACCCGCGATCGGCTTTCCAGAGAGCAATCGCCTCGACATTGACGCGCTTGGATCCCAGTTGCATGCGCGCCATATCATCGGGCGTATTGACCTTGAAGAACAACAGAAAGGTCACCAGATTGACCCCGATGAGAATCAGTACTGCGTACAGGCAGCGACGCAGGATGTAGGAAATCATATGGTGCCCGGCTGCGGTTGACGCACAGTCTCAATGCGCCGCTCCCGTTGACGCCACCCGTGCACCGCAGGCGTGGCACCAAGGACGAGGAGCAGCAGCACCAGTAACAGGGGCCATGTTTGAGGCCGGTTCCATTGGGCGCGCATTTGTTCGCGCGCCTGCGCATCCAGCCGATAGAACTTCAATCCATTACGTGCCATTTGATTGGGCTTCACGTTTGACAACCACGCGTGGTATAGACCGTAATCCTTCGGATGGAAACCCCATACCCAAGGCGCTTCCTCACGCAGAATCGTCACCATGCGATCAATAAGGCCCTGGCGGACCGGGCCGTTATCCATGTTCTTGATCTGCTCAAACAGGCGGTCGAATTCCGCATTTTGGAAATTGGCCTTGTTCTCGCCATCGAAGCGCACAGCCGCATTGGGGCCGTACAGCAGGAACAGGAAATTCTCCGGATCCGGATAATCCGCATTCCAGCCCAGAAAGAACATCTGGGTATTGCCCTTGCGCACTTTCTCCTGCAGTCGATTCCAGTCGGTTGTTCGGATATCCAGCTGGATATTGATTTTTTCGAATTGCTTGCGATACCAATCCAACCGTGCCTTGTCCCCGGGCCCCTGCGCAGTAGTGTCCAAGTACAGGACCAAAGGCTGCCCCGTCTTTGCATCGCGCCCGCCGGGGTATCCGGCCTCGACAAGCAGCCGCTTTGCCACGTCGATGGAACGACGCTGCACCTTGCCCTCCTTGACTTCATAGACCACCGGATTGATGCCCTGAGGCCCATCGCGAAAGCCAAAAATGCCGGGTGGAATCGGTCCTTGGCCCGGGATACCCCTGCCGTTGGCAAAAATGGAAATCAATTCGTCAAAATCGACTGCTATTGATATGGCCTGCCGCAGCTTGCGGCCACGCTCGCGTTGCGCCGTGTCTCCCTGCCCTCCCACCACGTTGTCCAGCCAATTGAAGGCCAGGTAATAGCTGGACGTCGCGACCGAGGTTTTCAGCCGAATGCCACGGGCTTCCATCACTTCGCTCAATCCTGCATCGCCCGTCGCTGCCACACGCACCGCGTTGTCAAAATTATCGTTTGATATACCCGATTGGTCGTAATACCCCTGCATGAACTTGTTCCAATAGGGAATGCCTTCCTTTTCTCTGGAGTAAACGACCTTATCGATGAACGGTCCGAGCTTACCTGCGTCAACAAGCAGTCCATTCGCCGCGTCGGTCGCCTCGCCTTCCGAGGGATAAGGCTCGCCGCGAAAATTCGGGTTCCGCTCCAGTACCATGCGCGAATTGGGGTCGTTTTCCGTCAACATGTACGGACCCGTTCCCACCGGGTACCAGTCCAGCGTGATGTTCTTCTCTGCCATGCCAGCCTGGGAGTAGAACCGTTCGACCTCAACCGGGACCGGCGCAAAAAATGGCATCGCTAGCCAATAGCTGAATTGCGGGTACTTTCCCTTGACACGAATCCGCCAGGTGTATCGACCCACTTCGGTGACGCCTGAAATTTCGCTCTGATCCAACTCCAAAAATGGCGGCGCGTCTCCTGATTTGCGCGCCGCGCCAAGTTTCCTGTCCTGCGCAACCAGTCGCTCCGAGTATTCCTTCAGACCAACAATGTATTCGCTCATGTGGCCCAGTATGGGCGAGTGAACACGCGGATGCGCAAGGCGCTTGATCTGGTAGATATAGTCGCGCGCCGTCAGTTCACGCGTCCCGGTTTTCCTGAAGTCCAACAGTCGCGATTTATCGCGCAGATCTTCACGCGTAAGGCCCATGTAGGTCGGCTTACCGGATAAATCCTTAGAAAATGCGGGATGGGGGGCATAGAAAATACCTTCGCGAACGCGCAACTCATAGACGCTGTACGCGACGCTCGACGCGCTGGAATTTTCTGGCAATCGACGGTCATGCGCATCAAAAAACTGCGGCTTAGGCAAATGAACTGCCGTCGCCGGCGTCAAGGTGTACGGTCGCTTCAGATAGTGGTACTGCAGCGGCGGTTCATAGATCTGGGAGATGAAGTCGTACTCGTCAGATGCGTAGGCCTGCGCCGGATCGAGGTGCTTGGGTCGCTGCGAGAAGGCACTGTAGAGCACGTTGCTGCCGCGCTCGGTCGTGGGATAGGGATCGTTCCACGCACCAGAACACGCAACAAGAAGAGGAGCCAACGCCACCAGGAAGCCCAACCGCACGCATGCCACCCGGCCTAAAACGCTCGATGACAGTGTCACAGACACGTACCCGCAGAATAACCTGCAATGGTCACTCAACGACCTCGGGGCTGCAAATCATCAGGATCTTTGCCTTTCGACGGGGTGCGGGCTGCTTGCCGGCCAGTGTAACGAAAAACCTCATCCTCACGCCACATCTTCCGGCGAGCCGTCGCGGCCTAAAAAGCAGGCAAGCTCGATATAATCGCGCAGCACTTTCCCTTCTGGAGTCATCATGGCAATCCTCACCGGCAAGCGAATACTCGTGACAGGCCTGCTCAGCAACCGCTCCATTGCCTATGGCATTGCCAAGGCGGCGCATCGCCAAGGCGCGGAACTGGCGTTCACCTATCAGAACGAGCGATTCAAGGAACGCGTCATCGAGTTAGCTGCGAACTTTGGCAGCAAGCTGGTGTTCCAGTGCGACGTTGCCAGTGATGCAGAAATCGACGCATTATTTTCGGTCCTTGGCAAGGCTTGGGACGGACTTGACGGCCTGGTACACGCGATCGCCTTTGCGCCACGCGAAGCCATTGCAGGTGACTTTATGGATGGCATCAGCCGGGAAGCATTTCGGATTGCCCACGATGTGTCCAGTTACAGCTTTCCCGCGCTCGCAAAGGCAGCGCTACCCCTGATGCAGGGTCGGGGCGGCGCCATGCTGACCCTGACCTATCTTGGTGCAGAACGGGTAGTGCCTAACTACAACATGATGGGGTTGGCCAAGGCGAGCCTTGAGGCTTCCGTGCGTTACCTTGCCAGCAGTTTGGGGCCCAAGGGAATACGCGTTAACGGCATCTCAGCCGGACCGATCAAGACCCTGGCCGCAAGCGGCATCGCCGGATTCAGCAAGATCCTCAAGCACGTTGAAGAAAATGCCCCGATGCGACGAAACGTCACGACCGAAGATGTCGGCAATGCCGCCGCCTTTCTGCTTTCGGACCTGGCCGCAGGTATCACTGGCGAAATAACCCACGTGGACTCGGGGTTCAGTACGGTGGTCGGCGGGATGCCGGAGACACCGGCCGCTTCCTGACGGCTTCGCCGCAGCATGAACAGCGTCAGTCTGTTCCATGCAGCGAAATCAAACAGGCCGCTAATGCGATCCTGCGTTAATTGGACTTCTTCTCCAGGGCGGCCTGGTTGATCTCGATTTTTGCGCCAACCCTCAAGGCGGCAACGTAGGCACGAAAATCCAGCCCACCGTAGGCGCGCCCCAATTCGGTCTGTATGCTGCGCTTGGCGGCGTCATCGATTTCCTTGGAAACCACTTTGCTGATGCGATAGATGCCGTAGCCACTGGGCAAGTCGACACCGACATAAGATGGCAACTTGGCGGTATCCGCGCGGAAAATTTCGGTAAGCGCTTCGGGCAGCAGCCCTGCCGGTGCATCGCGACTTGCAAGCTTCGATGCCCCGAAAGCGATGCCTTCAGCCGTGCCCTTCCGCAGCCCGGCCAACTTCTCCGCGCCTTGCTTCCTCGCCAGCACCAGCGACTCCTTGGCGACGAGTTGCTTGACGACCTCGCCCCGCACGTCCTCGAGCGGCGTTTGCTTAGCGGGCTGATATTCGATGACACGAGCCGACACCAGCGTTCCACGCGCAAGCTCTATCGCTTCGGTGTTTCGCTTGTTCTTTATCGCGTCATCGCTGAAGAGTGCCAGGCGAAGTTTCGGGTTGTTGATCTGCGCAACCGGCGAAGTATCCCGCGTGGTCCAACCCGCCTCCTGAATCTTCAGCTTGAAGCGATCGGCAACGGGCTTGAGCGAGTCAGCCTGTTCGTACACAAGGTTGCTGAACGTTTCCGCCGACTCGGCGAACTTTCGTCCCGCCTTCTGCTTCTGAATATCGCGCTCAATCTCTGGCTTCGCCTGCTCCAGACTCTTCGATTTCGCGGCCTTGATACCGGTCACACGGATGATGTGCACGCCGAATTCCGACTCTACCAAGCGGCTCGTTTCGTTCAGCTTCAGCGAAAACGCAGACTCTTCGAATGCCTTGACCATCATGCCACGGGAAAAATAGCCCAAGTCACCGCCCTTGACCGCCGAACCGGGATCATCGGAATTCTTCTTGGCCAGTTCGGAAAAACTAGCCGGCGTCTTCTTGATCTGCTCTAGCAATGTGGCTGCCCTCTCCCGAATATTGGTCTTGTCCGCGTCACTTGCACCCTGCTTAAAGCCCAGCAGGATGTGGCTCGCCTGGCGCTGCTCTGGTTCGCCCCAGCGCGAGGCGTTCTGGTCGTAATAGGCCTTGAGTTCCTCGGGCGACACAGGGTCGGCGGGCAATGCGTCTGCTGTGAGGATGACATACTCAACGCGTACTTTTTCCGGCACCAGGAAAGACCTCAGGTTCGCCGAGTAGAACGCCTTGATCGCGCCGTCATCCGGCTTGATCTGCGACGCAAACTGGGTCACCTGCAGCGTTGCCTCCGCAACCTCGCGCTGCTGCACCCTGAATGCTGCCAGTCGGGCGGCAACGGCCTTCGATGCGATCCCTGCGTCACCGATTGCGGATACCAGCTGCTGCGTCATCAGGTCGCGCCGCAGCGACGTCTCAAAAGCGGCGGGAGCAAAATTCTCGGCACGCAGCGCGGACTCATACTGTGTTCGTGAAAACTTTCCATCCTGCTGAAAAGCGGGAATCGCCGCGATCACCTCGCGCAATTGCTCATCACTTACATTGAGGCGGGCTCGGACAGACTCCTCGGTGAGCAATCGCTGCGAGACCATCCCGTCGAGGACTTCCTTGCGCAACGCCGGTGTATCAAACATCGCCGGATCTATGTTGCCCCCAAGCGCAGAGCGCAATCGCTGCTGCTGCTGGCGCAGCGCATCGCCGAAATCCTTTTCCGAAATCTTCTGGCCCGAAACATTGGCGACGTCGCCACCTGCGACCCCGGCGCGTGTATAGGAGTCGACCCCCCATAGCGCAAACGGCGGCACGATGATGAGGATCAGCAGTACCTGCAGCAGTCGTTTGTGTTTTGCGACGAAATCGAACATGACCGGATACCCCAGAGAGCCAATCTTGTCAGGCGCCTAGGCCAAAGCCTGCCTTTATGGCCCCCAAGGCGCGATGCATCTTTGCAATAAAAAAGGCGAACCTCGGTTCGCCTGGAATGCTTGGCGGAGTGGACGGGACTCGAACCCGCGACCCCCGGCGTGACAGGCCGGTATTCTAACCAACTGAACTACCACTCCCCGTGTCCGGCTGACCTTGCGGCAGCCGGCGTAAGACTTTCCTGCCGAAATGATGCGTTTTGTTACTGGTGGGTGCTGACGGGGTCGAACCGCCGACATTCGCCTTGTAAGGGCGACGCTCTACCAACTGAGCTAAGCACCCCCTTAAAAAACCAGCCCGGCCATCCAGATGCAATAGCCGGGCAGTTCCGTATAGGGTTCTTAGTTTACCGCATCTTTGAGCGCTTTACCAGCTCGGAACTTCGGCACTTTCGCAGCCTTGATCTTGATCGCAGCCCCCGTCTGTGGATTGCGGCCCGCGCGTGCCGCGCGCTTGCCCACATAAAAAGTTCCGAAGCCGACCAGTGTCACCATGCCGCCTTTTTTCAGCGTCGCCTTGATCGCAACGATCGTCGCTTCAATCGCGCGTCCTGCGGCCGCCTTGGAAATGTCGGCAGACCGCGCAACGTGATCGATGATGTCAACTTTATTCACTGATACCCCCTTGTACAAGCGCCGCTCTTTGGAATGGCGTCACGCACCTGCAACGGATTTTTCCGGAGTGCGCGCGCCGCATTTGAATTCGTGTTTGTTTTATAGCAATCGGCAAAGCTGCATGTCAAGCGAACAACGCGCACGAACTCCGATTACCGCTGTTATTTGTATCTCTGGCCAGAAGGTTCTTTGCAAAGCAAAAGGGGCGGACATCGTCCGCCCCTTGATTAATGCAGCACTTACTCAGTGCGTCACAACTGTTCCTGCAGCCTTGTCATCAGGTGTCGCAGCAATAGGCGCAACTGCGGCCCCCTCCTTCAACGGTTCGGGTTGACGTTCCAGCGCACGCTCAAGCACTTGCTCGATCCACTTCACCGGAATAATTTCAAGGTTATTCTTGACGTTATCCGGGATGTCCGCGAGATCCTTCACATTTTCGTCTGGGATCAATACCGTCTTGATCTCGCCACGATGCGCTGCCAGCAACTTCTCCTTGAGCCCTCCGATAGGCAGGATCTCACCGCGCAACGTGATCTCCCCCGTCATAGCGACATCGGCACGCACCGGAATGCCAGTCAGCACGGATACCATGGCAGTCGTAATCGCCCCGCCCGCACTGGGTCCATCCTTCGGCGTTGCCCCCTCGGGCAAGTGCACGTGGATATCCTTCTTCTCGAAGTCCTCAGCTGGAATTCCCAGCGCCGCCGAGCGACTGCGAACCACCGTCAGTGCGGCCTGGATGGACTCCTTCATCACGTCACCAAGAGTTCCCGTGCTCTGCACCTTGCCCTTGCCGGGCATGAGCGCAGCCTCCACGGTCAGCAGTTCGCCACCCACTTCGGTCCATGCAAGGCCCGTAACCTGACCCACCTGGTTCTTCTTCTCCGCCATGCCGAACGAGTACTTGCGCACCCCAAGGAACTTGTCGAGATTCTTCGGCGTGACAACCATGCGCTTTTCACGCGTCTTGGTGACCAGCGTCTTCACAACCTTACGCGCGATCTTCGAGACCTCCCGCTCCAGGCCACGAACGCCTGCCTCGCGGGTGTAGTAGCGAACAATGTCGCGTATCGCGGTCTCACCGATCTGCAATTCCTCGGCCTTGAGGCCATTGGCCTTCATTTGCTTGGGAACGAGATATTTCTGCGCAATATTGATCTTCTCGCTCTCGGTGTAGCCAGACAGGCGGATTACTTCCATCCGATCGAGTAGTGCCGGCGGAATATTTAGCGTGTTGGAAGTCGCGACGAACATCACCTCCGAAAGGTCGTACTCGACTTCCACATAATGGTCAACAAAGGTGTGGTTCTGCTCCGGATCGAGCACTTCAAGCAGCGCCGACGATGGGTCACCGCGAAAATCCATGCCCATCTTGTCGACTTCATCCAGCAGGAACAAGGGGTTGCGAACACCCACCTTGGTCATGTTCTGCAGGATCTTGCCGGGCATTGACCCGATATAGGTACGACGATGACCACGAATTTCCGCCTCGTCGCGCACGCCACCCAGCGACATGCGGATGAACTTGCGGTTGGTTGCCTTGGCGATGGACTGCCCGAGCGAGGTCTTACCCACGCCGGGTGGCCCCACCAGGCAAAGAATCGGCGCTTTCATCTTGTCGACGCGACTTTGCACCGCGAGGTACTCGAGAATGCGCTCCTTGACCTTCTCCAGGCCATAGTGGTCGGAGTCGAGCAACTTCTCGGCCTTTCCGATGTCGCGAGAGATCTTGCTCTTCTTGCGCCACGGAAGGTTGACGAGCGTCTCGATGTAGTTCCGCACCACGGTTGCCTCGGCCGACATCGGAGACATCAGTCGCAGCTTCTTCAGCTCGGCATCCGCCTTCTTCTTCGCGTCCTTGGGCATGCGCGCGGCCGCTACTTTCTTGTCCATCTCCTCGAGGTCGGCACCATCCTCACCCTCGCCCAACTCCTTCTGGATAGCCTTCACCTGCTCATTCAGGTAGTACTCGCGCTGACTCTTCTCCATCTGGCGCTTGACGCGGCCGCGAATGCGCTTTTCCACCTGCAGGATGTCAATTTCAGTCTCGAGCTGCGACAGCAAGTGCTCCAGCCGCTGCTTCACGTCGAACATCTCCAACACTTCCTGCTTTTGCTCCAATTTAAGCGGCAGGTGGGCAGCAATGGTGTCGGCCAGGCGGCCGGCCTCTTCGATGCCCGCGAGCGAAGTAAGGATTTCCGGAGGAATCTTCTTGTTCAGCTTCACATATTGGTCGAACTGCGCCATCAGCGCGCGCCGCATGGCCTCAACCTCGGTGTTTTCGCTGGCATCGTGCGCGACCGGTGTGGCGGTCGCCACATAGTGGGTACGCTGGTCCTCCACCCCCGCGATGCGCGCGCGCTGGGAGCCCTCGACCAGCACCTTCACGGTCCCGTCGGGCAGCTTGAGCATCTGCAGGATGTTGGAGATGCAACCGATCTTGTAGAGGTCGTCATCGGTGGGTTCGTCCTTGGCGGCAGATTTCTGCGCCACCAGCAGGATGGACTTGCCCGCTTCCATGGCAACTTCCATGGCCTTGATCGATTTGGGGCGACCGACGAACAGCGGGATCACCATGTGGGGAAACACCACTACATCCCGCAAGGGAAGTAGCGGGAGCTGGCTTGGCTCGGAAATTGGTTCTTTGTCTGCGGTCATGGCGTTTCCAGCAAAATGAGAATGGATGCTACCGGATGTACTTTGGGGCAGAGCTTACACAATTCAACCCGCAGAAAATCAAATAGAGCAGGCTCATTATGCCTGTCCGGATGGCGGGAATGTGCGGGATGAAGTAGGGAAAACCGTCCCTAATCAGGCTGATCCGGCAACTTTCGGCTGATCGGCGTAGATCAGCAGCGGTTGGCCTTCGCCGAGAATGGTGGCCTCGTCAACGACGACTTTGCTGACGTTCTCCATGGTTGGCAGGTCGAACATGATGTCGAGAAGCACTTGCTCCAGGATCGATCTCAATCCGCGCGCGCCGGTCTTGCGGGCGAGCGCCTTACGTGCGATCGCATTCAAACCGCCAACGCGAACCTCTAGGTCCACGCCCTCCATGCCAAACAACCGATGGTACTGCTTGATCAGGGCGTTCTTCGGTTCCGTCAGGATCTGGATCAGCGCCTTCTCATCGAGTTCCTCCAGCGTCGCCACCACGGGCAAGCGACCGACGAACTCGGGGATCAGGCCGAACTTGATCAGGTCCTCGGGCTCCACTGCCTTCAGGATGGCACCGATGTCCTTGGAATTCTTCAGGCTTCGCACATCCGCGCCAAACCCGATGCCACTCTTCTCGGAGCGTCCGCGGATCACCTTTTCCAGGCCGTCGAACGCGCCGCCGCATATGAACAGGATGTTCGTCGTATCAACCTGCACGAAATCCTGATTGGGATGTTTTCTGCCGCCTTGCGGCGGAACCGACGCGATGGTTCCCTCGATCAACTTGAGCAAGGCCTGTTGCACGCCTTCCCCGGAGACGTCGCGAGTGATCGACGGGTTATCTGACTTGCGCGAAATCTTGTCGATTTCATCGATGTACACGATGCCGCGCTTGGCCTTTTCGACGTCATAGTCGCAGTTCTGCAGCAGCTTCTGGATGATGTTCTCGACGTCCTCACCCACGTAGCCCGCCTCGGTCAGCGTCGTCGCATCGGCAATAACGAAGGGCACGTTGAGCAGGCGAGCCAGCGTCTGCGCGAGCAGCGTCTTGCCCGAGCCTGTCGGGCCGACCAGGAGAATGTTCGACTTCGCGAGTTCAACCTCGTCGGTCTTGGTCAGGTGCTTCAGGCGCTTGTAGTGGTTGTAGACCGCGACCGACAGGATCTTCTTGGCCAGTTCCTGCCCGATCACGTATTCATCGAGAATCTGGCAGATCTCGCGCGGCGTGGGCAGATCGGTCTTCGCAGGCTTGCCGGCCTTATCGGTGGCCGATTCCTCGCGAATAATGTCGTTACACAGCTCGATGCACTCGTCGCAAATGAATACCGACGGTCCGGCAATGAGCTTGCGCACTTCATGCTGGCTTTTGCCGCAGAAGGAGCAGTACAACAGCTTTTCCACGCTCGATTTTTCCGTCATTCCCGATTCCCGTGGGTTACGAATTCGTTCCTGATCCGATCCTCAGTCCTGCATCGCGCCTCATTCCCGCTACTTTTCACGCGCTGTCAGCACCTTGTCGATCAAACCATACTCTACCGCTTCCTCGGCGGACAGGAAATTATCCCGGTCCGTGTCACGCGCCACAGTTTCCACGGACTTGCCGGTGTGCTGGGCCATGATCTGATTGAGTTTTTCACGCAAGTACAGGATTTCCCTGGCATGAATCTCGATGTCCGAGGCCTGGCCCTGGAAACCGCCCATGGGCTGGTGAATCATGACCCTGGAGTTGGGCAGGCAATGCCGCTTGCCCTTCTCGCCGGCGCACAACAGGAGCGCACCCATACTCGCCGCCTGTCCCACGCACAGCGTGGACACATCCGGCTTGATGAACTGCATGGTGTCGTAGATCGCCAGGCCCGCCGACACGGAACCGCCTGGCGAGTTGATGTAGAAGAAGATGTCCTTGTCAGGATTGTCGGACTCGAGGAACAGCAATTGGGCCACGATCAGGTTGGCGGAGGACTCGTTCACCGGCCCCACCAGGAAGATCACCCGCTCGCGCAGGAGCCGCGAGTAGATGTCATAGGCACGTTCGCCGCGGCCGCTCTGCTCAATGACCATGGGAACCATGCCAAGGCTCTGCACGTCCATCGCACCTTGCATGCCGGCCGTTGCGTTGCTGCCGCCTTGCCAGCTCAGGCCTCGATGAAAGCCGCTCATGCCGTTTTCCCCATCAGTTCGTTGAAGCCAATCGGCTTGTCTTCCACTGTGGCCCGGCCCAGCACCCAGGCCACCACATTCGCCTCGGTCGCCTGGCCCTCGAAGTCCGCCAAACGCTGCGCCTCCGAATAGACCCATTTTACCACCTCGGGTGGGTGCTCATATGTCTGGGCAAATACATCCACCAACGCCCGCACCTGCTCCGGCTTCGCCTCCAGCTTGTGCTCCTTGATCAGTTCTCCGACGATCAATCCCAGCGTGACGCGGCGCTTTGCCTGCTCCTCGAACATTGCCGGATCGAACGGCATCTTCTCCAGCTTCATGCCGCGCGCCGCCAGATCGGCGCGAGCCGACTCCACCATTCGCTCCACTTCCATTCCGATCAGTGCCTTCGGCACTTCGATCTGCGTCGTGTCGATCAGCGCCTGCATCACCTTGGACTTCACGTCGTCGGCAAGCCGCTTCACCACCTCGCGCTCGACATTGGCGCGCACATCGGCGCGCATCTTGTCGATGTCGCCATCTGCCACGCCCAGCGACTTGGCGAACTCCGCGTTCAGCGCAGGCAACATCGGCTCCTCGACGGATTTGACCGTCGCATCGAAGGTAGCCTTCTTGCCAGAAACCTCCTTCGCGCCATAGTTCTCGGGGAATGTCACGTCGAACGTGCGGGCCTCGCCAATCGTCGCGCCCGCCAGCCCCTTCTCGAAATCGGGCAGCATGCGCCCCTCCCCGAGCACCACCGGAACATCGGCACCCTTGCCTCCCGCAAATTCGACCCCATCTACCTTTCCGGAAAAATCGACCTTCAACTGGTCGCCGGCCTGCGCCGCCCGCGTCACTGCGTGCCATGTTGCGCGTTGCTTGCGCAGCACCTCAATGGTGTTATCGACATCGGCATCGGAAACCTTGAGCTGCGATCGGGGAATTTTTGCCGAAGCCATGTCGCCCAGCTTGAATTCCGGATACACCTCGAACGTCGCGCTGAACGCGATAGTGGCCCCATCGGCGCCCTCGGTCTTGGGTTCGATGCGCGGGTAGCCTGCCACGCGCAGCTTCTGCGCGCTGACGACTTCGGTGAAGGCCTTTTGCACGGCATTGCCGAGCACCTCGGAGCGCACCTGCGGACCGTATTGCTGTTCGATGAGCTTATAGGGCACCTTGCCCGGGCGAAAGCCCGCCATGCGGGTGGTGCGAGAAAGCTTCTTCAGCCGCTCGGCGATTTCCTTGTTGATCTCCTCCGCCGGCACGGCCATATTGATGCGGCGTTCTAACGTGCTCAGGGTTTCCAGATTGGTTTGCATTGCTGATCCTGGGTTGGATGTCTAAAGTGGGCTGTCGCCAAGTCAAGCCTGCGTGGTGCGAAGGAAGGGACTCGAACCCCCACGCCGTGAGGCGCTGGAACCTAAATCCAGTGCGTCTA
>CANJRC010000041.1 GCA_947476535.1 Betaproteobacteria bacterium
CGCGCAAGCGCATCCTGCTCGAAGGGCTGGATGGGGTCGGGCTGACGCTGCTCAACGCCGATGCCATCGCTGCATTCCAGAAGAAGGACCGCGAGCGCCGGCCGTGGATCCACGACATCGGCCTCGTCAACGGCACGCCGGTCTGAGCGACGCCGGGCCGGCATACGAATCCAACCATCGACTCCAGAAGGGATCATCATGACCTACGACGTATTGATCAAGGGCGGCACCATTGTCGACGGCACGGGTGCCAAGGGCTTCACGGGCGACGTGGCCATCCAGGGCGGCCGCATCGTCGAGATCGGCGACATTGGAGGCGCCGCCAAGCGCTACATCAATGCCGACGGGCTGGTGGTGGCACCGGGCGTGATCGACGTGCACACCCATTACGATGCGCAGCTGTGTTGGGACGGCGTGCTCGAAGCCTCGGCCTCGCACGGCACCACCACCGTGGTGCAGGGCAACTGCGGCATCGGCGTGGCGCCCTGCCGCCCCAAGGATCGCGACATCTCGATGCACGATCTCGTCGTGCTGGAAGGCATGTCCTTCGATTCCATGAAGGCCGGCATCAACTGGGAATTCGAGACCTTCCCGCAGTACCTGGACTTCGTGCGCCGCCGCGGCCTGGGCATCAACGTCGCGGCCTTCGTGCCGCTGGGGCCGCTGCGTCGCTGGGAACTGGGTGATGAGGCCAACAAGCGCGCCGCCACGCCCGAGGAAACCACGCGCATTGCCGCCAACCTGCGCGAGGCCATGCAGGCCGGCGCCTTCGGCTTCAGCTCGACCATGACCAAGCGCCAGACCGGCTACCAGGGCAAGCCACTGCCCACGCAACTGGCCGATGCCAGCGAACTGAAAACCTATGCCGGCGTGCTCAAGGAACTCGGGCGCGGCGTCATGCAAGCCAACGTGATCGAAAGCCTGGCCCGCCCCACGGATGAAGAGCTGGCGAAGATCGACCTGCTCATCGACGCCAGCGGCGGCAGGACCGTCACCTTCTCCGGCGCCTTCTACCGTGCCGACGATCCGGAAGCCATCGAGAAGATGCTGCAGAAGTGCGCGCCGCTGCGCGCCAAGGGCGCGGTGCCACAATCGACCATCATGCCGGTGACCATCGAGGTGGATTTCCGCAACGTGATGCCGCTGGCCGATGTCGACGCCTTCAAGGAAACGCTGAACCGGCCGCTGGAAGAACAAAAGCGCATCTACGCCGACCCGGCCTGGCGCGCGCGCGCCAAGGCCGGCCTCCTGGAAGGCCGCAAGATGTTCGGCACCACCTGGATGAACTGCATCGTGCTGCGCCACACCAGCGAAAAGCTGCGGCCGCTGCTGTTCAAGACCATCACGGAGATCGCCAAGGAGCGCAACGCCGACCCCTTCAACACCATGATCGACATCGCGCTGGAAGACAACCTGGAGATCAAGCTGCTCGGAGAAATGGTCAACAACGACCACAAGAAACTCGGACAGCACATCAAGGACCCGCGCATCCTCGTCGGCTTGCATGACGGCGGCGCGCACGTGGACACCTTCTTCCAGGCGGGCTTTCCCACCTACATGCTCGGCCACTGGGTAAGGGACGAAAAAACCATCGAACTCGAACACGCGGTCAAGCGCATGACCTCCGAGCCCGCCGACTACTTGGGCTTTACCGACCGCGGCCGCGTTGCCGTGGGCAAGCGCGCCGACCTGATGATCTTCGACCCGACCACCGTGGGTTCCGCGCAGCCTGCCGACACCGTGCTGCACGACCTGCCGGCTGGCGGCATCCACCTGTATTCGCGTCCCCATGGCATGTCCTACGTCATGGTCGACGGACAGGTGCTGATGGAGGCGGGCAAGCACACCGGCGCCATGCCCGGCCAGATCGTGACCGGAAGTTAAGGTGGCACCGCAGTTGCGTATCGATCTCCCGCTCACCTCGCGCGAGCACGCGGCGCGCTACCGCGCCCAGGGCCTGTGGAAGGACAAGACCCTGCACGAGTACTTCGCCGCCGCAGCCGCGCGCCTGCCCGACAAGGTCGCCATCGTCGAGGGTGCGCGAATGTTCACTTATGGCGAACTCGCGCGCCTCATCGACAACGTCGCCGGCAACCTGCTCGACCTCGGGCTGCAGTCGGGCGACATCGTCGCGCTGCAGACGAAGAACTCCTCGGTGATGCCCATCGTTCACCTGGCCTGCAACCGCATCGGCCTGCTGTACATGCCGCTGCACGACAGCTGGCGCGAGACCGAGGTGCGCCACCTGCTGGAGCGCTCGCGTGCGCGCGTGGTGATCCTGCCGGTCGAGTATCGCGGCTTCGACCACGCCGCCATGATTGCGGCTGTACGCGGCAACCTCCCAGACCTGCAGCATGTGTACACGCTGGACGGCATTGGCCCGGACATGCGGGAATTCACCGAGCTGCTCCGGCCCACGCGCCGCAGCAAGGCCGAGATCGACCAACAGCGCCCGGACCCGGACGCGCCGGCCCACACCATGCTCTCGGGCGGCACCACCGCGCTGTCCAAGATCAGCCGCTTCACCTCCAACGACCTCATGGCCATGCTGGACAATTTCACCGACGCCATCGAGCTCACGGAGAACGACATCGGCGCGGCGCTCGCCCCCGCGGGCACCGGCGCCACCGGCTACGTCTATCCCATCCTCGTGCCGCTGCTGCATGGCGCCACCTCGGTGATCCTGGAGCGCTGGGGCAGCAACAACGTGCCCGAAGCGGTGCAGTTGATCCTCGACCAGAAGTGCACCTTCGGGGTCGGCATACCGACCCAGCTCACGCTGATGATCCCGGCGCTGGAAAAGCACCGGCCCGAGGAGTTCTCGCATTTCCGCGTGTTCTCCAACTCCGGCGCGCCGCTGCCCTACGACACCGCGCAGAAGATCGAAAAGCTCATGAGCTGCGTCATCCAGTCGCTGTACGGCGCCACCGACGGCGGCACCTCGAACATGACCAGCATCCGCGATCCGCAGGACAAGCGCCTGCGGACGGTCGGCCGCGTGGTGCGCGGCTGCGAGCTGCAGCTGTGGGATCCGGAAGGAAAACCCGTGGCCGGGGGCAAGGACAACAAGGGCGGGGAGGCCGGGGAAGTCGTCTGGCGCAGCGCCGACAAGTGCTGGGGCTACCTGGGCGACGACGAACAGACCGCGCGTGCTTTCACGCGCGACCATTTCTACAAGAGCGGCGACCTCGGCCAATTCGACGCGGACGGCTACCTGCGAATCACCGGGCGCGTGAAGGACATGATCCTGCGCGGCGGGCGCAACATCTCGCCGCTCACCATCGAGCAGCAGCTGATCAAGCACCCAGCGGTGCTCGATGTGGCGGTGACCTCCATGCCCGACCCGGTGCTGGGCGAGCGCGCCTGTGCCTTCGTGATGTTGAAGGAGGGGGCGAAGCTAGGTTTCGAGGAGGCGGTCGAATACCTCAAGAGCCAGCACCTGGCGATCTGGCAGCTGCCCGAGCGCCTGGAGATCATCGACGACTTCCCGCGCGGCCCCGGCGGCAAGGTGCTGAAGAGCAAGCTCACCGAGCTGGTCACGATCAAGTTGCGCGCCGAGGGGAAGGTGCCCGGCTGAGGGCCGGCACTCCCCCGACGACAGGCCCATCACGCATGGAACCAAAACCGCGCCTGCAGACCAAGGCACCGCGAAACGATGCGGCGAAGGGAACACGGCCCGCGCGCGCGCCACGTTCCCCGAAACCCGCGGCCAACCTGTCCGGCGACAAGGCCGCCGAGACGCGCCGCCAGATCCTGCTTGCCGCCGCCAGCCTGTTCCGCGAAAAGGGCTACAAGGCCACGACACTGCGCGACGTGGCCGAACTGGCCGGCATGGGCGCAGGCAGCATGTACTACCACTTCGCCTCCAAGGACGCGATCCTGCGCGAAGTGCTGGACGTGGGCATCGCCACCATCGACGAAGCCGTGCGCTCCGCCGTGGCGGCGCTGCCCGCCGATGCCACGCCCGCGGAGCGCCTGCGCGAGGCCATCCGTGCCGACCTGCGCGCGCTGCTGCAAACCAGCCAGTACACGCCGGCCTATGCGCGCATCTACAACCAGCTGCCGGCCACCATCAAGCGTCGCGACCACCCGCGGCGCCTCGCCTACCTCACCTATTGGCGCGAACTGGTGTTCGCCGCCCAGCGCGCCGGGCAGTTGCGCGACGACCTGCCGGTGGAGGTGTTCGTGGAATTCCTCGTTGGCGCGATGAGCCGCACCACGGAGTGGTTCAATCCGCGCGCAGCCTCCGTCGACGCACTGGCCGGCTGGATTGCCGAATGGATACTGGATGGGGTCGGCCGCAAGGGTGCGGTGACGCGACAAGCAACCGGACGCCTGCCCCTGCCGATGATCGAAGCCGCTGGCTAGGTACGGTCTGCACTGGACATCACGTGCAAACCATAGGCATGCAACACCTACAGGAGGAACGCCGATGAAACGCTTGTGCATCATCGCAGTGACGCTGGCAGGACTTGTCGCCGCTGTCCCCTCGCTCGCGCAGGGCTACCCCAACCGCGCGATCCGCATGATCGTGCCGTTCCCGCCGGGCGGCATCGTCGACATCAATGGGCGCGCCGTCTCCAAGCTCATGGAAGATCGCCTCGGCGTACCGGTGGTGATCGAGAACCGGGCCGGCGCTGGCGGCCTGGTGGGCAGCGTGGCACTGGCCAATGCCACGCCCGACGGCTACACGCTCGGCGCGCTGGTGCCCTCCACCGCCAGCCGCGCCTTCCAGAAGAATCCGCCCATCGACATCTTCACCGCGTTCACGCCGATCGGCTCCATCTACATCGGGCCGCTGGCCTTCTCAACCAACGCACAGACGCCGGCGAAAACCCTCAAGGAATTCATCGACTACGCCAAGGCAAACCCGGGCAAGCTGAACTTCGGCACCTCGTCCGGGCCGCCGGCCATGGCCGCTGCGGTACTGGCGAACCTTGCCGGGATCAAGCTGGAGACCATCGAATACAAGGGCGCGGCTCCGGCCATGACTGCCCTGATCGCCAATGAGGTGCAGGCGAACTTCGGCGCCATCTCGCAGTTCACGCCACTGATGGAAAGCGGCCGCGTGGTGCCGCTCGCCGTGGCAGGCGACCAGCGCATGCCCGTGATCCCCAACGTGCCGAGCATGGCCGAACTGGGCTTTCCCGGCGTGAAGGCCTACACAGTGCACGCCATCATGGCGCCGACCGGCGTGCCGAGCGCGGTGGTGGCGAGGCTCTCCCCGGTGATAAAGGACGTGGTGGCATCGCCCGAACTGGAGAAACTCTTCCGCACCTCCGGCAAGACGCTCAACGTCAGCAACGACGAATTGATGCGCCTGATCCGCGAAGAGGTGGAGTTCTGGTTGAAGGCGGGCCAGATCGCCGGCATCAATCCCAGCTAGAGATTTATAACATCATGATAATAATCATGGCTTAAGTTCAGGAGTATCGGATGGAAGTATCTGTAAATGATCATAATGTCTGGACGGATTAGCACATGCGCCTCGGTTTCATAGGACTGGGCCTCATGGGCCGCCCGATGGCCCTCAACCTGGTGCGCGCCGGCCATGAGGTGATCGTGCATAGCCGCAGCCCCGGGCCGGTGGAGGCACTGGTGGCCGCCGGCGCCACGGCTGCCGCATCCCCCGCCGAAGTGGCGGCGCAGGTCGAATGGCTCGGCACATGCCTCGTCACGCCGGCGCAATGCGAGCTCATCTACCTGGGCGAGCGCGGCGTCGCGTCGTCGGGGAACAGAAACCTCCTCTGCACGGACTTCGCCACCATCGCGCCCGCGACCTCGCTTGAGATCGGCGCCCGGATGGCGAAAGCGGGCATGCGCTACATCGATGCGCCGATCAGCGGCGGCCCGCGCGGCGCCAGCGACGCGACGTTGAGCATCATTGTCGGCGCATCGGACGCAGATTTCGCCGAGGCCAAGCCCATCTTCGACCAGCTGGGCAAGAAGGTCTTCCACATGGGCCCGCCCGGGACGGGGCTGTCCACCAAGCTGTGCAACAACCTCATCACCGGCACGCTGCATGTGCTGATCGGCGAGGCCATGGTGCTGGGCACCACGGCCGGCATCGACCCGCGCAAGTTGTACGAAGTGCTGGCGGGCAGCACCGCGCGCAGCAACACGCTGGAGCGCATGGTTCCACGGTTCGTGCTGCCACGCCAGTTCTCGCCCGATGCCACCATCGAGAGCATGCTCAAGGACTTCGACAGCATCCTGTCCACCGGCGATGCGCTGGGCGTGCGCCTGTTGCTGGCGAAGGTTGCCCAGGCCTGCTATCGCGAGGCGTCGGACCAGGGACACTCGCAAAAGGATGTGTCCGCGGTCATACTGCCGATGGAAAAAGTGGCCGGCGTCCAAGTGGGGCCGGCTTGAGGGTGCATGGGGTAGTCGTTCCTTTCTTATTGACGCATTCCCGCGTCACAGTTCGCTTCAGATTCGGTAAAGTGCCGACCTACAGGAGGAGTGCCATGAAGAAAATCTTTGCATCAATCACCGTTGCCTTGGCGGGTGTCACCACCGTCATCCCCGCAGCCCATGCCGATGAAATCGTCGTCACCGGCTACGGCGCGCTCATGACCGGCGGCCCCATCGCCGTGGCGATGGAGCGCGGCGAATTCAAGAAGCGGGGCGTCGACATCACCGCGGTGCAGGGTTCGGTCGGCGGAGGCACCACGCTGCGCAACATGTTCGGCGGCAACCTGCCCTACGCGGAAGTCTCGACCGCAGCGGCCATCGCCGCCTTCAACGAGGGCTTCGACATCCGCATCGTCGCCAACAGCATCCGCACCCTCGAAGACCTCTTCTGGGTGACCATGCCGAACAGCCCGGTGAAGTCCATCAAGGACCTGGTGGGCAAGCGCTTGAGCTTCACGGCTCCGCGCTCAATCAGCGAAACCACCTCGAACATGGCCCTGGAGGCCGCCGGCATCAAGCTCGAATCGGTGACGCGACTGGCCCTGGGTGCGGTCGGCGCCGGCCTTGCCGCGCTCGAGCAGGGCGGCACCGACGCCGCCATGATCAACGAGCCGCTGTTCAGCGCCCGCCCGGGTCGCTATCGCGTGGTGTTCGACCTCTCCAACCTGCCGCGTATGTCGCAGACGGTGGGCGTCACCACCACCGAAATCATGAAGAGCTCGCCGCAGAAGATCCGCGGCATCATCGAGGCACGCCGTGCAGCCTACGATTTCATCGTGGCCAACCCGGAAGAGGCCGGCCGCCTGATCGCCAAGCGCTACGGCGACACCCTGCCCGTCGATGTGTCGATCCGCGCGGTCAAGCATCTTCTCGAGATCAAGTACTGGAGCGCCGGCAACATCGAGATGAACGGCATGGATGCCATGGCCAAGGCCCTGGAGCGAACCGGCTCCCTCAAGGGCCCGGTCGACTGGAACAAGCTGATCGACCGGTCCTTCCTGCCGGCTGACTTGCGAAACTGATGACAGCACCTCAGATCAGCGCATCGCTCTCGGGCGTCACCCGCGTATTCAATGGCAAGCTGCACGCCCTCGGGCCGGTCGACCTCGACCTTCGCCAGGGCGAGTTCTTTTCCATCGTCGGTCCTTCCGGGTGCGGCAAGTCCACGCTGCTGGACATCGCCGCGGGGCTGAGCCTGCCCACCGAAGGCCGCGTCAGCTTCGAGGGCAAGCCCGTGACGGGCACGGTGCCCGAAGGCGTGGGCATCGTGTTCCAGGACGACGCCTCCTTTCCCTGGCTGACGGTGCGCGACAATATCGCCTTCGGCTTGAGGCGCGCCGGGGTCGATGGCGCCGAGATATCGCGTCGCGTCGATTTCGCCGTGGAATTCATGGGACTGAAGGACTTCGGCGGCGCCCACCCTTCGCAGCTCTCGGGCGGCATGCGCCAGCGCGTTTGCATCGCCCGCACGCTGGTGATGCGCCCGCGCCTGTTCCTGCTCGACGAGCCCTTCGGCGCGCTCGACCAGCAGACGCGCCTCCTGATGGGCGACGAACTATTGCGACTGTGGCGCGAAACCCACGCCACGGTGCTGCTCATCACGCATTCGCTGGACGAGGCGGCAATGCTCTCCGATCGCATTGGCGTGATGTCGTCGCGGCCCGGCCGCTTCATCGACATAGTGGAAACCGGCTGGCCGCGCGAGCGCGACAGCCGCATCGCCAGCGACCCGGCCTTCGGACGCGTCACGGCGCGCCTGTGGGACAAACTGCGCAGCGAGTCCATGAAGGCCATGGCCAGCGACGGCAAGCCCTGATGAACCGCAGCACGCTCATCCGCACGCTGCTGATCGCGGGATTCTTTGTGCTGCTAGAAGTGCTGTGCCGCTACGGCGTGATCGGCCGCATGACCCTGGTCCCGCCCTCGACCATGGTGACCAAGCTGTGGTCGCTGATGGGCACGGAAAAGTTCTGGGGCCAGGCCTACTCGACCACGCGCAACATCTTTGTCGCGGCTGCCCTGTCGCTGGTGGCCGGGTTCATCGGCGGCGTGATCCTGCACGGCCTACCCCGCGTGCGCCGGGCACTGGAACCGGTGATGGTGAGCTATTACGCGCTGCCCTTCTTCGTGTTCTACCCGCTGGCGATCGTCATCTTCGGCATGAACGACATTCCCATCATCCTGATGGGCTTCCTCTACGCGCTAATTGCCATGGTGAGCAACACCATCAGCGGCATCGACCGCATCCCGCCGGTGCTGGGCAAGGTGGGGCGCACCTTCCGCATGGGCCCCTTGCAGTCGGCCTTCCTGATCCAGTTGCCAGCGGCTGCACCCTATCTCTTCACTGGCGCCAAGCTCGCGCTGGGCTACTCCATCGCGGGGGTCATCGGATCCGAGTTCATCCTCTCCGCCGCGGGCCTGGGCTACTCGATCTCCTATGCCTACAACGATTTCGACAATGCTTCCATGTACGCCCTGCTGCTGTTCGTCATCATCTTCGTGACATTGCTCTTGACCGCGCTCAATGTCGCGGAGAAGCGCGTGCGTTACGACGCGGCCTCGGGGAAAGTTTCGGGCGTGTCCAGTCTTCCCTCGGCGAGCATGCTGGTGAGAATCGCCGAGTGCCTGGTGGTGACGCTGCTCTTCATCGGCATCTGGCAACTGGGCAGTGCCGCGGGCGGCAGCGAAGTGCTGACCTCGCCGCTGGCAACCGTCAAGCGCGTCATCACACTCTCGCAATCCGAGAGCTTCGGCGGGCACCTGAGTGAAACCCTGAACGCGCTCTGGGTGTCGCTGCTGATTTCCTGCTTCGGCGGCGCGCTCATCGGCGTGGTGCTCGGTGCCAACAAGCGGCTGGGGGAAATCGTCGAGCCGCTGATCGTCACCTTCCAGGCGGTACCGAAAGTCACCCTCTACCCGGTGATCCTGCTGCTGTTCGGCCTGGGCTTTACCGCCAAGGTGGCCTTCGGCGCCATGCACGGACTGGTGCCGATGACGCTCATCACGCTCAACGCCATCCGCTCGCTCAACCCGTCGCTCAAGCGCACCGCGCGCGCGTTCCGGCTCAGCCCGATTCAGGCGTTCAGCACCGTATTCATCCCGGCCACGGTGCCCGAAATCGTCACCGCCATGCGGCTAAGCTTTTCGGTGACGTTCCTGGGGGTCATGGTGGGCGAGATGTTCGCCTCCAAGCGCGGCCTGGGCTTCATGATCATGAACGGCATCAGCATTAATGACGTGTCAACCATGATGGCGATCACCCTCATGATCGGCGTGTTCGCCGTCATCGCCAACGGCATCCTGCTCGCCGTGGACAATCGGCTGCACTGGAGGTAGAAGGACTGTGAGGGACCGCGCGGCCTGCTACGCAGGCTCGGCCGCGCTGCCAAAGGCGGTACCGTGCGGTTGTGGAAAGACTTCGGCGCTCGACTGGACCGCGCAGCCTGCTACGCAAGCTCGGCCGCGCTGGTGAGTCAAAACCAAGGACCGCGTCCCGCTAGGTGAGCGCCGGTCCCTGAAGGCAACTCACTACTTGCCCTTGCGGCATCCCACTGCGCCAGCGGACTCGTAGTAGGCCAGTCCCGCACCGCATTCCATCTTCTTCTCGGGCATCTTCGGTCCGCAGGCAAAGGCGCCGGTCTTCTTGTCCACCGACTTGGCCTGCACCATCCAGCCGTCCGGGCAGGACGCTGCGGCGGGAGCCGCTGCAACGGCCTTTGCCGCAGGCGCCCCTTTCGCCGCCGCAGCGGCGCCGGCCGGTGCCACGACGTTGATGACTGCAGACGCCTCGCCATTGCAGCCCAACGCCATCTTCACGCGCTGTCCTTTGACCTTGACCGTGAAACTGCCCGCCTTGTTGAAGGAGTGCTCCATGACGCGCGGCAACAGGCCGTCGCTCTTGGACAGGATGCGGGTGTCGGGATTCTGCCCGTCACCGTAGTCAACCCAGAAGCCGCAGTTGTCGCGATCGTCGGAGCTGCCGCTGAGGGTGAACTTCACCGTGGCCTTGCCACCTTCCATCGTCACGGTCGGGCTGGGCGCTTCGATCTTCTCGATCTTTGCGGCCGCGATTGCGCCACCGGCGACGGACATGCCCATCAATGCCGCAACGGCGGCGGGAAACAGTTTTTTCATGCTCACTCTCTCCTTTGGTTGAGTTGCCTGGATGTTTTATTTGCACGCATTGGCCCCTGCGCATCCGCTGCCACGTCCTCCAGGTGAATGCATTGCAAGAACCATGGCATGGCTACTTTGGCGATACGCCGCAAAAACGCATAGGCATTGCATCACGAATGCAAATAATTGTGAGCGGCGGCGAGGCCGCTCAATCCATGCGCGTATCGAGTCCTTCCGAAGCCACTTCGGCTGCACGCAGCAGGGCGCGCGCCTTCATGCCGGTCTCGTTCCACTCCGATGCAGGCACCGAATCGGCGACGATACCGGCGGCCGCCTGCACATGCAGTTCGCCATCCTTGATGATGCCGGTGCGAATGGCGATCGCCAGGTCCATGTCACCGTGATAGCCGAGGTAGCCGCAAGCCCCGGCATACACACCGCGCTTGACCGGCTCCAGCTCGTCGATGATTTCCATGGCGCGCACCTTGGGCGTGCCGGTCACCGTCCCTGCCGGGAAGGTGGCCTTCAACACCTCCATCGCGTCCAGGCCGGGCTGCAGGGTGCCCTCGACATTGGACACGATGTGCATGACATGGGAGTAGCGCTCGATCACCATGTTCTCAGTCACCTTCACCGTGCCCGTCTGCGCGATGCGCCCGACATCATTGCGCCCCAGATCGATCAGCATCACGTGCTCGGCGCGCTCCTTGGGATCGGCCAGCAGTTCCGCCGCCAGGGCTTCGTCTTCGGCCGGCGTGGCGCCGCGACGTCGTGTTCCAGCGATCGGCCTCAAGGTCACCTTGTCGCCTTCCAGGCGCACCAGGATTTCTGGCGACGCGCCGACGATCTGAAAATCGCCGAAGTTGAAGAAGTACATGTAGGGCGAGGGGTTGAGCGTGCGCAAGGAGCGGTACAGGGACAGCGGCTCGCCGTCGAATTTGCGCGACAGGCGCTGCGAGATCTGCACCTGCATGATGTCGCCGTCGAAAATGTATTGCTTGGAGCGCGCGACGGCCTTGAGGAAGGCCTCCTCGCCGATGCCCGAGCTCGGCTGATGCGCGCCACCCGGGCCGTGCTCGGGAATCTGCACCGGCTTGCGCAATCCATCCAGCAGCTCGGACAGGCGCTTGCGCGCCGCGGCGAGTGCGCCCGCCACACCCGGGTCGGCATACACGACGAAGTAAAGCTTGCCGGCCAGGTTGTCGAACACGGCGATTTCCTCCGACTGCAGCAGCACGATGTCCGGCGTGCCGATGGGGTCGGGCTTCACGGGCCGCTTGGCCAGCTTGGATTCGATGTAGCGCACGGTGTCGTAGCCGAAGCTTCCCACCAGGCCGCCGGCAAAGCGCGGCAGGCCCGCCAGTGGCGCGGCGCGGAATCGCTTGAGGTAGCTGCGAATGAACGCCAGCGGGTCTCCTCCGGACTCCTCCATCACCTTGCCGCCGTCGAGCACCTGGGTCTGGTCGCCGCGCACCACGATGCGCACGCGGCTGGGCAGGCCGATGAATGAATAGCGTCCGAAGCGCTCGCCACCCACCACCGATTCGAGCAAGTAGCTGCCCGGCAGGTTGGCGAGCTTGAGATACACCGACAACGGGGTATCGAGGTCGGCGAAGGTCTGCACGACCACCGGGATGCGGTTGAAGCCCTGCGCGGCAAGGCCTTGGAATTCGGATTCAGTCACGTTGCAACTCCGTACTGTGTATTACTGTGGATTCTGGAACCGCATGCCAGGAACGACAACGGTATTGGGAGGCGCGCCGGCAGCCAGCGCTGCGGCGCAGCGAGCGTGGCTAGGATCGCCAGCAGCGCCAGCCGTGCAGCGCGGCTTGCCGCAAAAGCTCGACCGGCCCTGTGGCCTCGAGCGCCACGGTGGTCGCGAGGCCTGTTGCTGTCGTGAGATCTGTCGTGAGATCTGTCGTGAGATCCATTGTGCGATTCATGGTCGGAAAACTATACCACAGCGCACCGACCCTCTGAGGCGGGCGCGGTGCCTGGTCAGCGTGACGTCTGCCCGCAACACGGCCTGAAAACCGATTACTCTGCTTGTCAGTTTATCTACGATTTTTGCAGTAGTAGCGTGCAGTATTACAACAATTTGCCAGGATTCATGATGCCATTCGGGTCCAGCGATGACTTGATGCGGCGCATCAGGTCGATTTCCAACGCAGACTTGTAGCGCAGGATCTCTTCGCGCTTGAGCTGCCCCAGGCCGTGCTCGGCGCTGATGGAGCCATCGAACCGCGCCACCTGGTCGTGCACGATGCGATTCACCGCGTCCATGGACTCGAGGAATTGCGCGGGGGTCATCCCCTGGGCGGGCGACACGTTGTAGTGCAGGTTGCCGTCACCCAGGTGACCAAATGTCACCAATCTCACGCCGGGGAAGGCGCGCGCAAGCAGCGCGTCGGTCTCGTCAATGAACTGCGCAATGGCCGAGATCGGCAGCGACACATCGTGCTTGATATTGGCGCCCTCGCGCGCCTGCGCCTCGGAAATGTTCTCGCGCAGGGCCCAGAAGGCCGCCGCCTGCGCCTCGCTTTTCGCGACGGCTGCATCGCCGACCTCCCCGGCTTCCAGCGCCGCGCCCAGCGACTCCTCGAGGAACGCGGCGGCACGACCGTTGGCGCGCAGGTCGGACAGTTCAACCAAGGCGTAGTGCGGCGCGCGCACCGCAAGCGGTGCGATGCTGCCTGAAAATTGCCGCAGCACCAGATCCAGGCAGAAATCCGAGAACAATTCGAATCCCGTGAGCCGCTCGCCGCCGTCACGCTGCACCCGGGCGAGCAGGGCCAGCGCATCGGCCGGCCTGTTGACGGCAGCAATGGCCACCGCGCGCTCCGCAGGCAGCGGGAAGAGCTTCAGCACCGCCGCGGTGATCACGCCCAGCGTCCCCTCCGCGCCGATGAACAAGTGCTTCATGTCGTAGCCGGTGTTGTCCTTGCGCAGGCCGCGCAGCCCGTTCCAGATATCGCCTGCGGGCAGCACCACCTCGAGCCCGAGCACCAGGTCGCGCGTGTTGCCATAGCGCAGCACCGCCGTGCCGCCGGCATTGGTGGAGAGGTTGCCACCGATCTGGCACGTGCCTTCGGCGGCGAGGCTCAGGGGAAACAGCCGTCCCGCGCCCGCAGCGGCCTGCTGCAACGCCGCCAGCACGCAGCCGGCCTCCACCGTCATGGTGTTGTTGACGGTATCGATGTCGCGAACGCGGTTCAGGCGTGACAGGTTGAGGACCAGTTGGGAGCCGTCAGTCGATGCCGTGGCGCCACCCACCAGGCCGGTGTTGCCCCCCTGCGGCACGACACCAATACCTTCATCGTTGCACAGCCTGACCACGGCGGCGACCTCATCCGTGGTGCCGGGCTTTGCCACGCCCAGCGGCCTGCCGTGGAAACGCTTGCGCCAGTCGCTCGCATAGCCGGCCATGTCCGCCGTCTGCGTCAACAGGTGCGGCGCGCCGACGATGTCGCGCAGCCGCTGCAGTGTTGCGGTTCGATTTCCCTGTGTGACTGAGGACATGCGGCTAATCCTACGCCGCTTTGTCGACCGGCCAGTCCAGCCAGTCGCCGATCGCCTGCCCCATCACCTGGGAAAGGCCGTCGCCGCCCAGCCAGGGCAGCTCTTCGGTGAAGAGGGTCACGCACTCCCGGTAGCTGCACGTCATGCGCGTCAGGTCTGTCCCCCAGAACGTGCGCCGCGGCCCGAAGGCATCGACCAACTGCCGGATTGGCGCGTGCACATCGCGAAATGGATAGGCCTGGGTCGAGTGGCACGCCAGGCCGCTCGCTTTCACGGCGACGTTCGGGAACCGCGCCAGCGCGCAGGTCTCGGCGAGGGGCTCGAACGCCGCAGCGCCGCGCATGTGCACGTCCAGGCCCGCGTGGTCGATGATGAGCTTCAATCCGGGATGGCGTTCGGCTATGCGCGCGAACAGCGCCGCCCGTCCCGGGGAGAAGACCATGATCGGGATGCCTGCCGCCTCTGCGGCCGGCCACAGCCAATCGACTGTTCCATCGGTCAGCCAGGATCGCTGCGGCTCATTGTGGAAGGTCAGGCGCATGCCCAGCATGCCGGGCTGCGTCCGCCAGCCTGCAACCAGCCCCCGGCTCTCCTTGCGGTCCGGCGCGATGCGCCCCATCACCGCGAAGCGGTCCGGGTGCGCGGCCGCGGCCGCCAGAGCCAGGTCGTTACGGTCGCCTTCCCACGATGGCGGGACGAGCACGACACGATCGACGCCGGCCGCCGCCATCTCGGCCAGCACCCTATCCTTCGTCACCGGGTGCGGCTGCTGCGCTTTGAGCCCCGGCACCCAGGGTCGCTGCGGCGTGTCGGGGGCCCAGATGTGTATTTGCGAATCGACGATCAGCATGCATTCTCCACCATGATCAGGCCGCAGCGCGGCGCCTCGCCTTCAACCGGCGGGCATTCAGGAACAGCGTCCACGCCAATGCGTTGGAGGCGAGGCATACGACCGTCATCGGCAGGCCCGTGCCATCATGCCACTTCGCCGAAAAGCTGGTCATGACGCCGATCATGAACATGTTCGCCGCCGCGACCGTCGCTGTCGCCACGCCGACCACGCGCGGATCCACTTCGGTCGATGCCGCGATGCTGTTCGGGAAGGCCATGCCATGCCCGAACATGTACAGGCTCGCCGGGAGAATCACCATCAGCAGGGATGGCCAAGGGGTCAGTGCCAGCATGAGCAGCAAGGCCGCCGTCGAGATGGTCAGGCCGCGCGCGATCATCCGGTCGATACCCAAGCGCAGCACGCGCCGGCTTGCAAGGAAGCTTCCCGCCATCAGCCCGCAGGTCATGCCGATGATGCAAAAGCCGAACGCGGCGGGTGATACGCCGAAGTCCTTGATGAACAGCACCGGCGTGAGCAGCATGATGGTGAAGAAGGCATTCGAGACGAAAGTGGCGGTGAATACGAAGCTGATGAAGACCGGGTCTGAAAACAGCAGCCCGTATTGCTGCCTGAGCATGCCAAACGGCATGCCGCCACGCTCTGCCATCGGCTGGGTTTCGCCTGCCGCCCGCCAGGCCCACAGCAAAAGGCCGGCCGCATAGATCGCGGCGAACCCGAAGGTATAGCGCCAGCCGGCGACGCTGACGATGAGCCCGCCCAGGATCGGCGTCACCATGGGCCCTACCGTGATGATGGTCGCCAGCCGCGACATCGCCTGGCCCGCTCGCGCTCCGCTGTAGAGGTCTCGGATGATCACCCGCGCCAGGACAAACAGGGCCGCCACGCCGCAGCATTGCACCACACGGCCCAGCGTCACTAACGACAATGACGGCGCCAGCACGCCCACGCCGCTGCCCGCGAGAAAGATCATCACGCCCGTCAACAGCACGGGCCTGCGACCGAGCTTGTCGATCATGGGTCCGATGATGAATTGCGCCGCGCCGAACGCCATCATGCCCATGGAAAAGGCAAACTGCACCCGGTCCGGCGCCACATCGAACGCATCGCTGATGGCGGGGATGGCCGGCAGGAAGATGTTGATGGTGATCGGCCAGGTGATGGCCATGGCGCACATCAGCCACATCGAGGGCACCGGAATCTGGCGGCTCATGCCCGCGCGATCATCGGAAGATCCATCATCTGCAGATCCATCATCGACAGATTCATCACGGGCAGATCAATTCGGCCGCTTCGGCAAGGCTCGCCACCATGCGATCGCAGGCCAGGCTGTGCGCCAGCTCGCCCTCGTTGTAGCCATAGGGCACGCACCAGACCGCGCATCCTGCCGCACGGCCCGCGGCGACATCGTGCTTGGAGTCACCGATGAACAATGTCTCGGCGACAGGCGCGCCCAGTTGCGCGCACGCGTGCCACAAGGGCTCCGGTCGGGGCTTTTGCACCGCCAGCGTGTCCCCGCTCACCACCGCGCCGAAAAACCGCGCGAGGCCCATGATGTCCAGGAGTTGCAGCGTAAAACGGCCTGCCTTGTTGGTCACCACGCCCATGGGCATGCCGGCGGCGTGCAGCCGCTCGAGGCCTTCCATGACACCGGGAAAAAATTCGGTCCGCGACCCCGGGTGCTCCGAATACACGCGCTCGAAGATGGGAAGCCCGCGCGCCAGGAGCTCGGGGTCCACTTCGCCGTCGCGCACACCGGCCAGGCTGCTCGAGACGGTGCGGCGGATGCCGCGCCCGACGAACGAACCGATCAATGCCTCCGGCAGCGGGGGCCGTCCCAGCTCGGCCAGCATGCAGTTGGCTGCATGGGCGAGTTCGGGAACGGTGTGTAGCAGGGTGCCGTCCAGGTCGAACAGCACTGCGCGAAACTCGGCGGAGTTGTTGTTGGGCAAATCGAATCCGATAGCGAAGAAAAGTCCCCTCGCATCATACTTGACGGTGTTCACGCGTTTGCAGCGCGGTGCGGCCTGAAGTTCTGCGCGGCAGTCCGGTCGCGAAAAGGCCCCTGCTATCATCCTGCACGGCGGCGCGGCAATGTGCACGCGTCGTGGCCAATCTCAAAATGAAATTCGAATTCGGGGAGCGCAACATGCGATTCAATGGAAAAGTGCTGTTCGTCACGGGTGGCGGTTCGGGCATCGGCGCGGCGACTGCGCGTCGTTTCGCCTCCGAAGGCGGCAAGGTCGCCGTGGTCGACCTGTCGCGCGAGACCGCCGAGGCGGTGGCGAAGTCGCTGCCCGAGTCCGCCGGCGCCCTGGCGTTCGGCATCGATGTCTCGGATGAAGCCGCGGTCAAGGGCGCCATCGGCGAAACCCACGCCAAGTTCGGCCGTATCGACTGCGTGTTCAATGGCGCCGGCCACGTGGTGTTCGGGCCCATCGAGGACTACACGCTGGAAGAATGGAACCGCCTGTTTGCCGTGCACGCCGGCGGCACCTTCCTCGTATGCAAGCATGTGCTGCCCATCATGCATGCGCAGGGATCGGGATCCATCGTCAATTGCGGCTCCACGGCAGCCCTGTCATCGGGCAAGAACAACGGGCCCTATGCAGGCGCCAAGGGCGCCATCATGGCGTTTTCGCAGCAGCTGGCGCTGGACGCCGGACCGGAAGTCAGGGTCAATGTGCTGGTTCCGGGCCGCACACTCACCGGGATGACCACGAAGGCCTACACCGCACGCTATGGCAACGATCTCGATGAGGCCATGAAACAGGCGGGGCAGGTCAACATCCAGAAACGCGTGGCACGCCCCGAGGAACTGGCAGGGCCGATCTGCTTTCTCTTTTCCGACGACGCGTCGTTCATCACGGCAACGCGACTGGTGGTCGACGGCGGGCAGACCGCTATTTAGCGTCCCAAGCAGGACCGCCGTGCTTCAGTCCACCGACTTCAGCGCGGCGCGCATGGCGCCGATGGTGCCCGCATAGTCCTTGGAACCGAATATGGCCGAGCCCGCCACGAAGGTGTCGGCGCCAGCGCGCGCGATCTCGGCGATGTTGCCCGTCTTCACGCCGCCATCCACCTGCAACAGGATATCGCGACCCGTTTGTAAGCGCAGCGCGTCGATGCGCCTGCGCACTTCGGCAAGCTTTAGCAGCGCGCCGGGAATGAACGACTGCCCGCCGAATCCCGGGTTCACCGACATGATGAGCACAAGGTCCAGTTTGTCGAGCACGTGATCGAGCCAGGACAGCGGCGTGGCGGGGTTGAACACCAGCCCCGCCTTGCAGCCGCTGTCGTGGATGAGCCCGATGGTGCGGTCCACATGGGCGCTTGCTTCCGGATGAAAACTGATGATGTTGGCGCCCGCTTTGGCAAAATCCGGCACGATGCGATCCACCGGCTCCACCATCAGGTGAACGTCGATCGCCGCTTCGGTGAGCGGCCTGATCGCCTCGCACACCATTGGGCCGATGGTGAGGTTGGGAACGTAGTGATTGTCCATGACGTCGAAGTGGATCATGTCGGCGCCCGCGGCGACGACTGCGGTCACTTCATCACCCAGCCTGGCAAAATTGGCCGACAGGATGCTTGGCGCGATGCGATAGCTGCGTGTCATGAGCGTTGTTTTTCCGTTTATCGTGGCGATGGCAGCATGCGCCGGCCTTTGCCCCGACGCAGTTCCGCGGATCGATTCCGCATGGCACATTCTACCGGCCAATGGTGATTTCTCCCTGCCGAGCACCTCTTCGCTTGTCAGTTCCGGAGATTTCGTGTGCAATACCCGGATGGCCGACAGCAAACGTTACGAGATCACCGTCACCACACAGACACAGTATGTGGCCGAGCAATCCGATGAGGCCAATGGCCGCTTCGTTTTTGCATACACCATCACCATCCGGAACACCGGCAGCATGCCGGCACAACTGATCGCCCGGCACTGGATCATCAAGGATGGCAAGGAGCAAACGCAGGACATCAGGGGACTCGGCGTCGTCGGCTCGCAACCCTTGCTCAAGCCTGGCGAGTCCTTCGAATACACCAGCGGCACGGCCATCGCCACGCCCGTGGGCACCATGCGCGGCGCCTATCAGATGACGGCCGAGGACGGCACCCAGTTCGAAGCCAACATCCCGGAATTTACGCTGGCCGTACCGCGCGTGCTGCACTGATTGCAGACTGCGGTGCCCGCAGCCGCGACGGTGTCATCGATCGGTTCATTTGCGCTTCGGCAATGTCCACCAGACGATGAACACTGCAATGGCCAGCACCACGACCCCTTCGAGAATGAAAATCCAGAATCCGGACTGCATGTGCGCTGGCGTTCCTGAAATAGTGGGGCAGGCCGCATGATACGGCGTGGCGGCGGCAATGGGGACGGCAACGGGTATTCGCTGGGCGCGTGGATCGCCATGGCATTGCTCCTCGGAGCATGTGCCAAGCTGGACAAGGTCGATGCGCCGGCACCCGCCGCACCGGCACTGGCCCAATGTCCTGCCCCCATCCCCTGCCCGGCCTGTGCCGCCTGCCCAGCGCCCAAATTGGAGCCGCCCGTTGCAAAGGTACCCGTGCTCGAGGCGGTCGGGTTCGATGCGCTGCCCGGCTGGGCTGGCGACGATGTCGCCGCCGCATGGAGCGCCTTTCTGGCCTCCTGCAACGCCATGCGCTTCCAGCCGGCCTGGCGCAACGCCTGCGCCGAAGCCGCCAGGCTCAGCAGCACCGGCGTGCCTGACGCGGCACACGTACGCGCCTACTTCGAGACGAACTTCATTGCCTATCGCGCCGCCACGCCCGAAGGCAGCACGCAGGGACTGGCCACCGGCTATTACGAACCGCTGCTGCGCGGCAGCCGCACCCGGCGCGCGCCCTTCCTGCATGCCCTGTACGCCCCGCCCGACGACCTGCTGGTGATCGATCTCGCCTCGACCAATCCGGATCTGAAGAACATGCGCCTGCGCGGCCGCATCGAAGGGCGCCGTGTCGTTCCCTACTGGTCACGCGCCGAGATCGAGCGCGGCATGGCGCCGGTATCGGGAAAGGAAATCGTCTGGGTGGACGATTCGATCGAGGCGTTCTTCCTGGAAGTGCAGGGGTCGGGACGCATCCGGCTCGACTCGGGCGACATGCTCCGCCTCAACTATGCAGACCAGAACGGCCATCCTTACCAGTCCATCGGCCGCTGGCTGCTCGATCGCGGCGAATTGAAGTCCGGCGAAGCGACCATGCAGGGCATCAAGGCCTGGGCAGTGGCCAACCCGAAGCGCATCGAGGAGTTACTGGCGCAAAACCCGAGCTACGTGTTCTTTCGCGAGCTGCCGGGCGGCAATCCCAGGGAAGGCCCGATCGGCGCGCAGGGGCTGCCGCTCACGCCCGAGCGCTCCATCGCCGTGGATCCGCGTTTCATCCCGCTGGGGAGCCCGGTGTTTGTATCTACCACCTACCCCAATACCGATGCACGCCTGGAACGTTTGATGATCGCGCAGGATACGGGCGGCGCTATTCGCGGGCCGGTGCGCGCCGACTACTTCTGGGGGTTCGGAGCGGAGGCCGGCGCGCAGGCCGGGCGCATGCGCCAGGCCCTGCGCCTGTGGGTATTGCTACCCAAGGGTTTTCCGCTGCCACAAAACTGAGAGGCCATTCCGGAATTACCGAAATGGCCTCCGATGTAGGGGGGATTGAGGAGACTCAGTTGCGTAACTGCGCCCTCAATTGTGAAATGAGCTCCGAAAACCAGCCGCCACCGGGGCTGCGACTATTTGACAGCCTCGTTCATTGCCTGCTGCAATTCCTCGAAGCGCGCGCCGACGATGCGCGATCCGCTGGCCACATAGCTCACGGGCGTTGCGCGCACGTTCAGCTTCTCGCCAAGCGCCATCCACTTCTCGATCGGCGCGACGCAACCAGCGACCTTCGGCGGTTGCCGGTTGTGAACCATCATGTCGACATAGGCCTTGGCACGATCCGGCGCACACCAGATGCGCGCCGACATTTCCGGCGACTCGTCCTTGCGCAGGATCGGATACATGAACGTGTAGATGGTCACGTCGTCCATCTTCACCAGCTGCTGGTCGAGTTGCTTGCAAAAGCCGCAGAACGGGTCGGAGAACATGGCCATGACGCGCTTGCCATTGCCCCGCACCTGCTTGATCGCCAATTCCAGCGGCAGCTCGTCGAACTTGATAGCAGCGAGCTTGTCGATCCGCTCCTGCGTGATGTTGCGCCGCGTCTTGATGTCCACGATCTGCCCGCTGATGAGAAACCCCGCCTTCTCATCGGTGTAAATGATATTGCGCTCATCGCCGTTGACGACGACTTCGTAAAGACCTGAATAGGTGGTGCGCGCCACGCTCTCCACCTTCACGCCGTAGCGGCTCTCGATGGTGCGGCGGATCTGCGCCTCCTGCGCCTGCGCCAGGCTGCTTGCCACCAACGCCAGCACCGCAGCGATCGCGAGTGCCTGCAGTTTCATGCGTTTCATCATCGTCATCCTTATCGGCCGATGCGCTCTTGAGGACTGCGGGCCGGTCGTTGTGCTGCTATGGCATGCGACACCAGCACATTCTTCACCATCGGCAGGCGATTCACTAGGTTCAAGCCCCAGTTGCGAATCCGCTTCGCCCCGGGCACACGGCTGCCAAAGAGCCGCGCCAGGCCGTCGGTGGCCCACTGCATCGCCAGTATATCCTCTGCGCGCGCGCGCTCGTAGCGCCGCAACAAGAGATGCGCGCCAGGATCCGCGCCATCCAGCGCGTCGCGAAGAACGATGGACAAGGCCTGCGCATCACCAAATCCAAGGTTCACTCCCTGCCCAGCCAACGGATGCACGACATGCGCGGCGTCGCCCACCAGGGCAATCCGATGCGAGATGATGCGCGTCGATTTCAATGCCACGAGGGGAAATGCGGCCGGGCGCGTGAGCAGTCGCAGCTCGCCCAAGGCATGCTCACCCGCAGATTGGACGCGCGCACAGAACTCGTCATCGGACAACGCGAGTAGCGCTTCGGCGTCGGGCGTCGACCACACCATCGAAATGCGATCACCGGGCAAGGGCAGCCAGGCCAGCACGCCATCGTCGCGAAACCACTGCGACGCGACCGACCGGTGCGGACGGCCGCAGGCAAAATTGGCCACGACACCGCTCTGCCCGTAAGGAGTTTCGGTGGCGGCGATGCCCGCCGCATTGCGCACGAATGAACGCGCCCCGTCGGCGCCGATCGCGAGCCGCGCCTCGACGTCACGCCCGTCCACTAGTCGCAGGCGCGCCGCGTCGCTGCCGACATCCAGCGCTTGAGGGGCAGCAGGACAGAGAATTTCCAGTCCTGGCTGGCGCTCCAGGGCCCCCCACAGGGCCTGCATCAGCGCGCCCGACTCGACTATCCACGCCAAGGCCTCGACGCCGCTGTCATGTGCCGAAAAATCCAGTCTCGCGCCCGCGTCGCCGCGCACCCGCATGGCGTGAATCGGGGCCACGCGCCGCGCATCCAGTCTCTGCCAGACGCCCATGCCCTCCAGGAACGACTTCGATGCCGGTGAAATCGCGTATATCCGGAGGTCCCATTCGTCGCCCGCAGCACCGTTTGCCGGGACACCGGTCGCCGTTCGCGTGTCCGCCCGCGCCTCGGCAAGCGCGACCTTCCAGCACGTGTCGCGCAGTGCCAGCGCCAGGCTGGCACCCACCAGTCCTCCGCCCACCACGACAATGTCGGTCTTGATCGTCATCCTGGTCATTGTAGTCGCCGGTGAAACGCGCCACCGAGGCGACGATGGAAAGAGCGGCATTAATCCCAATTTTCCTTGACAAGTATCAGATGCAAAAGGATAATCCTGCCCCTCGCATGGCGAATTAGCTCAGCCGGTTAGAGCGACGGAATCATAATCCGCAGGTCCCGTGTTCGAATCACGGATTCGCCACCATCCTTTCCAAGGCATTGCCGACCCCCGCATTGCTAGTCACGCAGCGACCCCGGATTCAGCTGCGCTACCCGACGGTCTGCGACGGCTGGGGTCGTGCACGGTGCAGATCCCCGCTCCGCCCCCAGCGGACGTTCCAAAGTCCCTGTAAAATAAGCACATTCTTCTGATTCATCGCAGCGCTGCCTGCTACGCACCCCACGAGACCACCGGCCCATGACCCAAGCGACTGCAGCAACAGCCCGGCAAACACAGCCCGCCCGGAATGACACGTGGCTTGTGCAGGCTTGCTTGCGGCTGATCGCGGTAGCCGCCATCACGCTAGCCGCCGGCAGCGCCGCGGCGCAGCTTCGCACCATCCCCGACGACACCAAGCGCGGCGTCATCCGGCATGTGCAGGAACTGATGGTGAGCATCGATGGCCAGAACGTCCTCTTGGCCCCCGGCGGAAATATCCGCGACCGCAACAATTTCATCATCGTGCCCACGGCGCTTCCGCGGGCCGGAGCGCTGGTCGACTACGTGCTCGACATGAACGGCCAGGTGTTTCGTGCCTGGATCCTGAGCGAGGAAGAAGCGCTGCGGCCAAAGAAAAGCCCGGCGGCTCAGTGATACCCACCCAGACGCGCATCGCCTGACCACCCGCCATGGATGGCCCTCGAAAACCCGGCGTAAAAAAACTCTACCTGCGCACCTTCGGCTGCCAGATGAACGAGTACGACTCGGCACGCATGGCCGACGCCCTGCACGCGGACGGCGGCTACGAAGCGACCAACGACCCCGCCGAGGCAGACCTGATCCTGTTCAACACCTGCTCGGTGCGGGAGAACGCCCAGGAGCGCGTCTTTCACGACCTAGGCCGTGTGCGGGAACTCAAGGCGGCCAATCCTGACCTGTTGATCGGCGTCGGCGGCTGCGTCGCCAGCCAGGAAGGCGGACACATCGTCGAGCGCGCGCCCTACGTGGACATCGTCTTCGGGCCGCAGACGCTGCATCGCCTGCCGCAGTTGATCTCGCAGCGCCGCGCGAGCGGCAAGCCCCAGGTCGACATCGCGTTTCCTGAAATCGAGAAGTTCGACCGCCTGCCGCCGCCGCGCGTCGATGGCCCGACGGCTTTCGTGTCCATCATGGAAGGCTGCAGCAAGTACTGCAGCTTTTGCGTGGTGCCATACACCCGGGGCGAGGAGATCTCGCGCCCGTTCGAGGACGTGCTGACCGAAGTGGCCGGGCTCGCCGACGAGGGCGTGTCCGAGGTCACCTTGCTCGGACAGAACGTGAATGCCTACCGCGGCAAGTTGGGAGGCGCCAATGACATCAACGATGACCATGCAGACCTCGCGCTGTTGCTCGAATACGTGGCGGAAATCCCCGGCATCGAGCGCATCCGCTACACCACCTCGCACCCAAAGGAGTTCACGGGGCGGCTGATCGATGCCTACGCGCGCACCCCGAAACTGGTATCGCATGTGCACCTGCCGGTGCAGTCGGGCTCGGACCGGGTGCTCGCGGCCATGAAGCGCGGCTACACGGCGCTGGAGTACAAGTCCATCGTGCGCCGCCTGCGCGCCGTGCGGCCGGACGCGACGGTCACTTCCGATTTCATCGTCGGTTTTCCCGGCGAAACCGAGCGCGACCATCAAGCCACCATGGCCCTGATCGCCGAGGTCGGCTTCGACGACTCCTATTCCTTTCTCTACAGCCGCCGGCCCGGAACGCCGGCCGCCGACCTCCCGGACGACACGCCGCAGGAGGTCAAAGAGGCGCGCCTGCATGAACTCCAGACCGCCATCGCCGCCAGCGCCGCAGGCATCAGCCGGGCCATGGTCGGAACTCGCCAGCGCGTGCTGGTCGTCGGACCATCAAAAAAGGATGCCAATGAACTGTCGGCCCGCACGGACAACAACCGCGTGGTCAATTTCCCCGGCCCGCACACGCTCATCGGCCGCTTTGCCGACGTCGCCATCACCAAAGCGTTCTCGCACACGCTGCGCGGCGATATCGCCGGTGATGCCGACGCGCCGATCGCGGCACCCTTGATGAGGACCGCATGAAAGCGCGCCCGGTGGAACTGGATTTCGCGCCGGTGGACAACCAGCGCCTGGCCAACCTGTGTGGCGCCATGGATGAAAACCTCAAACAACTCGAGACCGCCCTCGAAGTCACCATCACGCGGCGCGGTGAACGTTTCAGCGTGCAGGGCTCGAAGGACCGCGCCTCGCGCGCAGCGGAACTCCTGACGCGCTTCTACGCGCAGGCCGGCCGCGAGCTGTCCATCGACGACGTGCAACTGGGCCTGGTAGAAGCGCTCGGGGCCAATGCCAACCCGGACGACGGGCCGATGCTCTCCACGCGCCGCGCCGACCTGCGCGGGCGCACGGCGCGCCAGCGCGACTACATCCGCAATGTGCTGGAGCACGACATCACCTTCGCCATCGGGCCGGCGGGCACCGGCAAGACCTACCTCGCGGTGGCCTGCGCCGTGGATGCGCTCGAGCGCGATGCGGTGAAGCGCATCGTGCTGGTGAGGCCGGCCGTGGAGGCGGGTGAACGCCTGGGCTTCCTTCCGGGCGATCTCGCGCAGAAGGTCGATCCCTACCTGAGGCCGCTCTACGATGCGCTGTACGACCTCATGGGCTACGACAAGGTGCAGAAGATGCTCGAGCGCAGCGCCATCGAGCTCGCGCCGCTCGCCTACATGCGCGGACGCACGCTGAACCACTCCTTCATCATCCTCGACGAGGCGCAGAACACCACGCCCGAGCAGATGAAGATGTTCCTCACGCGCATGGGCTTCGGCTCCAAGACCGTGATCACCGGCGACGTGACGCAGGTGGACCTGCCGCGCGGCGCCAAGTGCGGACTGGTCGAGGCGCGCGACCTGCTCGAGGGCGTGCGCGGCATCGCCTTCTCCACCTTCAAGAGCGAGGACGTGGTGCGCCACCCACTGGTGCAGCGCATCGTCGATGCCTACGAGCGCGGTCGTACCGCCCCATGAGCGTGCGATGCAGCCGAAACCTCGCCGCCGGGCCGTGCGCGGGAACACCGTGACCCTCACGCTGCAGAACCCCGCGCGAAGCCGCAGCGTGCCACCGCTGGCAACACTGCGCCGTTGGGCGCGCGCGGCACTGGCGCCCGCCACGGCCAACGCAGCGATTACCGTGCGCGTGGTCAGCGGCACCGAGTCGCAACGCCTCAACCACGGGTTTCGTGGCAAGGACTACGCCACCAACGTGCTGTCGTTCAGCTACGACCAGGGCGCGGGAAACCATACGAGCGCACGCCGGCTGGAGGGCGACCTCGTGCTGTGCGCGCCCGTGGTGTGGAAGGAAGCACGCGCGCAGAAAAAGCCGGTCGCAGCGCACTATGCCCACCTGCTGGTGCATGGCCTGCTGCACCTGCAAGGCCACGACCACGAAGACGATGCCGCTGCCGAACGCATGGAACGCCGCGAGCGACGCATCCTCGCCAGCCTCGGCTTCCCCGATCCCTACCGGAACGAAATACGATGAACGCATGCCATGACTGAAGAACACAAACCGACGCTCATGGAACGGCTCTCGGCGCTCTTGTTGCGCGAGCCCGAGGACCGCGAGCAACTGGTCGAGCTGCTGCATTCGGCGCACGAGCGAAACCTGCTCGATGCGGACGCCCTGTCCATGATCGAGGGCGTGATGCAGGTCTCCGAGATGCACGTGCGCGACATCATGGTGCCGCGGCCGCAGATGGACGTTATCGACATCGGCGAGACGCCCGATCGTTTCATCCCGCTGGTCATCGCCACCGCGCACTCGCGCTTCCCGGTGGTCGATGGCGACCGCGACAACGTGGTGGGAGTGCTGCTGGCCAAGGACCTGCTGCGCTACTACGCGGGCGAAGAGGACTTCAACGTGCGCGACATGCTGCGCCCAGCCATCTTCGTCCCCGAATCCAAGCCGCTCAACGTGCTGCTGCGCGAATTCCGCACCAACCGCAACCACATGGCCATCGTGGTAGACGAATATGGCGGCGTGGCGGGTCTAGTCACCATCGAGGACGTGCTCGAGCAGATCGTCGGCGACATCGAGGACGAGCACGACTTCGACGACTCGGACGACAACATCATCCGTGAAGATTCCGGCGCCTGGCGTGTGAAGGCGCAGACCGAAATTGCCGATTTCAACACCGCCTTCGGCACCGAGTTCCCCGACAACGAGTTCGACACCGTCGGCGGACTTGTCATCCATCGCTTCGGCCGCCTCCCCAAGCGCGGCGAGTCGGTGGCCATGGGCGAGCTGCGCTTCCAGGTGCTGCGCGCGGACAGCCGTCGCCTGCACTCGCTGCAGGTGCAGCAATTGCCGGACCGGGCCTGAACCCCGGGTGAACGACACCGTTTCAGAGACGACCGGCGCAACATTGCCCGCACTGACCCTGCCTACTGGCGATGCAAGCGCTGCGCGTGGCGCGTGAATTCACCATGAAACTTCTGATTGCCACGCTGGCCGGCGCCCTCGCCGTGGCCGGCTTCGCGCCCATCGGCATTTCCGCACTGGCCATCCTGTCGCCCGTGGTGTTGCTGCTGCTCTGGCAAAGAACGTCTGCCGCAAAGCCCGCCGCGCTGATCGGCTTTGCCTGGGGCCTCGGGCATTTCGGCGCCGGCGTGTCCTGGGTCTATGTCAGCCTGCACGACATCGGCATGATGCCAGCACCCATCGCCGCCATTGCCACACTGCTGTTTTGCGCGGTGCTCGCCCTGTATCCGGCGGGCGTCGGCTACCTGCATGCGCGCCTGCAAGCGCGCCTTGGCTCAAGCGCGGTCATCGGGGCACTGTGCATTATCCCTGCGATGTGGACGCTCTCGGAATGGCTGCGCGGCTGGATCTTCACCGGCTTTCCGTGGCTGGCCTTGGGCTATGCACAGTCCGATACGCCGCTGTCGGGTTTTGCACCGGTGGTTGGTGTGTACGGCATGTCCTTTGCCGCGATGCTGGCGGCGGGCCTGATCATTTGTGCCATGGGCACGCGTGCGTCACGGCCGACGCTGCGCCTGCGCGTCATCTGCGCCAGCGTTTTCTTCGCGCTCTTTGCCGCCGGCAATGCGCTCAAGCAGGTGGCGTGGACCGTGCCTTTCGGCCCGCCCGTCACGGTGGCGCTCGCGCAGGGCAATGTGCCGCAAAGCCTCAAGTTCGAACCCGGCCGCTTCGAGGCCACGCTCGATACCTACCGGCGCCTCGCGGCATCGGGCGCGGCGACGCTCACAGTGCTGCCGGAGACCGCCATTCCGCGCTTCCTCGATCTCGTCCCCCCGGAGTATCTGGCGTCGCTGGAACAGCTCGCCCGCGCGCGCAACGGCAACATTCTCGTTGGCGTCCCGCGGCGCGAAGCATCCAACGGCGACCGCGCCGTCGCTTACACCAACAGCGTGGTGAGCCTGGGCACCGCGCCGCACCAAACGTATGCAAAAACGCACCTCGTTCCCTTCGGGGAATTCATCCCGCCAGGCTTGGGCTGGGTGCTCGGACTGCTGCACATCCCGCTCTCTGATTTCGCGCGCGGCCCGGCCAACCCGCAGCCGATGCAACTCGGCGCTTCGCTGCGGGTCGCCCTGAACATCTGCTACGAGGACGCCTTTGGCGCCGAAATCATCCGGCAGCTACCCGCCGCCACCCTGCTCGTCAACGTGAGCAACGTGGCATGGTTCGGCGATTCGCTGGCGCCCGACCAGCACCTGCAGATCTCGCGCCTGCGCGCCATGGAAACCGGTCGCACCCTGCTGCGCGCCACCAACACCGGCGCCACAGCCATCATCGACGAGCGCGGCACGGTCACCGCGCGCCTGCCCGCCTTTACCGAGGGCCTGCTGCAAGGCAGCGCGCAACCCTTCGAGGGCGCCACGCCCTACGTGCGCGCGGGCGATGCGCCGATCCTGCTCGCCTGCCTTGCGCTCCTCGCCGGCGCATGGCTTCTCGGGCGGCGGCGCCCGCGCGCCTGAAGTCACGCCGGGCGTCGGAGGAGTCACACACGGTGACGCCGCCTGCGACGGTTACTGGCAACAGAAAGCCAGTAAAATCGCGCCTTTAGCGCAGCTTTTGCGCCCTTGCGTTCAGGCCCTCCATGCTCACGTTCCAGCAACTCATTCTCCGGCTCCAGGATTACTGGAGCCAACAAGGCTGCGCCCTGCTGCAACCCTACGACATGGAAGTCGGCGCGGGGACATCCCACACGGCCACCTTCCTGCGCGCCATCGGCCCCGAACCCTGGAAGGCCGCCTACGTGCAGCCGTCACGCCGGCCCAAGGACGGCCGCTACGGCGAGAACCCCAACCGCATGCAGCACTACTACCAGTACCAGGTGGTGCTCAAGCCCTCGCCGCGCGACATCATCGACCTCTACCTCGGTTCGCTCGCGGCCATCGGCCTCGACCTGCAGCAGAACGATGTGCGCTTCGTGGAAGACGACTGGGAGAACCCGACCCTCGGAGCCTGGGGACTGGGCTGGGAAGTGTGGCTGAACGGCATGGAGGTCACCCAGTTCACTTACTTTCAGCAAGTGGGCGGCATCGACTGCAAACCCATCACCGGCGAAATCACCTACGGCATCGAGCGCCTCGCCATGTACCTGCAGGGCGTGGCCAATGTGTACGACCTCGTATGGACCCCGGGGGTGACTTACCGCGACGTGTTCCACCAGAACGAGGTGGAGCAGTCCACCTACAACTTCGAGCAGTCCGACGCGACCATGCTGTTCCGGCACTTCGCCGACCACGAGGCCGATGCCAAGCGGCTGATGGAAGCCAAACTTGCGCTCCCGGCCTACGAGAAGGTGCTCAAGGCCGCGCACACCTTCAACCTGCTGGATGCCCGCGGCGCCATCTCGGTGACCGAGCGCGCCGCCTACATCGGCCGCATCCGCAACCTGGCGCGCAGCGTGTCGCAGTCGTACTTCGACTCGCGCATCCGCGCCGGCTTCCCGATGTGCCCA